>JAGWZB010000472.1 GCA_018969045.1 Planctomycetota bacterium | reverse complement strand
ACCGCCGCATAGTTTCGCATGCTAAGCGAATGCATCACTGAATCAAGCTCATACTCGCTGCTGTGATCGCTGTGAAGCCAAACCAGAAGTGGATAAGCATACCCGCTCTCGTAATGCTCAGGCACAAAGAGCCGATGCGGAAATCCGATCGATGGAGGAGCGTTTAAAGATCCAAACGATCGCTCGCCATCGCCGACACCAAGCCCCGATAAATCGTCTTGCGACTGAATCGTGGACTCGTAGGGTCGCGGCGATGGTGCTGAGCTCGGAGACAGAAAACTGTGCAATCGGCTCATCCCGATGTTCCTTGGTCAATAAGAGATGCTCGGACAAGAGGTTCACAGCAGACGCCCTTGGCAGCCACCGTGTTGGTTTTGTAGGGTAGCGACTGCTAGTGCGTCAATCCCGCCGATTCCCAATCCGGCGAACTTTAGACAAAGTTCGCCAAACTGCAATTTGCTAGCATTTGCTTTGCCGTAAGATAGGGAATTGGTGACGGCAAAAAGGCTTACGCCTTCAGAAGCGTTTCCATGGAAGCCACCAAGGACTTGACCGCATCGACACTCTTTGCGAAGGCGGCTTTCTCGGAGTCCGTCAGCGAGAGTTCGATGATCTTCTCGACACCTTTGCTGCCAAGAACGACAGGCACACCGACATAATAGCCACCGACGCCGTATTCTTTATCGCACAGGGCTGCTACGGGTACCAAGCGTTTTTTGTCCCGTACGATGGCTTCGACCATCTGAGCTGTTGCGGCAGCCGGAGCATAGTAGGCCGAGCCGGTTTTCAGGAGCGATACGATTTCGGCGCCACCGTCGCGCGTGCGTTGGACGATTTCAGCCATACGGGCATCGGGGATCAGCTGAGAAACCGGGATACCGCCAACACTTGTGCAACTTGCGATCGGGACCATCGTATCGCCGTGTCCACCCATGAGCATGGCCGATACGTCTTCGACACTCACGCCCAGTTCCATGGCGATGAAGGTGCGGAAGCGTGCGGTATCCAGCACACCAGCTTGGCCGATCACTCGATGCGAGGGGAATCCGAGGACTTGGAATGCTCGTTGGACCATGGCATCCAGAGGGTTGCTCACGACGATCACCACGGCGTTGGGGCTTGTGCGTTTGACTTGCTCGGCGACGCTCGTAACGATCTTTGCATTGGTGCTTAGCAGGTCATCGCGGCTCATACCTGGTTTGCGAGCGATCCCGGCGGTGATGACCACAACGTCGCTGTTGGCCGTGTCGGCGTAGTCGTTGGTACCCGACACAGCGCTATCGTAGCCCATGATGGGCGAAGCTTGCATCAGGTCGAGCGCTTTGCCTTTGGGCATATTTTCGGTTTGAGGGACGTCCAAAAGAACGACGTCTCCAAGTTCGGCAGCTGCACACCAATGGGCGCAGGTGGCACCTACGTTACCGGCTCCGATGATACTGATTTTTGCGCGTCGCATGTTGGGGTTACCTTTTCAAGATTTCGGTGATTAGGATTGATGGAATTTGGTATAAGATAAGCGTTCGCAATGAAACTGGAAGTCGAAGTATCGCCAAGCGCAGCGACCCGTCAAGAACCCGCATCTTGTCGGGTTGACGCACCGAGCCAGCGCCCTAGGTTTTACTTGGAAAATACCGGTAAGCTCTTGGTCAAGAGGTAAGAATTTTTGCATGTTTTGGGCTCAAAATACCATCCGTATCGGACCGTACCCTCGCGGCTTTCACTTGGTCACCCGCGAGATCCTCTGGGCACTGCCTGAGCTTGAGAATATCGAAGTCGGATTGCTTCATGTCTTCTTGCAGCACACCTCGGCCAGTTTGACGATCAACGAAAACGCTGACCCAGATGTCCGAATCGACATGGAAACCTCATTCAATAGGCTTGTGCCTGAAAATCAGCCTTTTGTGCACACGATCGAAGGTCCTGACGACATGCCAGCGCATGTGAAAAGCTCGTTGCTTGGAGCAAGCCTGGTCTTGCCGATATCCCGAGGATCCTTGGCCCTGGGGACTTGGCAAGGCATCTATCTATGCGAACATCGAAACGCGGCTACTCCACGGACCGTGGTCCTGACCCTTCAAGGAAAACTCAAGAACTAAACAGAAAGCCATGCCATGAATCCAACCGCTTCGAACACCCCTCGCATGATGGCCGGGATCCCAACGCTCAACGCAGGCCTTTATCGCTGCATCCGCTTTCTGGTCGGGGACCCTGTGGTGTACCTTCAAGTCCCTCGAGCCGATGGTAACTTTGAGTCGTTGCTGATCTGCCGAGATATCGAGATGGGACGCGCTTCTTTGCACGCGGCTGTCGACCAAGTCGCTTGCCCAGCCGACTTCGCCCCCACCGAAGGGCTCTCTGGGGATCGCGAAACCGCGACAGCCCAGTCAGCAGCCGAAATGCTTCGAAGGTCTGGGTTTCGAAACGTTGTCGTCGACCGATCAATGCCCATGATCTATGCCGAGATGCTCAGGCGAGCCGGGATCGGTATCGAGTGCGATACCCAATGGGGCGTCATGGAACGTCGACGCAAGGATGCTCAAGAAATTGAAATGATTCGCGATGCTCAGAGGATCACCGAGGAAGTCATGGAACTGGCATGCTCGACCATCGCTCGCGCAAGCGCCGATGCTCAAGGTGTATTGATCCATCAAGGCTCGCCGCTGACGAGCGAGCGAATGAGAACCCTGATCGATGTGTGGCTCCTGGAACGCGATTGCTCCAACCCCGGTGCCATTGTCGCATGTGGACCCGTGGGTGCCGATTGCCATGACCATGGCCATGGACCACTGATGACCGAACAACCTGTCATTGTCGATATTTTCCCCAGAGTCAAATCGAATCTCTACAACGGCGACTGCACTCGCACCGTGGTCCATGGATCCATCAGCACTGAGCTTACTGCCATGCACCAAGCCGTCGTCGCGGCCAAACTCGCCGCGACCAATGCGGTCCGGGCCGGTGTGACGGGCCAGCAAGTCCATCAAGCGACCATCCAAGCCATTGAAAG
>JAGWZB010000471.1 GCA_018969045.1 Planctomycetota bacterium | reverse complement strand
ATGTGCTTGGCAACCATGCCGATGTGCTTGGTCGGTTGCGATTCGGGCGGTGAAAACACAGTTGGCACAGGAAGCAAGGAGCCACCACCAGATGTCAAGAAGCGATTGGAAGAAGACGCCAAGCGCTACGAGCAGATGCAAAAGGAAACGGCCAAGACTCCAACGCCTACCGACGGGCGTGCGGTCCCAGGCGGCGGCTGATTTGAGCAACCAAAGTCTTTTGATTCCACAAAAGCCTCTCGCACCCCGAGAGGCTTTTTCGTTGAAAGTCGAGCCTTAAACCTGGAAGCGAGGGTGGTTGATGTCCGAAAAGCACAGGATTTATACCATGAGCTTTGCACGTGTTTATCCATGCTATGTCGCGAAGGCTCAGAAGAAAGGTCGATCCAAAGAAGAGGTCGATCAGATCCTCACATGGCTTACTGGCTACAACCAATCCCAAATCGATGAGATTTTGGTCACGGGGTCTGATATAGAGACTTTCTTTTCCAATGCGCCTCGAATGAATCCCAACAGGGAGTTGATCCAAGGGGTTGTCTGTGGGGTTCGGGTCCAAGAGGTTCAGGAACCGTTGATGCGCGAGATTCGTTATTTGGATAAGCTCATCGATGAATTGGCCAAGGGCAAGTCGATGGTCAAAATCCTTCGAGAACCCAAGTAGCTAATTCCAAGATTGCGATTAACCTCGCGGATGGAATTGCTGATGAACCCGCTTAAGTTTGCTGTTCTCGACCTGGGTATAGATCTGAGTGGTCTCGATGCTGGCATGTCCAAGCATTTCTTGAATGAGTCTTAGATCGGCACCGCCGGCTAGTAGGTGGGTGGCAAAGCTATGTCGAAGGGTGTGGGGGGAGGTTTCAGGATCGATACCTGCTCGAAGGGCGTATCGTTTGACTAGTTCCCAGATGGCTTCACGCCTAAGGCGTTGGCCGGTGCGTGAAACGATCAACCAAGGTGTCTGTTTAGGATCTTTGGTTAGGGTAAGCTGGGCTCGCGAATCCTTGATGTACTCTCGGATCGCTTCGACAGCTCTTTGGCCTAGGGGGACCATCCTTTGCTTACTCCCTTTGCCTTCGGCCAAGCAGTAGCCCTGTTCGAGGAAGACATTCGCTAGGAGCATGTCGGAGACTTCCGAGACACGGCAACCGGTCGCGTAGAGCAGTTCGAGGATCGCTCGATCCCGTTGCCACAGAGGATCGAACTTTTTCGGGGCCGTTAGAAACCGATCGATCAGGCTTGCGTGGATGACCGTTGGAACTCGTCGCCAAAGCTTAGGCGTAGTGAGCAATTCGGCGGGATTGTCGGTGATCGCGGCTTCGAGTTGAAGGAATTTATAGAACATTCTCAGAGAGACGATATGGCGAGCGATCGAGCTTGCAGCCAATCGTTGATCTTTGAGCCAGACCAAATAATTGATTAAATCGTCAATCTTTAGCTTGTTGGGAGATCGACCTGCTAGCCAGGTTTGGAAATGGGTAAGATCCCTTTGGTAGGATTCGACGGTATTGGTAGCCAGGTGGCATTCGCTGCGCAGGTAGCTTAGGAAACGATCCGCAAGCGAAGCGATGGTCGTTTCGAGCTTGGCGGAAGTTTGGTTTGCAAGATTCAGTTTCTTGAGTTTGCTTTTCATATCTGGAATATACCCCATACTTTCGGGTGATTACACTTACAAGGGTCTCGCTCAGAGACGATTCCATGGAGTTATTCCGATATTGGGGGGGATTGTCCATGCGAGTGTATCTTGAGCTCATTAGGAGAACTCAGTGCAAGACATCATCATCGAAAAGCCTTACGAATTCATCCCTCCGAATCGACGCCGGTGGTTTCCTCGCACCGTCTTGAAACTCAACATTGTGCCTTGGTACTTGCGTCGGTACGAGGGAGTCGTTTCGCATCGCCTCGAGGGGATCGATCATTTCCGTGAATCGCTCAGGAAGGGTCATGGAGTGCTTTTGGCGCCGAACCATTGCCGGTATGCAGACCCATTGGTCTTGTCGCATGTGGCAGTGGCTGCCGATACTTTGATGTACGCGATGGCCAGTTGGCACTTGTTTCACCAAAGTCGTTTTCAGCGATGGGCTCTTCGCACCATGGGAGCTTACAGTGTCTATCGCGAGGGGCTCGATCGCCAAGCCTTGGATTTAGCCATCGAAACGCTTTCAGTGCCCGATCGCCCTTTGGTGGTTTTTCCCGAGGGGGCGGTTTTTCGGACCAACGATGTTTTGCAACCGCTTCTAGACGGAGTGGCGTTCATGGCACGGACGGCAGCCAAGCGTCGGGCTAAAGAGAGCAGTTCTTCGAAGGTTGTTATCCATCCGGTGGCGATCAAGTACTTGTTTCACGGCGACTTGAATAAGGCGGTTGGGCCAACGCTTGAGTCTCTTGAGAAACGATTGACTTGGGAGGCGACCAAGCAGGCTCCGATCCTTGAGCGAATCGCCAAGATCACCCATGCGATGCTCAGTCTCAAGGAGATCGAGTACCTGGGAGCACCCCAAATCGGATCGTTCGTCGATCGACAACAAGGCCTTGTCGATCATCTATTGGATCCGCTGGAAAAAGAGTGGTTGGGCAAGGAGGGGGATGGTCCAATTATTCCGCGGATCAAAGCGTTGCGCATGAAAATTGTTCCCGATTTGACCACCGGTGAATTGAATGAAAAAGAGCGTCAGCGGCGGTGGGAACAGCTATCGCGTATTTATCTTTCACAGCAAATTGCTTCCTATCCTCCGGAGTATCTTTCTTCGCCTACGACCGATACCAGGATTCTCGAAACGGTCGAGCGGTTGGAGGAAGACCTGACGGATAAAGCGGGAGTTCATGGACCGATGGAGGTGGTTATTCGCATCGACGAGCCAATCGAAGTCCCCGCAGACCGAGCTCCTAAGGGAGAGGAAGACCCCATCATGAAAACGCTTCGTGAACGCATGCAGGGCATGCTTGATGATCTCGCCCAGTGGAGCAATCCGGTGGGTACTTGATCCCAATCTGGATTTGTGAAAACCGCTGGTC
>JAGWZB010000470.1 GCA_018969045.1 Planctomycetota bacterium | reverse complement strand
GAAAATTGGAGAACTCGGGCCAAGTCGAATGAGAATGGGTGGAGCGAATTCGCGTTTTTATGAGTTCGAGTTCGGAATCCGCTTGAGCGATCTGGGATACTATCCAGCGCTTGGGGCCAGAGACGACGCTGACTTCGGGACGATCACGCCAATGCTTTGGATAAGCTTTTAGGTAAGTGCTGTAGTCAAAATACAGGGCCGGATGACCAGCAGCGATGATATCGTGGTTCATGTCGCGATCAGGGCCACCGACATGGCATAGCGTACAGGCCTTGGCTCGAATCCACTCAGACTTGGTATCGACCAAACCTCGGTTTGCAAGGGCCAAATCGACGCTTGCAGGGCCCTGATAGTGCGAATCTCGCCAAGCCTGCGCCGGACCGTGGCACGCTTCGCAGCCTACCCCTTCTGGTAAAACAGGGGAAATTCCATCTGACTCTAGATCGACCGACGTGTTATGACAGGCCAAGCAATTTTGGTAGGCCAAGCGGTTAGCGATTTCTCCATCGACTAAAATATGCAAACGTTCAAGTATCTCGACAGACCGCTTCGAATTGAGCGTTCTCCAGGAACGCGCATGCGGATCGCTTTCGAACCAAAGTGGGTACTCCGAGCCTCGGGTTGCTTGCGTCTCCGATACACCCGCAGCGGGTCCACCATGGCACGCCGAAGCCGAGCAGGAACTCGCCCCGAGCGTCTGATACTCCCTTCGATGGGTCGATTGCGAATCATAGACCAGAGGTGATACCTGGGAAGTCAGCGTCTGCTCAAGCATCCGATTGGGTGATTGAAATCCAAAGCAACACTGGGTTCCCATCAGGCACACCAACTCCGCCAAGAGGATCCATGGTCCAAGGAACCTTTTTACGAGTTGGTTTGGATCAAGGTCCATTAGAATACCTTACGCAACCTTTCCTTCGGAATACTCAGGAAGCTATTTCTGAGCGTAACTGGGTTTGACAAGGTCTGTTTCCTATTTGAGTCGATTATAATTAACGATCGACCCTCCCTAGAAGGTTCTGGTTTGATTGTCATCGGAAAAGGTCCTTGATACGGCGCAATGAATTATGTTAATGCGAATTGAACTAGCGAAGGATGGAGCGTTTGTAGGGGATATTCGGGTCGATGAGTACATAGAGGTCGGACGACGTGATAAAACAGACATTGGGGACACAATTCCCTTTACCAATCGAACCGAAGGGTATCTGCGTTGGGTGATTGCTGGAACAGGCGGGGCGAACAAACTCCCGCGCAAAGTCTGCGGAATCCAAGCCGTCGGCGGAGGCATGGTTCGCGTCACGAACATTCACGCGAGCAACAAAGATCTCTGGTCGCTCGAAGGGACCGAGGCCAGGACCAGGATCCTACCCGGCGAGACCATCGAACGCGGTTTACCGATCAAACTCCTTTTACCAGAGGAGTTTACAGTTAGTGTTGAGCTGTTGGAAAGTTCGGAATTCATCCCGGACGATCAGGTATCTAATCCGCAGTTCGAAGACCAACTGAAATCGATTCTAGGAAGCGCAAGTGGCACCAGCTTCTCCAGCGGATCGAGCTTTTCATCTCAGAGTTCCGTTGGATCATCCCATACGGTTTTCTCTCAAGAGATAGAGGGATCGGAGGGAAATAAGCTGTTTTTGCAAGCCATGAAAACGGTGATTTCCGCATTGCAGCAGCCAATCGATTCACCGACATTTTTCAAGGGGATTGCCGAAGCGGTCATTCGGGTGATGGATATGGATCGCGTCGAGATTATCACACGCCAAGGGGACAGGTGGTTGTACGATGAGAAGAATCAGTTTTTGAAATCTCCCAACCTGGTCCCCGAACTCCCTTCGAAGAAACTTCTCGAACGCGTCCTGGCCTCGGGAACCGTCTCCACGTACCCTGACGACGATTTGGATGGAACCTCCGAGAGTCTGATGGAACTGCAAACGGCCATCGCTAGCCCCCTGCTAAACCTTGGCAATGAAAAACCGGAGTTGCTTGGGGTCCTCTACGCCGATCGAACGTACAAGATGGGTTCTAAGCGACCTGCAGCGATTACCAACGATGAGATTAACCTCGTAGCTATCCTCAGCGCAGCTACCGCCAACCGTTTAGCGAATGTGAAAAAAGAGAAAGAGCTTAGCACCTACCAGCAATTCTTTTCTAAAAAGGTAATCGGCAGTCTGCTCAGCAAGGGGGACACCTTTCTGGATGGCAAGGATGCCGAGGTGAGTGTCTTGTTTTGCGATATCCGGGGCTTTAGCAAGGCGACCGATACGATGGAAGCCAACCAAGCGATGATGTGGCTCAGCGACACCCTTAGCGAATTATCAGGAGTGGTGCTCGAGGCAGATGGCGTGCTGGTCGATTACGTCGGAGATGAGCTGTTTGCGATGTGGGGTGCACCCGAGGAAGAGGCTTCGCACAGCTACAGCGCCGTCAGAGCCGCACTTGAGATGATGAAGCTTAGAAAGCTCTTGAACGATCGCTACAAAGGCAAGATCAGCTTCAAAATTGATTTTGGCATTGGGCTTAACACCGGAATGGCTCGGGTTGGCAATACCGGCTCGAGACAAAAATTCAAATACGGCCCCATGGGGCGTACGGTAAACTTGGGTAGCCGGATCCAAGGCTTGACCAAACAGTGGAAAGTATCGACCTTGATGGCCGAGTCCACAGCAGCCCGCTTACCTGCAGATACGCTTAAACGTAGACTCTGCAGAGCGAGAGTTGTAGGTTTGGATGGAGAAGTAGATCTATTTCAACTAATGTCCGAGGAAGAGGCCGATGAGAACTTGGTCAACAGATACCAAGAAGGCCTTATGCTTTACGAGTCGGGAACGCAGTTCCGGCAAGCGGCTCGTCTCTTTGGGGAGTTGGTTCAGAAATATCCAGACGACGAACCCTCTTTGATCATGCTCGAACGATCTGTAAAGAGCCTGGTCAATCCGACCGCTGATTTCTCTCCCGTTTGGGAAGCGCCCACGAAATGAAACCTAAGACAGTCGGAATTCCTCAGGAATAGCCC
>JAGWZB010000054.1 GCA_018969045.1 Planctomycetota bacterium | reverse complement strand
ACCGTTGCACTGAGTACCGCTTCGCTGAGTACCAGTACGACGAAATCCGATGCGATGCACGAACTTACGTAGCACCCACAATAATTCCTGAAGACCCCCCTTTCGATGCGCCTACCAGTGGCTTGATGCAAGCGGCTACTTTGCGTATTAATTCCTAAGCACATCGTCGATTCTTCTATATTTCCAACTCCTAAGTCTGCTTAATCGGCTTTATTTTAGGCTCCTTGGCTGTTTGTTGATAAATTGACTCCACACCAAGCGATTTTCCATCTATACTCGAAACTTGTGATCACCCCCATGAACCATCTTTTGATAAGGATCCACTGAATGAAAAAGGGCACCAAGAAAGCCGGCGGAAACAAATCCCAAATGATTAGAGATTTCGCAGCTGCTAACCCTGGTATGAAAATTTCCGATATCGTCAAAGCTCTGATCGAACAAGGCCATAAAGTCTATCCAGCAATTGTTAGCCAAGCTCTTCGCGGTACCGCCGGCGCTAAAAAGCGTAAGTCCAAGCGTGGTCGCAAACCAGGAACCAAAAATACGGTCAAAACAACCAACACCGAGTTCGATCTCTCGAATATCAAGGCAGCAGCAGCCTTCGTCCGAGCCACCGGTGGCGTCGACGCTGCTCTAAGCTCCATCAAGAGCTTCCAAAAGATTTCTGACCTGCTGAAGTAACCCCACAGCCAACCAACGTTGGCTCTTCAAGGAATTACTCAGATAAAGTCTTGGGCTCCGTCGGACTCCACGCCGACGGAGAACCCATAGACTATCAACCACAAAAGAACCGACAAACCGACTTGACTTCCCCCCCTACCGCTTGGGGTCAAGATGTTTGCGAAGGAACTCAAATGTTCCTTTTCCATGGATGGTATGTGGCCCATTGAACCACTCAATCTCCGCCCTCTCTGGTAGCCCAAGCCTAGCGGCATACATCCGCCGAACCTTGGCAAACTCCAAGCCTACGCGCTCATCTGGTGCTACCCCATCGGCATGACCCCGCTCGACCATAAAAGGTCTGGGGGCAATCAACGTGGCCATCTCGGCATAATTGAACTTGCGACCTAAATCAAATTCAAAAATCTCATACTCCATCGTCCATACGTAACTGTAAGGAGCCGAAGTGCTCGCGTTCTTCCATACCCAATCGTTGAAGTCTGCCGAACATATCGATAAACAATACTCAGGCACCAGCGCCGGGATCCTCATAGCGCTTTTGCCTCCATACGAAAGTCCATAAAAGGCAATCCGACTCGGGTCGATCTCAGGGCGGCTACCGAGCCACTTAACGATCTGCTCATGCTGGGCGATGATAGTTGAAAACAACGTCCGTCCTAGAAGATTGCTTTTGCGCTGAAGCGTTCGAAATCGATCGGTGAATAAATACAAATTCTGCGGTGCGAACACGACGTAACCTTGCTCAGCCAACTGAGCCGAGACGTCGTGATAGGCCGGGTGGTCTTTGACAATCGTATCGGTCGGCCTCCCTTCGAGCCCATGCTGAAAGACCACACAAGGTCTCTTGCTAATTGGCTCGTCCGTCTTGGGAACCAATAAAACTCCATAAGCGATCACTTCATCAAACACATCGAGTACGACTTCATAGCCTCGCCACTTTGGCCTGTCATAGACCAACCGCGTCCTTGGCACCAACGGCTTCTTGGCAATATCCCATTGTCCAATCACCTCCTGTTGAAACTCTTTGCGATAAGGCTCGATGGTTTGAGCAAACTTCTGCGGCGACGAAGTGTCGAGATTTTTCCAGTAAGCATCTCGCTCGTATTGGATTAGATCCAAGGTTCGCTGCTGCCAGCGATCCAGTTGCTTAAGCCAAGCCAACCGCCTAGCTTCTGGCAGTCCAAGGCGATCCCAATGCCCATCGGCAATAGCCTTTCGGCTTGAACCAAAGGGTATCGAGTCGGTTTTGATATCCAATGCCATTTGCTTGAGGCATGTTTCTATCGCTAAGTCGCTGATCCCGAGCATTTTGTCGTTTGAGGCATTGGAGCTTGGACATAACACAACACGGTCTTGAAGTTTCCAGTTTGCTAAACACGCCTTGGCACGGTCGACTTCGGATTGCACCTGCAAAAGCGCCGGTCCCTGCAAACGCCCCGGGGCTCCTCCCTCTCCACCGATCTGGACCGAAGGACCAACCGTGGGGTCAATCACCAAACGTCGTGGAGCGATCAAGGCAGCAAGTTGTGCATCACCAAAGTGCTTGAGCAATCCATGCACATTGCGATGGATCGGCTCTTCCCAGATGTTTTCCTTGGGTCCAAAATGTCCCGACACACATGTCAAAGCGATACGCGTGTCGCACACTCCGGTGGCCAATGCGATCCATCCACCTTCGCCCCAACCTGCAACCAAGATAGGACGATCCGGAATCGTTTTCTTAAGCAGATCCACTGCCGACATGTTTTGCTGAACATGATAACCCAGCAAATGCCGCCCCAAAATAAATGCTGATCGATAGAGGAACTCTTGGTCCGTCATCACGGCCCGTCCAAGCCGAGCTTCGCGATGGCGACTGGCTACTTGGGGAACAACAACCAGGCCACCGGCGCGGGCCAACACCAACGCATCGGTAGTAGACTCCTGTCCGACCCCGCAAAGTTGCTCAGGCAATTGGCCTGCATCGGGAACCAGGACAGCACCAAAGCGAATCGTCTTAGGAATCAGCAACAGTCCACTTGCCTCAAATCCTTCCAAAACCTGCCAGCGAACCTGCTGAACTTGAACTTCGCTATCGCTAGCTAACGCAGTCGGATCGCTTGTCAAACCATTTGGATCCATCGGGCGTTCGATCACCCACTGCTGAGGCTCCAAGCGAGCATCCACAAGTCCGATTCGGCGTGCATAGTCGGCTCGCAAATCCTGAGTCGCATTCCGATAAGCCTCTTCGGTAAGAGCCTCCGGCGCAGAGCTTGGTTTGGGCCAATTGGCGAGCCTCTGTTGGCCAGAATCCGCGAGCTGCTTAAGCAAGAATCGATCGACGCCTGAAACCAGTTCCGAAGCAATATCGCCTTGCAGAGTTAATCTTTGAGTCCCTGGCAATTCGACCACAGCAGACGGTTCGAGCGGATCAAAATGATCGGCTGGAAACTGAGCTTGGGCGGTTTTCCATAGGATTGGGAATGGCAGGAATCCCAAGTGAAGGACCAAAATCCAAATAGATGCTTTGAGAACTGTGGGAGGCTTTAGCATGTTGGACAAGGGTGTAAGCGGTAAGAAATGGTTTCGTCTAGTGATTTTCAAAAACGCATTTTAAGGTTCTTTAGGGATTATTGTGCATGGGATCCTGCCGACGGGGCAAAAGCCCCACTTTACACGGTAGTTGGCAGCACAAAACTCCAAAACAGGGGATCGGCTTTCCTGGCCTTTGGCGTATCATTAAGTCGCTATGGAGTCCTTCCTAAACCCAGATCCGCTCGAACCGAACACTCGCTTGCAAAGACGAGCCTTTCTGAGTCGTGCCAGCTCCTCGATCGCATCCTGCCTTGCAGGTTCGGTCTGCTTGTCAGGCTGCGTTCCTGGTACAGCCGAGCCGAACAACCACCCAAGCAAATACCGTTGCGATCTGGTGATCGGGCAACGGGGACTGGCCGACGGCCGATTCCAAAAACCCCGAGCCATGGCGATCGGTCCAAACGACGAAGTCTTTGTCATCGACAAAACAGCGCGCGTCCAAGCCTTTGATTCCAACGGCAAATTCCTGTGCGGCTGGAAAACACCCCAATGGGCCAACGGCAAGCCCACCGGTGCAAGCTACGATCCACAGACCAATCATCTGGTGGTCATCGATACTCATTATTTTCAATTCCTGTTTTATACAGCCCAAGGCCAACTTGTTGCCGAGCGAACTATTGGAGGGGTCAACGGCCCTGAGCCCGGTCAGTTCGGCTGGGTGACCGATTTCGTTCGCGCTGCCGACGGGACGATTTACTTAAGCGAGTACGGCGAGTACGAACGCATCTACAAATACACTGCCGATGGCCAGTACATCGATCGGATGGGTCAGCATGGCGATCAGCCGATGGAATTCAGTCGCCCTCAGTCGATGGCTGTCGACGAGCAGGGACTCTTGTGGGTGGCCGACTCGTGCAACCATCGGATCCAAGTGATTGACTGGACAGGGGACAAGCCTCGATTGGTCAACGTCTTGGGCGAGCAAGGCCAAAGAATCGGCCAGTTGCAGTTTCCTTATGGCATGACCCTACTGTCGGAAAATCGTCTACTGGTCAGCGAATACGGAAACCATCGCGTGCAATGCTGGACTCGCCAAGGCAAAGCGATATCAAGTTGGGGTGCGGTAGGCAAAGAACTTGGTCAACTCAACCAACCATGGGCCGTTGCATTGGACTCGAAAGAACGGGTCTATGTGGTTGACTCTGGAAACAATCGGATTCAACGTTATCTCCTTTAGACCAAAGAGACCTCGATCGACGCATGTTCAAGACGCTTTACTTGGGAAACATCTATGGGACCAAGATCTACATCCATTGGACGTTCTGGATCCTGGCGTTGATCGTCTTTTTCAGCAATGTCTCACGAGGTGTCGGACCAGCGATTTCCGCCGTTGGTTTTATTTTCTCGGTCTTTGCATGCGTGTTTCTGCACGAGTTGGGGCATGCCGGGGCTGCTCGGTATTTTGGACGTCCGACGCTTGACATCACCCTGCTACCCATCGGGGGTATCGCCCGGATCCAAGGGGGCCAATTGGATCCATGGCCAGATGGCTGGATCGCTATTGCAGGTCCTGTGGTCAATTTTGCAATCGCCATCCTACTGGGCTTGGGATTGTCGATCGGTGCACTGCCCGCGTTGGAACTGTCCAAGATCCGAGAGATGTCCTGGGCGCAGCAATTGCTGGTGGCCAACCTTGTACTTGCGGTTTTCAACTTGATGCCGTTGTTTCCGCTCGATGGCGGGCGGATTCTGCGTTGCTTGCTTTGTTACTTTACCAGCCGTGAGAATGCAATCGAATACTCCGCCCGAGTCGGGCAGTTCGGGGCTGGATTTTTGACCTTGTTCTTTCTTTGGAACTGGGATTTCATGGGCGTGCTCTTTGGTATCGTGCTCTATGGAATCAATTCCTTTGAGCGTTTGCAGTCGAAGTTGATCGTGATCAATCAGTCCGGTCGAGCTTGGCCATTCCCGATCCATCCCAACGAACCCTTTGGATTTGATCCGCCTGGATGGCCTCGCAGGTCCGATACGATCGATGCCGAACAAGTGCGCCAAGTCGATCGTCCTAACGATTCCCAAGACGACTTGGATCAACATCCCCGTCGGAATTTCCCAGCACCATGAGATTGCAGCAGGACCATCCGGATGCCTACGTTCTGACGATCCCGGCGATGGGTTCTCAGATCGACGTTCGCTGGATCGTTGGCGACGGGAGTACAAGTAATAGCTCACAGGACATCGGCCAGATCCTACAAACCGACATCGATCGGTGGGTCGAAGTCATGAGCGACTATCAGCAGGACAGTCAAGTCAATACGTTGTGTCGTCAGGCAGACGATGGGAACTGGCATACATGCAGCACGGAATTGTGGCAAGTGTTGATGCTATGCGACCAATGGAACCGATGGAGCGAAGGAGCCTTTGACGCATCGATTGGAGCGTTGACACGGCTTCGCCGAAGTAAAACAATCGCTACGCAGCAACAATGGGATCAAGCCCTTTACAGCAGTGGTTGGGGACACATCGAGTGGGATCCAGGGGGTAAGAAGATACGATTTGAGCGACCTGGCCTGCGCCTAGATTTTGGAGCCATAGGAAAGGGTTTCGTGGTCGATCGGCTTGGGGAACGATTGCTGGAACTTGGGATTCACCGCTACTGCATCAATGCGTCAGGGAATATGGTGTTTGGCCAAGTGCCGACGCCCCAGAGTCAGGGTTGGCCGGTGTCGATCGGTATGCTGGATCATTCGGATCGAAGCTTACGTCAAATGAGGTTGACCGAGTGCGGGATTGCCACCAGTGGCGATTTGCATCAAAAGTACCGAGACCGGCCAGGTGCTCAGGCTGGGGATAAGCCAACTAGCCATATCGTCGATCCGGCCAAGCAGCGGGGGTTAACCAATACGGTGATGTCGACAGTGCTTGCCAGCGATGCGACGAGTGCTGATGCGCTTGCCACGGCCTGTTGCGTGCATTCCGAGCGAGGGACCCTCAGGAGTTGGCTATCGAGACTTGAGTCCAAATCAGATGGCTATCGTGGGAGTTTTGAGGTCTGGGTCCAGAGCCTCCAAGCCGTCCAGGAATCACCGGTGCTAATCCATTGGGCCCGCGAAACTTAATGGTTCCACTGAAACTCAGAACTATTGAGCAGAACCCAATACAAATTCCCCAGTTCACGGCTACGGGCATCGCCACGCTTACCATGGAATCGCTCTACGAAATACTGCTGCTCTTGATCGTCGGCGGGTCGATTGAGCGTCGATACAAATGCCGTTTGTACGGCCGTGATGTCGTCTTTGGCTAAACCCGCGATCCGCGCCGAAGCGTTCATGATTGGGTTGTTGTCGATCCGCTCCGACAAGTACTTGCCATTCATCATCAGCAGTCTCTGTGGCACCGTGACGGATTGCTCAGCAAACTCGTCCTCGCCTCGACTGCCATAAGCCGCCGTGAAGTCGTTGACCCCTCCGAACATCTCAAGCTGCGAGAGGATCGAACTCGATGCATCGATCGTCTTGAGCCTACAGGCCTGATGGACCGCTGCTGCCATCTGCTCAGGCCTTAGTTGCGATATCGGAAACACCGCCCAGCTTCTTTCATACTCCTGATCGATTTGCTCGGTCTGTACCGAATCACCCTGGCTCCACTGCGAATCGATTTGATACACGCTGGTGGCTACTATCACCCGCACGAGTCGCTTTAGATCGTACTGATGCTTGATAAAGTCATCCACTAGCGGTTCTAATCCAGCTGGATAAGGGCCCGATGCAGGAATGTCATCGATGGGTTGCACTAGCGGTTTGCCTGCCAAGATCGCCCAGACACGATTGACCGTCGCACGAGCAAACGCGCGATTGCTCTTGTGGGTGACCCACTGGGCTAGTCCTTGTCGATCGGACGAAGGTTGGCTGCACCAGCTTGGCTCAAAGGGCACACTGGGCTGGACCTCTGTCTCGGTCTCCTGGCCTAAATACTTGGTCTTGTAAGCCAACCCTTCGTTTTTGAGCCCACTGAACGGATTCTCCATCCTGATCCCACCAAAATAAGCAGCCAATTGGTGGAAGTCCCTCTGCTGACCGATTCGCAAGGAATCCTCGCCGCTATTGTCCTGCGAAGATTCCTGATTAGGGAACTTTACATTTCCCAAGTAGTCGTTGTGGCACTGCAAGCAATCGATGCGCATGGCCAAGAACGCTC
This sequence comes from Planctomycetota bacterium, assembly GCA_018969045.1. Taxonomy (GTDB): domain Bacteria; phylum Planctomycetota; class Planctomycetia; order Pirellulales; family Pirellulaceae; genus JBKCUI01. The sequence continues at coordinate 11,173 of JAGWZB010000054.1, read as the reverse complement.
GAGATGTTCGGCCCGCGAGCCGAACGGCATCGGGCTTGTTGGTGTCGGCTTCGTCCATCGTCGCGGTCAGAAAATTCACTTCAGGACTATCGGTCCACGATCCGCGTGCGACGAGGATCTTCCGCACGATGGTGTCATAGCCCATGTTCTCTTGGAATCGATCGGCTAGCCAATCGACATACTTGCGACGACGGTAAATCAAAAAGGGGCCACCAGCGGTACCGACCGTGGCTCGCGCAAAACGTTCGGCAAAATGATCGGCCCACCTACGGTCTTCAAGCAGGTACTCGGTCCACCAGGAAACACGCTGCTCCTGAGGCAACTTTTCCAAGGACCTATATTCTTCAAGCGACAGTCCATTGCCGACCATCCCCAAGCTGATCCTTCTTGCCACGGTATTCCAAGGAGCCTTGGGTGCGGGCCTGAGCCCTTTTGCTTTCCATTCCTCTTCGAATTCTTGATCGACGCGCTTGGCAGCCAGCAGCACCGTTGCATCAAAGGTCGAGCAGATTTGCTCGGGCCTTTTTAAAAGTTCGAGCCGATTGTTCGTTGCGCCAAAGATCCCCAACATGACCACAGCGGCGGTCCCCAAAAAAACCAAGCGCTTGGGCCATGTCCGATTCTTGGGTTGGATTACAGGGATTGCAGGTGATTCGCTCGACATACGATCTGGCAAAATGGCTTTTTAGGAATGAATCAGGATCCACGCACAATCCTTGCACTCAGCAACGATTCATGGGATTTCTTATTCGTACGTGTCGGTTAAAAATTGTTTGATATCGGCTCGAACGCTCTCTTTTCCAGCCGAACGTTCGAACCATCCATCGATCCGCTTGGTGATCAACGTATTGGCTTTGGCTTCTTCTTGATAAAAAGGGGTCAGCGAAAAGTAGATCGCCCTTGCAGCCACGTCCACCGGAGCCGATTCGCTCAAGCCCAGATCTGAAAGGGCCGCTGCCAATCCAAGCGGGAGTTTGTCCCATTGGTAAGTTTTGTTCTGACCCTGCGAACGAACGATGAGCTTCTCGGGTGTGACTTCGACGATGCTAAATTCTGCAGTGCCGACTTTTAAGGACGAAGCCCCCTTGGCTTTTCGTTTAGCTTCTTCGAACGACTCGACATAGATCTTATAAAGCTGACCAGCTTGATCGAGCCTTAGGGTTTGCTCTTTGCCTTCCTTGGTGACTGCTTTGTCCAACAGGCCTGTCATGAGTGGCTCGAACTCTTTCAGGTCGCCCTTGGAGAGCGACTCGCGAGCTTTGGTCATGGCCATTTTCCATTCGGGCGATTCACCCTTGGGCGCAGGCTCTGGTTTGGGGGGGGGCTCGGGCATGGGAGCTGGAGTGACCATGGCCGGATCGGTTTTATCTGGGTCGACTTCGGCTGGCATCTTCACTTCGGCTGGCATCGAGTCCGAGGGATCTCGATTGACCTGGGGCAATTGCGGCAGGGATTGTTGGGAGTTGGGGGCTCCCTTGCGATCTGCGTTGGGCTTAATGACAAGCTCAGGAAGTTTGTTGTTTGCTTGGTCTGTTCCTGGACCTGGTGGTTGATTGGCTCCGTTTTGTCGGAGCATCTTCTTTTCTTGCTCGGCTTTGGCGACTTTCGACCGGTTGGAGGCAAATTGGTAACTGGCAAACCCAAGCAGGCTGATGGCGGCTAGGATCATGCCACCGACGCCTAGGAGGTTTCGTCTTTGTCGTCGCTTGCGCAGTTGCCCGACTAGATCGACCGGCGAGTCTTGGGGCTTGATGGACGCTTGGTGGTTGGCAGGAGAGAGGGAAGCTGTGTTCGAAACCGTAGAGGTGGGGTTTGTCGGTTTCCGATCTGCGGCGATGAGCCAGGCGGGAATCTGCTCCTTGGGCACTTCGGTGGAATGGGACATCATCAGTAGCGATGGGAAGAGTGCCGAGAGTTCTTCGCGACGCTTTTGGACCGTCAGGTTGCCAAGTGCGTTAGGGGGGCCGTAGGTTGCCGGCAAATCGGTTGATGGGATTACAAAGGGCTGCATGGGGTCCCCTTTGGGGAGCAGTTGGTCTTCGTTCGGTGGTGCGTCTTGGAGTGGTGCTTGCGAGTTTTTCTTCGAAGCGGATTTAGCGAGAATTCCTATAGAGGCCGTTGCGCTTGCGGTGATTGGTTTCCCTAGCTCTTTTTGTTTTCTGTGCGATTCGAAGAGCTTGGCTAATTGGCTATCGTAAGCGGTCTTTTTGGACGCATCCAACAAGATCGTCTGGGCTTGCTTGATGAGTTTACTGACCACTTGCAGAGAGTTCGAGGGTTCGCTGCCTTGGAGCTTCAGGCGAGCGGAATCCAAGGCGGCTTGGATTTGTGCTTGGTCGCTGCAGAATGGCTCAAGTCCGATGATTTGATAGTAGTCCAGTTCAGAGACCTTCAGTTTCCGATCCAGGTGTTTTTCGATCGCAGATAGAATCTCGTTCATGACGAATTGGCTTTCGGTTTAGCTTTCCATAGTGAATTCGCTGTCTTCGATCGCTTCGCGGCGCATCTGCCGATCTAGCCTTTGTTGCTGGAAGGCAAAGAAGCGTCTGAGCATCCCGACCCAGATCATCATCAGCAGGGGGGAGCTGTAGCACAAAAGCAGCAGGAATAGGTGGCCGGAGCGGTCGTTGGTCGAAGTTCCCGTCGGAGCCGTCGAGCCAAAGAAGCTGCGAAATCCGTGGGCGATACTGGGGATTCGGACCGCAAGAGCAACCAGGAGCGAGAAACCGGCGATGACCATCATCGAGACAAACAGCATCCACAACCGGACCTTGGGAGCCGTGGATTTGACGCTGGCAAAGGGGGACTGCTCCAGACCGCTTGGATCGTTCTTTCGAATGCTTTGCGACATGGAGTCCGCCGGTGGGATCGGAGTTTAGGGGCATAAAAAGCAACCTTCCTAACAATATACTGTCGGCGGGAGTGGACAACGCGAAATACCCGACAGATAATAAAACTTCTCAGGCGATTGAATTTTCTAGTCTTTAATGCGGTGGGGCTTACCCATGAAGTATCGTCTTGCATGCCTATGGGCAGCACTAATTGGCTCTGCGTTGATCGGTTGCGGATCGAAGAAGACCGAAGTAGCGGCGACCGACACAGGTAGTTCGTCAGGGGGCGGTATGTCGACGGGCCCATCGGTTCGTCCAGCGCCTACAGGAGGAGCACCTGCGGGGGCCGCTCCATCGGGCGCTGCTCCTGCAGGCAGTACAGGACAAGAGACCAGCGAACCAGAATCCGGTGGTGGTGCTGCTGGTGGTCCACCAGCGCTTGAAGCCGCTGGAGCCGGAGGTGGCGGTGCAGCCCCTGCTGGTGCATCCTCAAGCGGTAGCGACTCGGGCGGTCCCCCCGCTTTGGAAGCCGCAGGTACCGGGGGCGGTGCAGCTCCTGCTGGCGGGAGTGCTGGCGGCGGTGCTTCCTCGGGTCCCATGCTGGGCTTTGGCGCCCCGGGCAGCACCGGTGCGGGAAACTCGATCGGCACGGGTGTCGGTGGCGGAAACCTTTTGGGTAGCACAGGCAACGAATCCGAATCCGGTGGCACCGGCGTAGGTTTGCCCGCCGGTGGCCCTTCCTTTGGTGGTTTGCCGGGTTCTGGCCCACAAGGGAATTCGCAAAACCCATCTGCGTCCTCTCCGGCGATCCCCGCCGTGGAGTTGACCCTCGAAGACCGTGCGGTGTTGGCATTCCAAGCTGGCAACTCCCCAAGGGCTTATGCGCTCTACCAAGCTCACTTGCTGCATGTCCCTAACGATGAATCTTCAAGTGTCGCTGAGAAGTACCGATGGGATAGAAAACGAGTTGTCCCTCGCATGGGCTACAACTTTGCAGTCGGACTGGTCGTCAAGAAAACTCCTCAAGTCAAAGATCTCAAACCCATCGGAACCCCACTGTCTGAACTGACCAGCAGTGGTGGTGGACCAGGCGGACCAGGGGGTGGTGCACCTCCAGGCCTTGGTTTTGCCGGCAGTGGCGGCGAGTCGGGCAGTTTGGGATCCTCGGCTGCACCCGCTGGTGTTCGTAAACTCCCAGCCCAAGAACTTAGCGATGCGGCTGGTAACTATGCCGCAGCGTTTGTCGAAGCCTTCAACAAAGCCCACAGCGACGGCAAGTGGAGCGAATCGTTCCGCGACTATGCGTATGGAACCCCTGCCTTGCCACCAAGCCTAGCGGGGCTCTCGGGATTGCTCTCCGGTGGAGGTGCTGGTGCTCTTGGTGGGGCCGGCGGATTAGGAGGCGCCGCTGGATTAGGAGGCGCCGCTGGCCTTGGAGGTTTTGGTGGTGGCTCCTTCGGTGGACCTGGCCTTCCTCCCGGAGGCGGACCTCCCGCAGGCTACTCCGGCGGCGGTGCCGGCGGACCACCCGCAGGCTATCGTGGCGGTGGAGGTGGCGGTCCCCCGGCTGGTTACGGCGGCGGTGGTGGCGGAGCGCCCGGTGGGCCACCTGCTGGATACAGCGGTGGTGGAGCCGGTGGACCTCCTGCTGGCTACGGTGGCGGTGCACCTGCTGCAGGCAATAATCCAGGGACCAAATTTCTACCCTCAGGTCAAATCGGTGCTGCCGGTGGACCGGGAGCCGGAGCGATGGGATTGCGCGGAGGTGCGCCAGGATCGCCAGGCCCTGGAGCCGGACCGGCTGGACCCGGAGGTGGCGCTGGTTTGGATTTAGGGGCACCCGGCGGCGGCTTTTCCGGTTTTGGCCAAGAGCCCGGCGGTGCTGCTGGCTCAGCAGGCCCTTCGTTTGCCAACCTGCAATCGATGGTCAAAAACTTTAATCCCAAAGATCTTCAATTGCCCAGTGGCTCAATCGCCCTGGGCGCAGGCTTAGTCTACATCGGTAGCGGAGAGAGTTTATCCGAGCTGACCAAACGAGCCACCGAGCAACATTACGACGGTCTGATCGTCTTTGAAGTCGATGCGTCGATGATCATCGCCAACCGTTCGATCAAAAACGATTGCCGCATCCGGGCGATCAATCTCAAAGCAGCAAAAGACGCCAAAGACAAGACGTTCACCTCTAGCTCTTTAAACAACCGCGAGATCGCTGCAGACAAGAACCCTGAAACCAAGATCGAGAACGCGGTCAACGGTTTTATGCAAAAACTTCAGGAGGCTTACATGCTCGAAGATCTCCCGAATATCCCTGCCGAGTCGGTCAAGAAGAAACGCTTGCCGGCATTGGCCGCTGACAACAGCCGAACCGTTTTGGATCGACTAGCCGAAGTCCAACTCTACTTCTCCAAAGGCCTGATCGACGAAACCTTGAAAGTCGATGCGTTCGGAGCCATCGCTGGATCCGACGGACAAGTCTTAGCGACCGGGACCATCGATGAGAAACTTCCAGTTTTGGATAAAATAATCAAACGCGATTACGAATAACAGTCTCAAGCCTATAGAGGAATACCGATTGATGAATTGCAAGATACGTAGCTTAGCTGGTGTTGGATTGTTGTTTGCAGCGGTTGTTTTTCAACCGTTATCGCTCTTGGCCCAAGACCTATGGTTGGATCTGCCTGGAGCCGCTGGTAAGCCTGGTTCGGGCAAGAAGGTTGTTTTGATTTCAGGCGATGAAGAGTACCGAAGCGAAGAAGCTTTGCCGATGCTGGCCAAGATCCTCTCGGAACAGCACGGTTTTCATTGCACCGTCCACTTTGCAATCCATCCGGAAACCAAGACCGTCGATCCGAACTACTCGAGCAATATCCCGGGACTTGAGCAACTCGATGACGCGGACTTTATGGTCATGTTCCTCCGCTTCCGAGCCTTGCCCCCCGAACAGATCAAGCACATCGATCAGTTCGTCCGCGCCGGTAAGCCTTTGTTGGCAATCCGGACAGCAACCCATCCTTTTAACTTTGGCGATTCCACGCATCCTTACGCCCATTGGTCATGGAACAGTGGCAAGTGGCAAGGTGGATTCGGCCAACAAGTTATTGGCGAGACCTGGGTGTCCCACCACGGTGTTCACAATGGACAAGCCACCCGTGGGGTGATCAATCCCAAGCATGCAGACGCACCGATTCTCCGTGGGGTGTCGGATGTGTTTGGACCGACGGATGTTTACGGGGTGGTTCATCTGCCCGCAGAGGCACACGTGGTGCTGTTTGGCCAAGTCCTTTCGGGGATGAAGCCCACCGATCCGCCGTTGGCAGGAGAAAAGAACGATCCCATGCAGCCTTTGGTCTGGACCAAGTCTTACAAAATGCCCGAGTCCAATGGTTTGGCCGAAGGTAAAGAGGGCAAGGCCATCGGTTCGACGATCGGAGCCGCTGTCGATTTGCTCAGCGAAGATTTGCGTCGATTGTTTGTCAATTCGATCTACTGGGGAGTCGGATTGGACGTCCCTGCTAAAGCGTCCGTCAGCATTCCTGAGTCTTACAAACCAAGTTATTTTGGCTTCAAAGACAAAGCGTTCTTTACCAATCAGAAAATTCTCCCGAAAGATTTGCTGAAGAACTAACGGGTGCTGAAAAATGCCCCATCGAGTTTAGGAATCCTCGGGTTTTCTGGATAATATAGCTCTTGTGAACCGTTCCTCTATTGAGATCGGTTCGTGTGGTCCGATCTGTTGGACTATTGACCCACAGACCCGTGGTCAGCCACGAAAACCTATAGGGCTTTATGAACGATTCGAATTCCGCGAGCCGATGGCTCAAACGACTGCTGGTGCTGGCCGCTCTAGCTGGCACCGCCGTGGCACTAGGAGCCATCGCTCCTGGTCTAATGCCCTCGGCCACTAAGATCAAGCATTTGACACACAAGGTATCCCGAGGGGACCTGTCGGTCATGGTCACCGAAAATGGTGCTGTGGAAAGCTCCAACAATAAAGAGATCAAATGCATGGTCAAAGGTGGGAGCACCGTTCTTTGGGTGATCGAAACCGGAACCATGGTCAAACCAGGAGATGAACTGGTAAAACTCGACCAGTCTCAGATCGAGGACAAGATCCTGCAGCAGAAAATCGTCTTCGAAAACGCACTGGCCAATAAGATCACCGCAGAGAGCGACGTTGCCGTCGCCCAAACGAGCATCACCGAGTACCTCGAAGGAACCTTCAAAGCCGAAAAGAGCAACATCGAGAAAGAGATTTTCGAGGCCGAGCAAGCCCTTCGAAAGTCTGAGCTTGCAGTGCAATCGGCATTGCGATTGACCGCCAAGGGTGTTGTCAAAGATCTGCAACTTGAGGGAGAACAGTTCGCGGTCGATTCGGCTCGTAAGGATCTCGAGATGAAACGAACGAAACTTGAATCGCTCGAAAAGTACAACAAAGTCAAGAGTGTTCAAGAGCTCGAGAGCAAGCTTCGAGCCGCGCAAGCCAAGCTGGCATCGTACGAAGCATCCTTGTCGCTCGAGCAAGCGCGTCTTGAACGCGAAAAGAAACAGTTGGAGAACTGTGTGATTCGGGCCGAGACCGAAGGAATGGTGATCTTTCCTTCGATGGCAGCTTGGAAGGACACACCGGATATCACCGAAGGCGCGGTGGTGCGGGAACAACAGACTTTGCTGATGATCCCAGATTTCACCCAGATGCAAGTCAAAGTTGGTATTCATGAATCGAAAGTCGATCGACTTAAGGTTGGCATGAAAGCCAAAGTGCAGCTTCAGGAACTGGTTCTCGAAGGGGAAGTCAGCGAGATCGCCGAAGTCACTCGACCTGCCGGTTGGTGGACAGGAAACTTGGTCAAGTACGATACGATCATCAAGCTACCCCAACATCCTGGGCTCAAGCCTGGCATGAGCGCCGTGGTCGATATCGTCCTGGCCGAACACAAAGACGTCCTTACGGTTCCCGTTGCAGCGATCATCGAAGGATCCAGCGGTCTATTTTGTTGGATTCAAACACCTGAGGGAGTCCGCAAACGCTTGGTCAAAGTCGGCGATACCAACGATCAGTTCTCGATCATCCTCGATGGGTTAAGCGAGTCGGACGAAGTGGTCCTCAATCCCCTTGCCTACATCGATGAAGCCCAGGAATTAGCGATGGAGCTAGATCAAGGCGGTCGCAAGGAATCCGAAACCAGCAAGGACACGACCAAGTCCAAGTCGCCTTAGATGCTCGCTTCCTTTCTGCAAACCTTTCGATTGGGTCTCAAGAGCTTGATGCTCCAAAAGCTGCGCTCGGCGCTGGCGGCTCTGGGGATCTTTATCGGCACGACCACGGTCATCTGGTTGGTGGCCATGGGGGAGGGAGTCTCCTACCAGGCCCAGCAGCAGATCCTCGAACTGGGCGCGAACAACATCATTGTTCGTAGCATCGAGCCCAAGTCATCGAGCAGCTCGGAAAAAAACCGAGTCAAAACGTATGGACTCCTCAGAGACGACTACAAACGCTTCTTAAGCAATATCCCCGGTATCTCTCGATCGGTGCCCATGCGAGAGCTCAGACGCGAATTTGCAGCCAAAGGCAGGTTGCTCAATGCGACTCTGGTCGGATGCACCCCAGAGTACCAAGATCTCAATCGGCTGGAACTAGCAAGAGGCCGCTGGTTCCAGGCCGGCGATGGCCCCGAGAATGTGATCGTGCTGGCCGACGGGACGGCCAATCGCCTGTTCCCACAAGAGAATCCCATCGGACAGAAAGTACGCGTCGAGAGCGACGTGTATACGGTCATCGGTCAAACCAAGCAGCGAGGGGCATCGGCGGCCATCGGCGGTAGCCTGGAGGCTCGTGAGTACAGCTATGATGCCTACATCCCCTTGGATACGTTTCGCCAACGTGTGGGGGATCAAATCATGACACGAACAGGCGAAGGTTTTAATTTTCGTGGTGAGATCGTCGAACTGACCCAAATCACCTTGACCCTAGAGGACATCGCGATGGTCGACGAGACCGCAGCAATCCTTGAGCGACTTCTCAAGAAGTACCACGACCAGGAAGATTACGCGATCGTCGTTCCCAAAGAGTTGTTGCGTCAAGCCGAGAGAACCCGTTCAATGTTCAACGCGATGCTGGTAATCATCGCAGGAATCTCGTTGCTCGTCGGTGGGATCGGGATCATGAACATCATGCTCGCGACAGTCACCGAGAGGACGCGAGAGATCGGAATTCGACGAGCCTTGGGTGCCAAGCGTTCGAATATCATTCAACAGTTCTTGGTCGAGACCTTGGTGCTCACCGGTAGCGGTGGACTGCTGGGTGTGATTGTCGGGCTCATGTGCGGCCCGATCTTTCGCAGCGTTCGCTGGATGCTCATGAAGCTCTCTCCCGAGCTATTGCCACCGACGATCCTGACGCTCGAACCTAGGATCGCGCTGTGGTCGGTGATTCTATCGGTGGGGATTTCGCTGTTTGTAGGATTGCTCTTTGGACTATATCCGGCTCGGCGAGCCGCAGCGATGAACCCGATCGAAGCCTTGAGGCACGAGTAGCCAACCAGGGCTAATTGAAGTTTCCCGGCCTGCGAGGCATCTGCCTTGGGTATGGCGGAAGTCGTTTTTGGGGTGCTGTTAGCCCGGTTTCGATCTCCCAGTCCCCTCGTTCCTGGTCGGTGGCATAAAAAGTTAGCCAGCAGTCGACATCGTTATCGTCAAGGCAATGCCAATGGAGGAAATTGCGTGGCCGAGAGACCTTCTTTTGATACACAGGTAGGATGTCCCGCATCAGCAGGCAATACAACTGACGATCGCTCAAATGGTCTGTGAAATCCAAAGCGATCTTTTGGCTGTAAAGCATCTGGATCGTCTTGCGCAAAAGATTCGAGATCGCTTGATCATCCAGGCACTCAGGAGCAGGAAGCTTGAGCTCTGGCTCGAACCATTTGGAGATGGGAATCGACGGAGCGCGTTCCCATTCGAGAATCGATTCGAGGAATTCATTTTCATCTTCAAGGCTCAAAGCCCGACCGTTCAGGACATCAACCGACTCGTCCAGGAATGGCTCAAGTTCATCTCGCAATTGAGCATTCTTGAGAAGAAGGTCGACTTGATGATCGCTTGAGGATGGCAGGTTGGACATAGACCGGGATTGTCTCTGGAGGCATTGAGAATCGACCTCGATTGGTCGCGTCGAATCAATGTATACCGAGCCGGTAGGAACCCAAAATCAGAACTTTAACAAATCCCCTTTTGTCAAAAAAATTTTGGCTTTTTCCATCGCATAATCCTCACTCCCCTCCAGGTCGAATGAAGGGGTTGGGTTGTAGCGATTAGGCAGAGATTGCCGCCGCGTTATCGCGCTAGCTTTTGGAGGACTTCGATCCCCCGATCGAGCATCGCATCGCTGGCTGCAAAGGAAATTCGAAAGTGAGTGTCTCGTTTGGAAAAGATGTTTCCAGGGATCACAAGCAACTCGTTCTCGATGGCTTTGGTGACAAACTCGGTGGCGGTCCCCGAAGGGACTTTGGGGAAGATGTAGAAGGCTCCGCCGGGCTCGACAAACTCGTAGTAACCCTGTAAACCTTGGACGATCCGGTCTCGTTTTTTGCGATAATTCGCATAGTAGCCGGTCATGTCGTAATCCAAGGCCGCCAAAGATGCATGCTGCAACGGTGTCGGAGCACAGACGAAGGTGTATTGCTGCAGTTTGATCATGGTTTGAATCACGGCGCTTGGGCCATGGACATACCCCAATCTCCAACCGGTCATTGCATAAGTCTTGGAAAACCCATCGATGACGATTGTGTAGGGGTTGTACTGGGCAGGGGACGGCGATGGGGAACCGAAGTGAAACGCGCTGTAGATCTCATCGGAGATCAATGCGACCCCTTTCTCCAAGCAAAGCTCGGCAATCCCTCGAATTTCTTCTTCCGAAGCAGTCACGCCTGTTGGATTTGAGGGACTGTTAAACAAGATGAGTTTTGTCTTTGGCGTCATCGCACCTCGAAGCTTATCGATGTCGATGCGAAAGTCTGGATAAGTATCGATCAGTACCGGGACTCCTCCGACGAGTTGGATCAGCGGTACGTACATCACAAAGTAAGGATCAAAGACGATGACTTCATCTCCCGGGTTGACCAAACTGAGCATGGCCAAAACGAGTCCACCGCTGGTGCCCGAGGAAATAAACACGCTGCGGTCGGAGTGGTCGTAGCGCTGCTGCACATCTTGCTGCAGTTTATCGATCAGCGGTGCGATGCCTTGGGTGGGCGAGTACATGTTCTTGCCCGACCGGATCGCTTCGCAAGCTGCGTCTTTGATCGGCTCGGGAACATCGTAGTCGGGTTGCCCGATCGATAGAT
>JAGWZB010000053.1 GCA_018969045.1 Planctomycetota bacterium | reverse complement strand
CACCAAACCTGCGATCGGTTCGCCATGATAGATCGCAAATGGACGCCCTAGAGTGTCGTGCCATACCGCTTCTGACGGTATTCCCAACAAATGGTAGATGGTGGCAGCAAAATTCTCTGGCTTGACCGGCGTATCGACGGGATATTCGCCCTTGGCGTCGGTCTTTCCAACGACCACTCCGGGCCGTATCCCTCCACCTGCGAATAGAACCGATTGGGCAGCTCCCCAGTGGTCTCGCCCCGGCAGCTTGTAGTGCTCTGCCAAAAGGGTGATCTTTGCGGTTCGCCCAAACTCACCCGCCATGACGATCAACGTCTCATCCAATTGTCCACTCTGATGAAGATCCTCGATCAGTGCCGACAAAGCTTGATCCGTCGGAGGAAGCAAACGTTCCTTCAAATGGGGAAATGCGTTTCCGTGGGTATCCCACGTTTCATTGTTCCCCAAGTTGACTTGGATCAGCGGTACCCCCGCTTGGACTAGTTTACGGGCCATCAGCAATGAATATCCGAACGAGTTCCTGCCGTAGCGATCAAGTTCGAGTGTGTCTGATTTAGCGACATCAAGTGCTTTGTGAACATTAGCATCGACCATCATGGAGGCAGCGCTTTGGCGGTATCGATCCAGGCTGTTTGACTGCCCGATTTGGTCGATCTTCCTGCGTTGCTGATTCAGTCGATCGAGCAATTGCATACGGTGATGGAGGTCGGAGACTCCCCCTGCATGAGGGACCGATAACTGAGGTGCTTGGAAGATTCGCTCATCTGGCTTGCCCCTCTGCTGGTGGTCGAAAGCAAAATCTGGAAACGCACCATAAGAGGTTGTATGGAATGGGGAAGCTTCTATAAACCAAGGGTCCGACGACTGTCCCATCATGCCTGCGTTTTGGCCAGGCAGGACGCGGCCAGTGTTATGGACCAATCGTTCAGGCAATACGACCGCCGGGGGTAAATTGTTGGCAGTGGGGCTGCGTAAGTGGCCGAGGGCATGTCCTATTTTCGAAGCGATCGAAGGGTGATCGGTACGACTAGGAGCATTAGGATTGAATCCCACTGGAAGATTCGATTGACCAGTCAACATGATATGGTGACCAGCAGAATGATCGTTCGATGGATGGGTCAGCGACCGGCATAGGGACCATAGATGACTGATGCTTGCCAGCTTGGGCAAATACTCGCAAATCTGCAATCCGGTAGTTCGTGTCGGGATCGGTTTGAACTCACCCCGAATATCTGCCGGAGCCTCAGGCTTCATGTCAAAGCTCTCGTGCTGAGCTAAACCTCCTGAGAGAAAAATGAAGATGCAGGACTTGGCTTTCACCGAAGGATTAGGGCCAGCAAACGCTTGGGCTTCTCGTAGGGCTAGTAAGTGGTTGACTCCCAGTCCAAAAACACTCGCCGCGCCGACTTGCAATGCTTCGCGTCTCCCCAAACGGGAGTGATTCCAAATCGGTTTTCTGGACATCATCGAATTCCGATCGTTAGCAAATCGCCCTAGGTTTCAGAAATTCGCACACAGAAGGAGCCTTAGCTGATGATTTCGTGGATCGGTTCAATGGGTTCGACTCCCACAAGTTTTTGGTCCAATCCTGAATGGAAATAGGATAACCGGTTCGGATCGATCCCAAGTTGATGAAGTACCGTGGCGTGCAAATTCTTGACGTGGAAAGGCTTTTCCACGGCGGCAGCACCCAATTCGTCGGTCGTCCCAACACTGACTCCACCTTTGATTCCTCCTCCTGCCATCCACATGGTGAAACCATAGGAATTGTGGTCCCGACCGGTTCCTTCGGCATACTCGGCCGTTGGTTGACGTCCGAATTCGCCACCCCAAATGATGAGGGTTTCGTCCAAGAGTCCGCGTCGCTTCAAGTCCGCAATCAGCCCTGCAATCGGCTTGTCGGTATTCCCTGCGTGAAAGTCATGGTTCTTCTTCAAGTCCGAGTGGGCGTCCCAATTGTCATCGTTGTGTGCTCCACCGGAATAGATCTGTACAAAGCGAACACCGCGCTCGACAAGTCGACGTGCCAACAGGCACTTGGTTCCAAAGTCCTTGGTCCGATCTTTATCGATTCCGTAGAGCTCAAGGGTATCGGCGGATTCTCCAGTGATGTCAACCGCTTCAGGCGTGCTTTCTTGCATCTTGTAAGCGAGCTCGTAAGTCGTGATTCGCGAAAGCAAGTCGCTGCGATCTCCGCGCTGCGTTGCATGGATTGCATTTTGCTCATGGAGATTGTTCAAAAGATCTCTTTGCAGGTCCCTCGATACGCCATCCTGTGACTTCAAATCCAAGATCGGGGTGCCTTGGGTCCGAAAGATCGAGCCTTGATAACTCGCTGGCATGTAACCACTCGACCAATTCTTTGCACCTGAGATCGGACCTCCGGTCGGGTCGAGCATGACAACGAATCCCGGTAAGTTCTCATTCACACTTCCAAGTCCATAGTTGACCCAAGAGCCCAAGCATGGATGCCCACTTTGAACACGCCCAGAGTTCATCATGAGCATTGCCGATCCGTGGATCGGTGAGTCAGCGGTCATCGAGTGTATGAAGGCGATATCATCGACATGATTTGCAAGATTGGGGAACAGGGAGCTGACCCACTTTCCGCATTGCCCGTACTGCTTAAACTCCCACCTTGGTTCGACGATCCGCCCTTGGTTTTTGTGCCCACCCCGCCCGAACGTCTTGACCGTGACCATTTGGTTGTCACGCCCCTTCATGGTGGGCTTGTAGTCGAAGGTGTCGATATGGCTAGGTCCACCATACATGAACAAAAAGATCACGTTTTTCGCTTTGGGGGCAAAGTGCGGCTCAGGCAGTTTCTTGCCGTCGTAAGCTCGAGCGTTCCCAAAAAATCCATCGCCTGAGAGCATCCCGGTCAGCGCCAAACCGCCGAAGCCGGCTCCGGTTTGCCACAAAAACTCTCGACGTGTTCGTCCACAAAAATTCCGACGCATCTCAGTATCCGTTTGGCTGGAGTAACCGTTCTTGGGTGGTTCTAAATCGCTCTGACTAGTCGACGTAAGAAAACTCGTTGAGGTTGTAAATAAACAGGCAGAAAAACGATAAGGATTTCTCTGCGCTTAGTCCATGCTTGGATTGCAACTGATCGATCAGCCCTCTTGCTCGAGCGATCTCCTGAACCGTCGGCGTGCGAGCCAGAGCCAGTTGGTAAGCCCTTTGAATTTGTTCGTCGAGCCCGCTGGGAATCTCGGATCGAAGCCTCTTTGCGAACTCTTCAGACTGTGTGTGCAAGAAGTCGCTGTTGAGCATCCCAAGCGCTTGTCCTGGTTGCGTGGTGATGAAGCGAGCTTCGCAACTGACATCCGGATCAGGGAAGTCGAAATTCGAGAGCATGGGAACCAGCAACGATCGTTTGATATGGATGTAGACGCTCCTGCGGGATTGCTCCAGAGGATCAGACCTTTCCCATCCCTTGCCAGGGACTGACTGAGTAGCAAGGACTTCTCGGGAAAGAGCTGGATAGATGCTGGGTCCATGCATCTTGAGATTCAACGTGCCATTGACGGCTAGGATGGAATCTCGAAGCTCTTCGGCGCTTAAACGACGCATGTCGAATCGACTAAACCAGTCGTTGTTTGAATCTTTGTCCAAAGCATCTTGTGATGCGACCGATGATTGTCGATAGCTTTGCGACATCAAGATCAGCTTATGTAGCGATTTAATGCTCCAGTCCCGCTCGATGAATTCGCTTGCTAACCAATCGAGCAGTTCTGGATGGGTTGGTGGATCACCCAACTGTCCAAAATTGTTAGGCGTTCGTACGATCCCTCGACCAAAGTGGTGCTGCCAAACCCTGTTGACGAAGACTCGGCTGGTCAGCTTGTTGCTAGGATCGGTAATCCACTTGGCAAACGCGAGCCTGCGACCTGTGGTGTTGGCGGTCGGATTGGGTTCAATGACCGGAGCATCTCCACCCAGGATTGTCGGGAAGGCGGGGTCGACCTTATCCGCTTTGGCTTGCGGACTACCGCGCGTCAACACAAACGTCTCCGGGGCGTTGGTGCCCGACTCGCTGACACACATGCCATACTCTTCCCACGGTTTTCGACGTTTGTTCTCTTCGAGTTGCTTTCTCAACGATTTGAATTCCTCGACCAACCCTGCATCGAGTCCTTCAACGGAGGAACTCGCGATGGCTTGTTGAAGGTCCTTGGCCTGCTGGACCGCATCTGCAGTGAGCCGCTTGCGACGAAAACCGGGACCTGACCAGGCCAGACTAAGGCCTTTGCCGAACTGCCCTTGGAAGTAATCGAGCCGCAGTGGATATCGCCCCTGCTTGAGTTGCATGCTGGCTCTCTTGGGTTTGCCAACGCCATGGATTCCGTCGTATTCAATCAACTCCTTGCCATCGATGCTCAGTCGTGATCCATCGTCGGAATCCAGGATAAAGGTGTATTCTCCATCTTTGGGGACAATCAGAGACGCTGTGAAAACAAAGCCGAAAAAGTCAGGGCGAGTGGATGCTCCGATATCGATCAAGGGCGGGACAACTTTTGCCACGGTCTCAGGCTTTAGCTCATCGAAATTCGGAAGCTTGTCCCAAGTGTCGCGATAGAACTTGTACTCAAGATCATCCAAGTCGTACGAAGTAGACTCGGACTTGGTCAACTCATTGAATTGCTCTCGAAGAATCCCTTCAACCTCGGTGAGTCTTTTTTGAAGGCGATCGCCTGTCTGGCGAATTTCCTGTTCGAAAGCGTTCATCTGTTCTTTGTCCGACTGACTTGCAATCAGTGGGCGCTCGACCTGAGGACCATAGCCGTTGGATGTTAAGTTTCGAAAGAAAGCCAAAGTGCTGTAGTAATCTTTGGTTGGAATCGGATCGATCTTGTGATCGTGGCACCGGCTGCAGTTGATGGTTAGCCCCAAGAGACCTTGACCTACCGTCGTCAAGATGTCGTCGAATCCTTCGTATACCGCTAGCTCACGATCCGCCGGTTCATCGTCCCAGATACCTAATCGGTAAAATCCTGTTGCGATCAAGGAGTCGCGAGTGATCTGCGGCAGCTCATCCCCTGCAAGTTGCTCCATGAGGAAGGTGTTGTAAGGTTTATCTTGATTGAAAGCGCGAATCACATAGTCCCGATATCGCCATACATGAGGCTTGGCGCCATCGCGTTCAAAGCTGTTGGTTTCCGCATACCTGACGACGTCGAGCCAGTGCCTTGCCCAGCGTTCACCGTAATGCTCCGAGGCCAATAGCTGATCGATTTCTGATTCCCACGCCTTCTCGAATCCCGTTTCTATGCGTTTGAGAAAATCATCGACTTGTTTGGGTGTGGGAGGCAGACCAGTCAAGTCGTAATGCAATCGTCGCAACAGATGCACCGGATCTGCTTGAGCAGCACGACTGAGTCCACGCATGAGGAGTTTTTCATCGATGAAGGCATCGATAGGATTGGTCGATGGAACGGTGGATTTGGGGATGTCCGGTTTTGCTACCGGCTCAAAGGCCCAATGCTGTTTCCACTGAGCTCCTTGCGAGATCCAATTCTCAAGTAGCTTTTGCTCCCGCTCCGAGAGTGGTTTGCCCTCGGGCGGCATTCGATCGCTTGGGTCTGTGGATCGAATTCGCTTAAGCAGTTCGCTTTGATCTGGCGACCCTGGGGCGATAGCCGCATGACCGGAGTCCAATTTCTGAATCGCACTCTCAAGTGCGTTCAACCGCAGTCCAGCTTCGGCTTGATCCGGTCCATGGCAGGCAAAGCACCGCCGCGCCAAGAGCGGTTGAATTTCTTGACTAAACTTCACCTGGTCCTCTTGAGGCTGTGCTTGGACCGACCCCGCGTACAAGCCCATCACCATCAGGCAGGTAACAAGCGAGAATCCCCAACGCCCGATGGCTTGAAAAGGTCTTTGGGGTTTCGCACAGAGGTCCGACAGTCTTTGCAGTGGTTGCGATGACTTCATCGATAATCTTTGAGGTGGGAGGGGTGGGGTTGAGGCGGGACTGGTCCTGCGTGAATCCTATTATGCAAAATAATCGATGCTTTTTCTATGCCATTGGCTGGTTCTTTTGACGTTCAAGCACGTGCACAAGCCGTCTTTGACGGCTATGATAGCCCAGTTCTTTGGCGATTTACTTCAGTTTTCATCGGATGGTTTGGGTTCCATGGTTTCCGTTGCATTTTTCCCAACAAGTATTCAACCGCAAAATCGAGTTTCAGGAACACTTGTTCTCCGGAGCATTTTGGTTTTGGTTCTTGGATGGATGGTTGTTGGTTTTGGAGGTTCGCAGGCCATCGGTCAGCAAGTGGATCCTTTTTCGATCCCGCTTCCGGGCCAACTGCCCAATCCGTCCGAGGCACAAGCGAGCCAGCTTCCGGAATGGATTCAGAATGTCGACAGCTTCTTTGGAACCTATTTGGTAAAGCCCCTTGAAGCTGTACTGTTCTACGATTTCGGGACGCCGTATTGGCTCGGGGTCAAAGTTCCATTTGTTGTTGTGTGGCTCCTGTTTGCCGGGATCTTCCTTACGATTCGGATGGGCTTTATCAACGTGCGACTCTTTGGGCACGCAATCGATTTGATTCGGGGCAAATATGACCACGAAGGAGATCGAGGAGATGTGTCGCATTTTCAAGCGCTCTCCTCGGCGCTCTCTGGGACCGTTGGGCTTGGGAATATCGCAGGTGTGGCGATCGCCATCGGAACCGGTGGTCCTGGTGCAACGTTCTGGCTGATCTTTTTTGGCTTGATCGGTATGACAACCAAGTTTGCAGAGTGCACTTTGGCAGTGATGTACCGCACTCAGGACCAGAAAGGGAATGTCCTTGGAGGTCCGATGGTTTACCTCAGTCGCGGCTTGCATGGAATGGGATATGGCGCGCTTGGAAAAGTACTTGCGGTCGCTTTTACCATCTTGTGCATAGGGGGTTCGTTTGGGGGTGGTAACTCCTACCAAGTTGCACAGTCCTTGAATGCCTTTCAAGCCGAACCGGCCTTTGCGATCCTTAAGACTTCGCCATGGATATACGGTGTGTTGATGGCACTTGCAGTTGGTGTCGTGATCATCGGGGGGATCAAGTCTATAGGAAACTTCGCAGGAATCGTTGTTCCCTTCATGTGCTTGGCTTATTTGCTCATGTGCCTGACAATCCTTGGGACAAATTACCAGCGGATACCGACGGCAGTGACGGAGATTCTCAAAGGTGCTTTCTCGCCGGCGGCGCTCTACGGTGGATTCTTCGGAGTCCTTGTGATTGGCGCCAAACGGGCCTGTTTTTCGAATGAAGCGGGAGCAGGATCGGCAGCCATTGCGCATTCGGCGGCAAAGACCGAGGAGCCTGTTAGCGAAGGGATTGTTGCCTTGCTCGAACCTTTCATCGATACCGTTGTTGTTTGCACACTAACGGGTTTGATGATTGTGGTTTCAGGCGTTTATCGGATTCCCGAAGTCCAACAGATGGCTGTCGACAACAAGGGCTCGATGGTGACATTGGAGGCCGTCACGCAGAATCCAAATTTCGCGTGGTTTAAGTACGTTCTCTATACCGCGATTTTCTTTTTTGCTTATTCGACTTGTGTGTCTTGGTCCTACTATGGAGAGCGATGCTTTGTTTCGTTGTTTGGACAAAAGTCTTCGTTGATCTACAAGTTCCTGTTTCTTTCGTTTACGGTTCTAGGCTCGATCGTTCAACCGAATAACATCTTGGAATTTAGCGACATGATGATCCTGACCATGGCGATCCCAAATCTAATAGGGGTGTTTTTGCTGAGCAATCAGATCTATGTCCAGCTGCAGGTATACATCGCCAAGCTCAAATCGGGTGAGATAGGGCCACAACGTTGAATTCGCATTTTGATCTTGCGGTTCTTGGCGGGGGTGTCGTTGGATTGTCGATCGCTGCACAGTGCGCTAAACGTAACTGGCGAGTCTGTTTGGTCGAGCGCGGTGAGATTGGCAAGGAGTCCTCGTGGGCCGGAGCGGGAATATTGCCCGCAGGTGCGACCCATCATGTCGATGATCCGATCGAGCAATTGCGCCAACTTTCAGACCAGCTTCATGAACAATGGGCCAGATGGCTTTTTGAACTGACAAAGATCGACAACGAGTACCGCCGAAGCGGTGGGCTGTATGTCGCAAGAAGCCCTGCGGAGCGGGCTACATTGAAAGCCAATTGTTATTGGTGGGACGAGCTTGGGATCGGCTACCAGCGACTCAGTCAGGATCGAGTAAGTCGTCTGAGCCCGGTCCTTTTCCCTCTTTGGGACGATAGCCAAGAGACGCAATTTTACTGGGTCCAAAGAGATGCCAAGCTACGCAATACCCGGCATTTAGCGGCTCTGAAGGCGGCGTGTGAGATACTCAATGTGAAGCTTTTTGATCACACCGAAGTCATTGGGTTTCATACCCAAGGCTCCGAGATTCAAGGATTGGATTGCGGTGCGACTTTGTCGAACCAAGTGCAAAGCAGGGTGGTCGCTGACCGATACTGCATAGCTACGGGCGCATGGACGGCACCATTGCTTGGGTCTCTTGGAATCGATGCAGGGATTTATCCTGTAAGAGGACAGATGCAGTTGTATCGATTTGATCAAGCTCCCTTTCGATTCGTTCTTAATGAGGGCCATCGGTATATGGTTCCGCGTGAGGATGGACGCGTGCTCGTAGGATCCTGTGAGGAAGAGGTGGGGTTTGTAAAGGCCACAACCCAGGAGATGATGCGGCAATTGACTCAGTGGGCAATCGGCGTTTGTCCGGCGATTGCTGAAGCTGAGTTAGAGATGCAATGGTCTGGACTTCGTCCTGGTTCTATTGACGGCTTCCCATATCTAGGAACCCTGCATCCTTATAAAAACGCCTTTATCGCTGCAGGCCACTTCAGGCATGGTTTGCACTGGTCGACTGCCACCGGGCTACTGATGGCTCAGCACATGGCTGGTGAGTCCGCGTCGATCGATCTTGAACCGTTTCGAATTCAGCGGGGAAATGTCCCGTCGCAAACAGCCCGTGCTGTTGATTCGCCTTAGCCATTGCTCGGACTGCACTGATCGATATTCGAGAGCTAGCGCGAAATCAGCTCATTCTCGGCCTGCAAGTATTCTTGGGTGAACTCGATGATGGCTTGGGCTAGCACTTTGGCTGTTTGCTCGCGGTTGATCTTGCTGCGATATTCTGCTCCAAATTCCATTTGGATAGCATCGATTCCGGTGGCTCGGTGACTGCCATGAGTCTGGACGATATAACCGCCGGTGAAGCCTGATTGCTCCTTGCCATCGCCCGGTTGAGGGTAAACTTTCCACCCAAGACGACGCAAGGTTCCAAAAAGACTTTCGTCACCAGAATGAGCCGACTCGCCAAAGCGTTCCTTGAGTCTGGTGACAGTCTTGCCATTGCTAGTACCTCGGTAGACCGTTTCACGGCTTGTACCTTGGCCGTGGATATCCAGCAACAGACCAGCATGGTGCTTTTCTAAAATCTCCTTGCAGTACTTACCAAGAGTCCCATGATAGCGCTGATAGACCGGTGCGGCATCGGAGTCTTCATAAGCGATTTCTGACGGGCGGTTAGGATCAAGGTATTTTCGGTGCGCATTGCTAATGACTAGGTAAGGTCTCTTGCCGGTGGACTTTTCAAGTGCGTCGGCGACGGCAATCGCCAGCTCCGAGGTTCCGCCGTCGCGTCCGGTAAAGAATCCCGATGGTCCTGTTTCCATTCCGATTCCTTCGCGAGGTTCAACACCGGAAATTTTGAGAGTCCCTCCGTGAGGTGCAGATAGAATGACCGGAAGACTGCCACTGGAGATGGTTACCAATTCTTCAACGTTATCGCTTTCAGGCAGTGGCTGTGTTTTGGAGGGTTCCTGTGCGCCGCAGAAAGTGCTCGCGATGCACAGGATCAGGATCGCGGCAAATCGCAGGATGACGGTCTTCGATTGACCAGCTGGATCGATGACTTTGCGGCAATCTGCCACAAATGCCATAACCGCCTTGGCGATCAACGAATCTGGAGCATTGCTTATTATCATCGGATATGTCCTCACGATGTTGTTGGATATGTTCGCAGCTATTGAAATCCTAGACCACTTCCATTTTAACGACATCGTTCATGTTCAGTAGTCCAACAGCGTGGCGGCTGTTGTTAGCCGACTGGCGCTAGCCTCAGGCGTGGACCTGGCACGGCACCGAACTGTCGCAACATTCGCCGGAGTCAAACCATGCTCAATGCTCGAGTGGGTTTGGTGCGCTGACTAGCCTGGATTATTTGGATGTGGTTTCGTTGGCTGCCCGACTCGTCGGCTAACGCGATCCGTCGACCTGCGGTCGTCGGTCAGGGCTGAGGAAAACCGTGATGCAATTATCCCCGTGAT
This sequence comes from Planctomycetota bacterium, assembly GCA_018969045.1. Classification (GTDB taxonomy): domain Bacteria; phylum Planctomycetota; class Planctomycetia; order Pirellulales; family Pirellulaceae; genus JBKCUI01. The sequence continues at coordinate 8,347 of JAGWZB010000053.1, read as the reverse complement.
ACATTTTTAGCCTAAATGCACTAGAGTCGAGGATCGACCGGCTCGCTCTCCAAAGCCAATACGCCAAAAACACACTCGTGTACCCGACGCAACGGCTCTCGCTTGACGAATCGCTCCAAACCTTCCAATCCTAAGGCAAACTCGCGAAGTGCCAACGATCGCTTGCGACCTAACCCACGCTTCCTCAATCGTTCCAAATTCTCCTGAGTGTCGTAATCAGGCCCATAAATGATCCTCAAGTACTCCCTCCCCCGACATTTCACCGCCGGCTGAACCAGTCCACTCTTGCTTTGAACAACCCACTGCATCGGCTTAACAACCATCCCCTCGGCCCCAGAATCGGTCTTGGTCTGCCACCATTCCACACCTTGCGCAACACTCGTTGGATCCGAAACATCCACCACCAAATAATCCGTCGCAAGCATCACCTCTGTTTCAGCCCCACACAATTCCCGAATCTTTTCCATGTGCCACACATGATCCTCGTCGGTATGCACCCTCCCCTCGGTCGCTAACAAATGGAATGGTGCAAGACTCCAATCGGCCAACGTTTCAACTTGCCAGCAATACCTGCGATAGGCCTCAATGAAACGATCGACCGATGCTCTTCGATTGCTAAAGCGACTCTGCAATTCCGCGAGGACTTCAAGCTCAAGGGGATCGGCCAACCGCGTCTTGGCTTGGTCAAGCGAATCGATGACCGGCCCTAGATTCATACGACCCGCTGCACCGACTGCCGCATACTGGGTCTTGAGAAGCTCCAATGCTTTGGAGGACCAAGGCATCAACTCGCAATCCAAACAAACCCAATCGGTTTGAAACTTGTCCCAAAAACCACTCTGCTCGCAGGCCACTTGCAGTCGCTCAAGCAATGCTCTTTCGGTTTGCTCGTCAGCGAGAAACCGTCGACCGGTTCGAGTGTAGATCACGCCCGCAGGTCCCTGCTGAATCCCAAATCTCGCAGCGGCCGCCTTTTGATCTTTGCACAAGACGACCACTGCCCGAGATCCCATATGCTTCTCCTGGCACACGACCTTCGGAACCCCCTGCGCTCGGAAATACTCAAAGGCTTCCAACGGGTGTTCGAGCAAGCCAGCTTCCTGCGAAGTTTCGCAAGGGGACATCGTCGGAGGCAGATAGATCAACCATCGCGGATCCACCGCAAACCGACTAAGGGTCTCGATGGCCGCAATCCCATTTTCCTCCCTGATCGTGACGTTGGAAATCCACTTCGTCGAAATGATCTTTTTGCCCAAAACATCATCGATATCCAAGAGAATATCAAATTGCTGCTGAGCCGATAAAGCACCTTCTTGAACCAAAAACGGCTTGGACGGTTCGCAGTAAATCTTCCTCGCTGCAACGGAAACAAACTCCATTTCCGGATACCGAAGCGCCGTTAGCTTACCTCCAAACACACAGCCTGTATCCACATTGGCGGTACGGTTTAGCCACTCGGGTCTTGCCACTGGAGTATGACCGTACACCACGCGAGCCGCTCCCCGGTAACTACTTGCCCAATCAAGCCGAACAGGCAATCCAAATTCATCGACCTCGCCTGTCGTATCTCCATACAAACAGAACTCACGCACCCGACCGCTGGTCCTGCCATGGTACTCTTCCTTAAGCCCCGCGTGCGCGACGACCAGTTTGCCTTCGTCGAAGATCAAATGCGAGACCAACCCGTCGATAAACGGCTTGAGCTCGCTTTCGAATTTAGACCTGGCTGCCTGAGGCAATCGATCGAAATCGGCCAACGTTTCTGCCAGTCCATGCTTGATTTGCACGTCGCTACCGTTGAGTTTTCGCAGCAGTTTCACGTCATGGTTTCCGGGCAAACAGAACGCTTGGCCTTGTTGAAACATCGTAGCGACCAATCGCAGAGTGTCGACGCTGCGTGGACCCCGATCGATGTAGTCTCCTACGAAAATGACTCGCCGTCCGTGTGGGTGCAGGGGCACTCGGTCCATGGTCAACTCGGAACCCTCAGGTTTGCTGCACTCGGTCCACGAGTATCCGAGTCGCTCGAGGAGCTCTTCGAGTTCATCGCAACATCCATGCAAATCGCCGATGATGTCAAAGGGTCCCTTCTCCGTTTTGCGGTTGTTCCACAAGGGAGTCCTGACGATCTGTGCCTGGTCGACTTGCTCTTGGTCCTTGAACTCGACGCAAGATCGAAAGCCCTCAAGACGAATTCGACCGAGTCCTTTTCTAAGCAACTGCTTTTGACGATGGACCACATGGGGGCCAAACGCCCGGTCAGGTCTCTGCGAGTTTCTCTCGATGCACAGCGATTCGGGCAGATTGAAAATGATCCCGACTGCAAAGCAATGTTGCCTTCTTGCAAGTGCGATAAGGCCTTTTCGATCATCGATCGACACGTTCGTCGCATCGATCACCGTGAGCAATCCTCGTCGAAGGCGCATTTCGGCCATATAGTAGAGGAGTTTAAAGGCATCGGGGCTAACGCTTTGATCGGTGTCATCATTCGAGACCCAACCTCGGCATTGGTCCGACGAGATGACTTCGTATTCCAAAAAATGACGTTTTGCGAACGTGCTTTTGCCGCAACCGCTCGGGCCGATAAGCAAAACGAGAGCTAACTCAGGAATTTCAACGCGCACTTTTTCGAATCCTTATCAATAGTTCATTGAGCTTCGCTTCGCATCGCGGCATTTCAGGCAGTTTGGAGACTTCTAATTCCTGATGCAATCGCTGCAGCAATCGGTTGTACTCCGATTCATGGAACGCCCTCGAACCCTCTTCGATCGTTTCCTTCTCTTTCCCATGGCACTTGCGATCGATTAACTCGGTGATGTAGCTCTGTGGATAGATCTCGTTTAGCTCATCGAGATTGGTCTTGAGCTGGCCGGTTCTCATCAAGTGAATGCCAGTCCACAATACGCGATAGACATACAACAAGGGTTTGACACGCGGCGGACTCTCTTTGGAATAGAGTTTCCACTGGGTTTGTGCAAATCCGATGTAGTGGTAGGCGTGGTAGCGGGTGATGCAGTCAGGAGCAAGATCCTTGAGCTCGGCGAACTCGGGGGGCGAGAACACCACCAATGGCGACAGGAGTTGTTCGAGGACATAGCCATTGCGTTTGAGCAACATACGGAAAAATTTCCCGACATCGTGCGTTACTAGATCGATCTCCATTCCATTACGGATGCTTTCTTTTTCAATGGTCTCATGACGTATCTGCAGCCCCAAGACTTCGTCGAGCGGCAGCACGTGAGCGCCTCGCAGATCGAAGTCGGAGTTCAGCGATGGAAAACCATAGATATGCGCACCGCTGATCGTCGCAAACAGCAGGGGATAAGGATGCTCGCGGACTTGCTCGATTAGCTCGGGTAATTTAGCTACATGCATTACATCTTGGTTCTTCATCTCTAGTGACTCATCGCCTCCATTCTAGCCTGGATCAAAAGTTCATTAGCCCGCGCGTAGTCGGGCCTCTCCGGAAGGCTTGTTGACGAAAAGGCGCGGTCAAACTCTTTTTGAAATGCCTTGCGCAAAGCATCGAGTTGATCCCATTTGATTTCACCACGACGGATTTCCAGCAGCATCTGACGATGCTGGCCAACATCCACCGCGACATGATGATTCTTGAGAATCTCGGTTCCGCAGATGAGCAGGCGGATCAAGTGCATCGCATGCTTCCACTTGACCTGTCCTTGATTGCGGATGTCGGTTTGTATTTTTTTGAATTGCGATGAAACATAACCGCTGAAGGTTTGGTACACCAATTGGGAAAGAAAGATGTGGCGATTTTCAAGCAATGGCAATGCGGCAGGCTCTTGTTTCTCAATTAGTGGTGAATACAGGCACTCGAGCGCATTGGGATTGGCCTTAAGAGCAAGGATCAGGAACTTTTGGTACTCCCAATAAGCCTCCTGGGTTGATTCGCATTCGAGTTGTTCGGGGACGCCAAAGAGCGACCAGTGGTCTTGGGCACTTGGCAGATAGATACCACGGCGATCCACATCAGAATCTTCGTGCGAAAGTCCATAGGCGCGCGAGCCGATGACGCACTGGTAAATGATGCGATCATAGAAGCGAGATTGCTCCTGATGGATCTGGGCCTGGGCCTCGGTGGGCTGGCGATACTTTGCCAACAGTGCTAGCTCCGATCCTGCGAAGGCTTCTACCGATCCATCCATGAATCGGATCGCATAGGTTGTCTGATCGATGCAAGGAAGTCGCACGACGATGCCGACAACTCCTTTGGGGTAGAGGTCGCGAGAACCTCCTCCTCGAACATTGCGTAGCACCACGACCTGGTTTCCGATATCGAACAATCGACCAACTTGGCCATGGTTATCTTGAGGATCAGTCACGATGAAAGACTCCCATTTGGGTAGGTGCGCCTCGATCGGGATCCTCTTGGCCAACTCCTTTGAATTCGACCCGGTAGCCGTAGAGCGTAGCGATTTGATGGCACCAAGCTTGGAATTCAGCGCGAGTCCATTCAAAGCGGTGGTCTTGATGCCGGAATTGGCCGGCGGGCAGGCTTTCCCAAACACTGTTGTATTCTTTGTTGGGAGTGGTCAGGATCACATGCTTGGGTCTTGCTAGCATGAAGAGAGACTTGGCGAGTGATTCAAGTCGCGTGGGTTCCAGGTGCTCGATGACTTCGATCACCGCGGCTGCATCAAATCCGTGCAATCGTTTGTCGCTGTAGATCAAGGATCCGTGGATCAGTTCAACGCGTCGATGTTGTTCATCGCCCCAGGTGTCGTATCTCAATCGTTTTCGAGCAATCTCGAGCGATTTGTACGAAACATCCATGCCAAGGATCCGTTGGAATTGGGGTTTTCGAATCAGTTCTCGAACGAGTTTTCCTTCGCCGCATCCCAAATCCAGAACTGATTGTGCACCACAGGCGATGAGTTCTTCAACGACGCTCGAATGCCTCTGATCGTGGAGTCGAATCACAGCCTCGGCCGAGGGTTCCTCGGGAGTTGGGGATTCTTCGATATCCGTTTGGGGTTGTTCGTCGACCAAGCGACTCAGTGCGGTGCGCACAAGGTTCGCTCGAGCGCGTAGGTAGCGTCGAGCGATCCAATCCTTGTGAGGATGAGCAGCCAGCCAGCCTTCTCCTTTTTCGAGCAATTTCGTTAGTTCCTCTTCTCCTACGAAGTAGTGTTTGTTGTTGTCGAACGCTGGGATCAGGACATACAGGTGAGTGAGCAGTACCGAAAGCGGGCAAGTCTTTGACAAGACGGTTTGGATATAAGGGCTTTCGCCCCACTGAGGAAACTCAGGATCGAGCAACTGCGAATGCGTTGTGACTTGATACCCCAGGGGCGAGAAGATCCTATCAACCCACTGCGAATCGCCGCGTGTTGCAAGTGAATCGATGCGGGCAGTCCAAGCAAATGGGGTTTGTGGAAGACTCGGATCATCTTTGCACTTACCACCCAATGCCGACGAGTAGACTTGGGCAATCGCGACACTCATGAACGAGGAAGCGACAAACGGGCGATCATTGACATATTGCCCGAGCATAAAATCCGACTCGCGATAGGCACCGCGCACCATACCCACAGGATCCACGTCCAGGAGCATGCAAGCTACCGCGCTGTCATGCTGGTACTTCGGGTAATACACATGCACCTTACCGAAGCTCATCGTGAAGGATTGAACTTTATCGGGATGCTTGTGCAACAGATAGCTGATTTTTGAGGCATCAGGTCCATTGGTTTCAAGGGTCAGTAACACGATTTGCACGGTCCTCGTTCTTGAAAAGTAACTTTGGGACTTATGGGCTTTATGGACCAGTAGTCAATGACCCAAAGAATCCTATCAAGAGTCCAAATACAATTATTTCGAAGGTAGTAGGAGTCGGGATTATCGAGGTCGAAGTCTTGATTGTCTAGTTCCGTGTTAGCGCTTCTGACCGGGATCTGTCCCCGAATTCGCCAACAGACTCTTACGCTTGATTCGATCATCACCCCACGCTACCAACCCCCGCGTAGGATGGGGCTTTTGCCCCGTAGCGGGGGTGGTTTCATTAAGTACAGCTCGCCACGGGCTAGATAAATAAGCCCGTGTTACGGGGTGCTGACCGTCGGGCGATTGTCCCAATCGTCCTGGCTGTTTGGCTGCTCCCAGAAGCCTAAAGTCTTCCCAAGCGGTTCACTTCATTAAGTAAAGGTCCTACGGGCCAGATAAGCCCATGTTACGACGCTTTGGAATCATTCATTTTTGCGGAACTCAACGGATTGGATTTCCACCATCCCTGGCTCGACGATTGGATCGAGCAATCGCAATTGGCAATCCATGGTCTCCTGACTCAGTTGCATCGTGCCCAATTCGAGCGATTGAAAGTCTTTCATAAAGGACTCCGATTTTCTGGGGACTCGATCGTTGCTTTGACCTCTTGAGGGGGATTCGAATCGATCATCGATGGATTTGACAATCTCATCCTCGCCGATCTTCACTGCGATTCTCTTGCCCGTAGCGGCTTGGGTTGCGGTGTACTCAATCCAAACCGAGTAGGTTCCCGATTGCATCGGAAGAATATTCCAAGTGAGTTTGTCCTCTGGAGTTCGAAGATTCGTGAAGTAGGAGCAATTGGGGGCTGTGTCGCTTCGCTTGACCGAAGGACCTTGGCATTTGCCGTCTTGGGCAGGCAATATCGATGCATTCCGCTCTGGGTGCCCAATTAGGAATGGACGGTTGGTTCGAGCCGAGCGAAGTACTTCTTCACGCCATTTGCTAACGTCTGTCGTCATTGAGTTAGCAAGCTCGTTTTGCGTGGCGATTAAGTCACGTTGCTGGGTCGGATCGTCGATCAAATTGAAAATCGCTCCATCGTAGTCCAGTAGGAATTGATCCTGCCGCATGGCAATTCGACCGCTCCATTGAGAAAAGAGCTTGCGGTGTACCAATGGCTCGGTCGGGTCGGTAAGATGCTGAGCGATACTGATTCCATCGAGCGGATGATCTGGATCCAAAGTTATTGGTATGCCAGCCAATTCGCACAAAGTAGGTGCGATGTCGATCGCACCGGTAAGTTGCTCAAGCCGCTGCTGTGCGGGTAAATGACTTGGCCAACTGACTATCAAAGGCGATCGTACACCGCCTTCGTCAACCGTTCCTTTACGCCCTTTCATTCCACCATTCCAACGGAAGCTATTGGGGCCATTGTCATTGAAGTAAACGATAATGGTTTGGTCTCGAAGGTGCAGCTGATCGAGCAGGTTCAGGATGCGACCAACATTCGAGTCGATGTTTTCCACCATCGCAATGGCAGCTCGCGTCATCGCGGGGTCCTCTTTCTCGCTCGCTCTGCCTTGGTGCTGCATCGCAAGCGGTCTTTCAACAACTCGCTTCATGAACTCGTCGGGGACTTGCATCGGAGAGTGCGGCGTGTTGAACGCCACGTAGCAAAAAAAACGCTCCTTGGCATGTAGTCGGATAAACTCCATCGCGTGGTTGGTAAAATCATCGGTTACGAAGCCATCACCTTGGACTTTCTTCCCATTGTGATCCAAAGGTGGTGAGAAGTAGTCACCCCAATGGCCGGAGCAAAATCCGTAGAATTCCTGGAAGCCTCTGCCGTTGGGGTGGTAGGGGAATTGTGAGCCATTATGCCATTTACCGAAGGCACCCGTGGCGTAGCCGGCAAGCTTGAATCGATCGGCTAAAGTGGTTTCGTCTAGATCCATCCGTTCGTCACCTTGAGTCACCCCCATCGTGCTGGATCTGGGGTGATATCTGCCGGTGAGAAACTCTGCACGCGTGGGAGCACAGACTGGGCAAACATAAAAGCGTTGGCAGACGACACCTGAATCTGCCAATCGATCCAGGTTGGGTGTATGGAAGTTCGTGTTGCCTTGGAACCCGAAATCACCCCAGCCTTGGTCATCCGATAGAAACACAAGCACGTTGGGATGTTGCGTTGCGATTGGGTCGGTATCGTTTGGCTCTGCTCCAAAACCCGGTATTGAAATAATCGCTAAAATAGAACTAGCGCAGAGCCAATGCCGTAAAACATTATTCAGGGGGGTAGCGAAAGTCGGCATGATTAATTATTGAATTTTGGTTCCAAAGTGAATGAACCTCCGTCGAGGACTTGACCGTCTAGTCCTCTGAGATCGACCGTCATCTGTTTGGTCTTTGCATCGACTCGTACCGTGCCGAAAGATTGTTTGCCATCGCTGGGTGCCAAAGGCAATTTGCTCCCTGTTGGAGGAGCGAATTGGAATTTGACTTCTGGGCCGAAGGTTCCATCGAGTGAATTCGGTCCGAAAGAGCCAGCGTGCAAAGGACCGGCAACGAATTCCCAGAAGGGTAGGAAGCCATTGGGGATCGCGGATCGGGCTGGGTCGTAGTA
>JAGWZB010000052.1 GCA_018969045.1 Planctomycetota bacterium | reverse complement strand
TATCGGACTAGCGAAGCCCCAAAGACGGATCAGCAACAGCAGTGCGCCCAAGAGGACTCTGGGTCCTAGGAGACTCAGAGCTGAGTAGTTCTGCAGGATAGGACCTTCTAGTGGCTCTGGCGCGTCGTCTCGATGGGCCAAGCGATTGAAGTTGCCAAGTGTCGATAAAAATCTTTTGAAGGCTTCAGTAGCCTGAGCGCACAAGGTGCGCGCCTGACGGGTGAAAAGACGCGACCGATTGCCTATGAGCCCCCTCTAGAGGGTGGGGGCCTAAGCGAATTTTCACTTCGGCCCCAAGAAAACAAATGCAAGCATTCCTGCGACCTTATACCCAGGGACTGTCCCCGGTGCACCCGCAGTGGGGACAGTCCCCGGAGAGTGACTAATTTTGAGCGGGGACTGTCCCTAGAGAATGAGCGGGGACAGTCCCCGGCGGACGACGAACGGCTTACGGTCTACCAGGTGTTGCAAAAGCAACCCGCCTTGGCCTGCACCTGCGGCCGTTACTACCGCCTTTCGAATCTTCATGGTCATTCTCTCCAACTCAAGAGTTCTTGTTGCGTTGAGCGTTTTCAATCATCCCAGCAACAATTGTCTCCAAGGTCATCCGAACTTTCCAATCCGGATAGTCGCGTTGTAATTTTCTGCAGTCGGAAATATAGCAAATATGATCTCCAATTCGATTCTGATCGCTCAATCGGTACTCGAGCCGATAGCCACTGAGCTTCTCAATCCAATCGATGCATTCAAGAACCGAGGCGGAATTGCCGCGGCCCCCTCCCAAATTGTAGACCTCTCCAGGCCTGGGCTGCCCCGCGAAAGCTTCCAGTGCTTTTACCACATCCAAGCTGTCGATCTGATCCCGAACTTGCTTACCACCATATCCGTAGATGGTGTAAGGTTTGCGGTGAACTGCCACATGAACTAGGTAGGACAAAAAACCATGTAGCTCGACTCCACTGTGGGCTTGTCCGGTCAAACATCCTCCACGAAAGACACCAACTCGCAGGCCAAAGTACTTGCCATACTCCTGTGCCATCACATCGGCTGCGGTCTTGGAAGCTCCAAAGACTGAATGCATGGTTTGGTCGATGCGGCAAGTCTCGTTGATGCCGTGGTAGTCTTCGTCTCTGGAATAATCAAAACGAGTAGCATGTTCAATCAGCGGCAATTCATTTGGGGCATCACCATAGACTTTGTTCGTGCTCATATGGCAAACGACGGCATCTTCCGCATATCGCCTTACGCCTTCGAGGACGTTTAATGTTCCTACAGCATTGACCTCAAAATCAATTAGTGGAATCTCTTTGGCTTTATCATGAGAGGGCTGCGCTGCGCAGTGAATTACCAAAGCTGGTTTATGATTGCGGATCAGCTCAAAAATCGCTTCGCGATCCCGAATGTCGATCGCATGGGAACGGAACTTCCGCGTTTGCGATAGCAGCAACTCTAAGTTCCATCGCGTGCTGCCCTGATCGCCAAAAAATACTTGACGCATGTCGTTGTCCACACCGATGACATCGGCTCCCAACGAGTCCCAATGTCTCACGGCGGTCGATCCTATCAAACCGCTGGATCCTGTAACCATTACTTTCATGAACGACTAGTCCTTAAACCGATCAACCGATGCAAGTTGAAGATCGATGCTTGTGGATTGTCCATCAAGAATTTCCGCAACAAGTTCACCAGTGATCGGACCCAAGCTTACGCCCATCATGGCATGCCCAGTGGCAACCACTAAATTGCGGATGCCGCGAGGCCTGCCAATGTAGGGCAACCCATCTGGCGATACAGGCCGCAAGCCCACCCAAGGTTCGATACCTTCAAAATGCGATGCTTTAAACTTGGGCATGTATCTCGGGATGCTTTTGAGGATCCCATTAAGCCGCCGTGGGTCGATTGACTCGTTGAGTTCCCCAAGTTGCATTGTACCCCCAAATCGCAGTGCTGAACCGATCGGTGTTACAGCCACTTTGGCCTCCACCAATATCGAACAAACCTTGGGTAACTCAACTGGATCAGGCAATGTCAAGGAGTAACCCTTACCCGCTTGCATCGGTATCTTCAGGCCCAAAGGTTTTGATAGCCCATCAGACCATACGCCCGAACTCAATACAAACTCATCGGCTTGGTACTGACCGCTTGTCGTTTGCACCGCATGGATCGTTCCTCGGTGTTCGTCCCAGCCTGTCACGTGTTTGCTATAAACGAACTTGCCACCTAACGAACTAATCTTGCTTCTGAGTGAACGAATCAACTGTGCTGGATTCAAATGACAATCTTTTGGGTAATAAACGCTACCATGAACCTTCATGGTGATGTTGGGATCTAGCGATGCTGTTTCCTGAGGATCAAGCACCGATGCTGGGATTCCCAATTCTCGAGCTTTTTCCGCCAAGGCGGCTTCTTCGCTAAGTCCGTGTTCGCTGCTGCATAGCATCAGCAAGCCTCGGGTCGATAGCGAACAATCGATCCCTTGGTCTTGCCATTGGCAGTACTTGTCGCGTGAAGCCAAATGCATCTGTTTCAAAAGTCGACTACCCGCAGAGACTTGGTCTGGATTGGTCGCCATATAAAATCTCATCCCCCATTGCATCAATTCCCAACTGAGTTGCGGTTTGATGTAGAAGGGGCTTTCGGGATCTCTCATCCATCGAAGTCCCTGAGCGATCACTCCTGGCTGAGCAAGCGGTGCAAAGTGACTAGGAACGATCATCCCTGAATTTCCGAATGAGCAGTTCTCGATGGAATCCGCATTCCGATCCAATACCGTCACATCAAAGCCTCGCCCGATTGCCGCCAACGCGGACGACAGACCGATGATGCCGTTTCCAATAATTAAAACACGCTTGGCCATAACCTGATATCCAATCCGTCCTATGTCTTTTCTTGATGATGCCGTCTAAGCTGATGCTGAGTTCGATCTATTCTAGCTGATTCTGCGTAGGTTTTCCTCTAGGAGCTTTCATGAATTCTCAAGGGCGCTCTGATCATCCGCCAGTCGGCGGCGCTGCTGCTCTAGGAAGGCTCCATACTCATGCTGCTCGATCGCCTTGCGAGCCTGCTCCATCAGTCGCTGATAGAATGTCAAATTGTGAATCGATAGCAGGGTGGGTCCAAGCATCTCGTTGGCTTGGAACAGATGACGAATGTAAGAACGACTGTGCCGGCATGCGATACAAGGACAATCGGCTTGAATCGGCGAGTCGTCCAGTGCATGGCACTGATTCCGCATTCGCAAAGGGCCATCAGGAGTAAACGCTAACGCATTTCGACCGTTTCGCGTCGGCATTACACAATCAAACATGTCTACACCTCGAGCGATGCCCTCTAACAGGTCGATCGGACGACCAACCCCCATCAAGTATCTTGGCTGATCCTTGGGTAATACAGGGCAAACCACATCGAGCATCCGATACATTTCCGGTGGTGGTTCGCCGACACTCAATCCACCGATGGCATACCCGTCGAAGCCTATCTGCTGCAATCCCTCGGCGCTTCGGCAACGCAAATCCCTATCCAGTCCTCCTTGCACGATGCCAAACATCGCTTGGTCATCGCGAGTTCTAGAGTCTAGGCACCGCCGAGCCCATCGCAACGAACGCTCCATGGCATCGCGGACTTGATCGATCTGGGCGGGTAATGCGACCACATGATCTAAAACCATAGCGATGTCGCTACCGAGTTGCTGTTGAATTCGAATCGAATCCTCTGGTCGCAGATGTACCATAGATCCATCTAAATGGGACTTGAACGTCGCCCCATCCTCACTGACTCGAGTGATGTCCCCAAGTGAAAAAATCTGAAAACCACCGCTGTCGGTCAAAATCGGTTTATCCCAACCCATAAACCGGTGGAGTCCCCCAAGTTTGGCAATCAAATCGCTCCCAGGTCTTAACGCTAAGTGGTAAGTGTTTCCAAGCAGAATGTCTGCTCCTGTTCCCAGGATCTGGTCGATCGTCAGTCCTTTGACGGTCGCTTGGGTCCCAACAGGCATAAACGCCGGCGTCTGAACTTGGCCATGAGACAAGCTCAAAACCCCTCGCCTGGCCGCAGTGGTGGGGTCTTCGGTAATCTTTTTAAAAGGGAAACGGGAACTATAAGCCATTGTGAATCAGGGGGCTTGTTCGATTTCTCATGCTGAAATCATCTCGTGCAAAACAGAGCCAGGATTTTAAACAACGCCCCATCTTCGCCAACGTCGAATCCCAGAAACCCGCGTGAGTTTCACGCACTTTCCGATTTCAATGACCCAAAGACTAGACGCACCGGGTATTCTTCTAGGGGGGTTCTGGTCGTTTTTCTCCGGACACCTTTTTGCTTTAAACCTAGTTCTAAACCTGTCATTACTCGTTTCGACTTGATCTTGGTGGTCCTCCATGCAGCCAGCATTAAACTGCTTGAATTTAAAACAATTCGCCATTTTTCTAATCGCATGTTTGCCCTTGGTCGGTTGCGATTCGGCCAAGGCTCCAAAAAGTTCTGTTGCTACTTCCAGCCCTGAGGCGACTGAGGGTTTAACCAAGGTTTCCTTGCTTTTGAATTGGTATCCAGAGGCCGAACATGGCGGTTTCTACGCGGCCAAGGTCCATGGGATCTTCCAGAAGTACGGACTAGACGTCGACATCCAACCCGGGGGCAAGACGACGGTCGTTCCTCAAACGCTCACTTTGGGGAGAGCCGAATTCGGTGTGATCAACGCAGACGATGTCTTGATCGCCCGCAATCAAGAAGCACCGATCGTTGCTCTGATGGCCCCGATCCAACAAGGGCCTCGGTGCATCATGGTCCGGGCAGACTCCGGGATCCAATCTTTCGAACAACTCAAAAACATCACGCTTCAAATCGATTCGGGTCGCCCTTATGTTCCCTTCCTCAAAAGCAAAGGGCTCTTAGACGATTCGGTCAAATTAGCTCCCTACTTCGGTAGCGTCGCCCAATTGGTCGCAGGTCCTGGGTACGCCGCCCAAGGATACTCGTTTAGCGAACCTTTTATGGCTAAGCAGCAAGGGGTCGAAGTCCATCAATTGATGATGTCTCAGATTGGGTACAATCCCTACGCAAGTTTGCTTGTGAGCACAGAAAAATACGTTAAAGACCACAGCGATGTGAGTAAGCGGATGGTCGCAGCCTGCATCGAAGGCTGGCAGAAATACCTGAGCGATCCCAAAGCTACCAACGAAGTGATTCTTGCGGCCAACAAACAGGGACTCACCCAAGAAGCCCTCGATTACGGTGTCGAGGCGCTGAAGCCTTTGTGCTTCGAAGGTCAAGACCTCAGTCGCATCGGTCAGATGAGCACCCAGCGCTGGACTCAGCTTGGCGAAACACTAGTGGATCTCAAGCTGATCGATCGAGGGAAACTCAACATTCAATCCGCATTCTCAGCCGAGTTCTTGCATTAGACGAACCACCGGTGAAAACGAAAACACCGCAGTTGGGTGCATCAGCACCCAATGCGGTGTTAGCTGTTTTAACAGGCGGCTAAGTCCTGGCAGGCTTCGGCCAATCGTTGCCGTGCGGTATGCAATCGCCGCTTGATCGTTCCGACAGGCGCACCGAAATGCTCTGCCATCTGGATCATGCTCTGCTGATCGATGTAGTAGGCGACCAAGGTCGCTCGGTCTAATTCTTTCAACTGAGCCAATTGCTCATGCAACCGCTTGCGGGTTTCTTCTCGGACCAAGGCGCTTTCGACATCCTGCTGGGTTTGAGCCGTTGCTTCCAAGATCTCTTGATCGATGAAAGCCAATTTGGCACGCCTTGTCCCTCGATTGATCGCCATCCGAACCGTGATTTGTCGCAACCATCCAGCAAAGGCTTCCGCTTGGCTCAATTGACCTAACTTGCGCCATGCTTGGATGAAAACGTCTTGTACCAACTCGTCGGCTTCGTCCCGATCGCTTAATCTGCGATAAGCAACTGCGAAAATCTGCTTTTCGTGTCGCTGAAATAATTCGCCAAAAGCATCTCGGTCACCAGCCAATGCGGCTTGGACCAATTCAGCGATGCTCAAAACGCTGTAGTCAATTTGGATAATTTGGGCCATGGTTTCATGCTCCGAAGTGCAACACTCTCTTCGAGTTTGTAACGACTCGAAACGATCATGCTTGGAAAGTCGCACACAACGCCGAAATCGACGATTGCCGATGGACCCAAGTTTGGATCGAGTGCCAAGTTTTGAGGGATGGATCGAATCGTTGCCCAGTACTGGGATCCCTGTGCCGTCAAGCGGTCGGGGAATTCAATGATTCAGGATGTAAAAAAGGATTCGACGTCTTTACCACGAGCCTAAAGCTCTGCGGTCCTTGCTTGTGCCTGTACTCACCAATGGATGGTTTGGTGTGTGGCAGGACATGCTCGGTTTGGCGAAACAGGGGCGTGAATACCCCATCGATTCACCAAGGCACGTCATCCTTCCCTCCTGCATCTGTAGATAGGTCAGGAGATTCCCGATGACGTTCCGTGCATAGAGGGTCGCGGTATCTTGCACGTTGGCAAAAACGCTAATCCATCGCTTGGCACTGAAATTTGAACGCATGGCATCCTCCTGCACCTGTGTTGATGCAGCATGAGATGAAACAAAAATCGAGTCGGAGTTCTCCGATGAACCGCCGACAGCGAGCCAATCCTCGCTCGGTTTTTCAAACCGGTTGCTTATCTATAACGAAAAAGCTACCGGAGTTTACCCAGGAAAAGCCAAAAAACAATCAGATTTTCTTCTGTTGGCTGTATTTCGGCATCTTGCTAGAGACTCAGACACCTAGAAATTGGAAAGGTTCGCGCCAAGGCGCAAAAATTTCTTCCAGGCCTTCTAGGAATCTGCGGTATCCTTCTTATCGGCGGCAAGCTCGATAGAATGCGGCTGCAGGCGAGGGCTTTCGAAAGCTGTATTCCTCCACTAAACCCCCTTTTGAGCATGCTATATCCAATTCCAATCGAAAAGCTTCGCTGCAAAGCCCGAGGGATGTCTTGGGCTCTGCTGTGGATAGGATTTTGGGCCGGTTCGGGACTACTTTGGGTCACCGCCCGGGAAACGACAGCCCAAGAAGCTGCAGTCCAAGAAACCAACGCAGAGGAAAAACCAGCCGCTGCCGACGCAGCGACCATCCGGCGTTGGGTTGAGCAACTTGGCGACAGCCAATTCGAAGTCAGGGACCAGGCTACCGCCAGGCTCAGCCGTCTGTCGCCTGACCAACTCGATTTCCTAAAGGAGATGCTCGCGGGAGCTTCGGATCCGGAGGTCATCGTGCGGCTTTCAAGCGTGGTGGCGAAACTCAAAGCCCAGCGGCAAAGGGAAATTGTGGGTGTTTTTCTCAGGGACACCGATTTGCGCAACGATCATGGTTTAGGGGGCTGGTCGAGTTTTTCGAAAGTTGCGGGCTTGAGTCGCAGTTCCAAGCGCCTGTTCCTGCAACTGTATGATCGGTTTCCAGAGCTTGTTGAGGAATCTCTCGATGACCCAAAGGCAGCGACCGAACTGGGAATGAGGCTCGTCAAGAGCATTCAAATTGATGAAATGCGTTTGAGCGATGCCGACAAAACCGATGGGCTTGCCTTGCTCTACTGCACATGCGTGGCAACCGGAAACGAGCAGTCCAATTTGGCTCCCATGGCACTGAGGGTTCTGCTGCGGGCACCTTACAACCAGGCTCTGCGAGACCCTCAATCCAAGCGAGCGATCGAGAGCATGGTCGAACTGTGGAGTCAGAGCATGATCAGTAGCTACGAGCAGGTCACTGCGTTGCAAATCATGCTTGAAGCCAATTTGTCCACTTCCAAATCGCTGGCCAAACGGATGCTTGAATCCTACAAGTCTGGTTCCACCCAAGAGCTCGAGCCGCGCGATGCACTTAGGGCCTTTCAAGTCTTCTTTCGTTTTGGTAAACCCGAAGACCTACCGTTGCTCGAGAAGTGGCTCGAGAACGAAGATGTCTGCGAAGAGCTTGTGAGCCTCAACTTTCCCGGCGGGCCGATACCATTACCAGGTCGTCCAATCCCGGCCGATGGGCAACCTAATGCTCAAAGACCTATGGCCACGGTCGAGCTTCGCGATGCGGCCTTGCTTGCTTGCATGCAAATCGCGGGTATGGACCACCGCAGCTACTTCAAGAATCTCTTGCAGAGCCCTCTTTGGGGCTACGTTCCTAAGTCGATTGCGCTGCCAGCGGGGTCCGAAGCGATTCGGCAAGAACGACTGGAAGCTTGGAAGAGAAACCGCCCCTAACCATCTGAACATGAGCGAATTGGATCTGTCGGAATTTGAAGACGAGTCATGGATGTTTGAGGATGGGCTCGGTACCCTCGGGGATGAGCACTTCATGCGCCGCGCTCTTGAGTTAGCAAAGCAGGCTGCCGTGCAGGATGAAGTCCCTGTCGGGGCGATCGTCGTGCATGAGAACAAGATCATCGCCACGGCTTACAACCAACGAGAGCAATTGGCCGATCCGACCGCGCATGCCGAAATGATCGCTATCACCCAAGCTGCTTCGCATCTGGGCTCTTGGCGATTGCTCGATTGCACTCTGTTTGTAACTTTGGAGCCTTGCCCAATGTGTGCAGGAGCAATCCTTCAGAGTCGTATTCCCCGTGTTGTTTACGGAGCGGTGGATTCGAAAGCAGGAGCGGTCGTTTCGCTGTACCAGCTTCTAAGCGATGTTCGTCTGAACCATCGATGCGAGGTGATCGGAGGGGTACTTGCTGGCCAATGTGGCCAAGTCCTCACCGAATTCTTTGAACGCAAACGCAAACTCGGAAAAAAGTGATCGATTCGATTTGCCTGTTCAGTTGCTCAGGACTGGATCGACGCCGATCGAGCCCGATAGGCTTTTGAGATAATCGCTGGACTCGAAGTGCTTGAGTTGCTCCTGGGCAAGTAGCAATCGTTGTGTGAGCTGGAGTCTGTGGATCACTGGCAAGTTGTTTGGGTCATTGCAGTATTTCTCCAGAGCTTCGAGTTTGGTTTTCGCTAATTGGATATCGACGTGCTGTTTGGCTTTCAAACGGTCTTGGTACCACTGGCTACCGACAACCGCTTGGCGGGTGAACATCTCGCGAAACTCAGGGTCTTGAGCTGATTTTCCGTTCCAAGTTCCTGTTGCCATGATTTCAAGCAATGCTTTCAGGGGTGGGCAGGCAGCTTGGATACTTTCATCTTCAAAGTAGACCTGAGCCACCCGCTGTTGGGCTTGGGCGATGTACATCACGCCATCGAGGAATGATTCGAGGTCTTGCGTTTCAGGGCAGAGGATCTTTTCGTCGAATACTTTGAGTGGGTTGTCGAAAACACGGCCAAAGTATCGTCGCACGAAACGCGATGTGATGCGGTACCCGAGTCGGCTGACGGGAATCAGTGTTCCGTTGTGTTGGCGGTCTTGCAAGGGTTCGAGCATTCCATCTCGGATCATGGCTAGAGGGTCACGTTCTTCGGGGCGGAGTCGGCACCAGATTTCCGGGACGAACATGCTGATGTCGTGCCCTACTTCGATCTCTGGACCGATGTGACCTGCCGCGGTGCTAAAACCGCCCAGGCTTGTAAGGACCATGCTTACAAGAGTGGCGTTTAGATCGTGGATCATGGCTAAGGCGTTGAAAGGACCTTTGGTCAAGGCACCTTCGCTTCCAGCCCCGGTCGTTGAGGGGCTTTTACCCGTGAGCGAACAAACGTAATCCATCATCAGTTCGGGCAATTCTTGGTAGTGGATTGGATTATAGACAGCCAGCGAACGGATGCCGGTGGCACGATCGGGTGGATTGTTGCGTCGGCCTGACAAGATCGCAGAGACGGGGATGGGCACGGGTGCGGCCGCGCTGACACCTCGATACAGTTGGATTCCTCGGAACGCGACGTAGCGATCTTGGGGGCGGACCAGATCGGGTCGGTCTTGCAGATAACGTGGGTTCTTTGACGGTTTGCCTTCGACGATGCGAGGGCTTGCCGATGAAACGACATAATCGAATGGACTGTCGAGGAATTTTTCCAATCGCTGCCGCATGGGATCTGAGTACTGTTCGAGTTCGATGATATTGGCTGCTTCTTGGGCGACAGCGGGTTTTTCTAGTGGTTCGAAGTTGCAGAAAAAGTTGCCTACGTCGGCGATATCTCTCTCGGTCTGCTTATCCAACCCGCGAACGATTGCATCATCGGGACGTTGAAAAAGTCGGTATTCGCAGTTGGCAACGAACTTGAAACTTTCGGGCTCATGGGTGAAAGGTTCGGGCAATTCTTTTCCAGGAACCACGATGCTAGCGGTGATATCGTCTTCGAGTTGAATTTTGCGTGCAGCGGCAAAGTCTTGGCGAAGTTTGTACATTCGCCAGCGTCCGGAGGTGTCCAGTCCTACGCGCAGGTACATTCCGACCAATTTGCGATTGTCGTACTTAAGTTCGTGGCCAGATTCACCGTTGACGATGTCGACTCCAAAATGCGAACGCCAATCACCTTGCCACTCCACTTTGTAAAAGCGTTTGATAATGAAGGCCATCGCGTAGATGTGAGATGGGATTTTTGCCAGCCAAGCGTTGTATTCGTCGGTGTATTCCTTCGATGGAGTTAGCAGTTTGATAACGCTGCCAAGCGATCGTGCCGAATCGAGCACTTTTCGGCTCTGGTGTTGAAGGTAATCGGGCTTTTCGGCTGAGTTGTCTCGCCATCGATTTGAGTAGTCTTTGTTGAAGATTTCATCGAGTCGTTCAAAGTCAGCGTCGATGTCGGAGACAAAAATCGATCCGCCTTGCATGTAGTCGACTAGGGACTTGCTGATTTCGCTTTTGCCGCCGCCGCTTACGGTGCAGGGTTTATGGCAAACCGTTCCATCGCCGGCGGTCCCGATCAATCGCCAGGAGGGAGCGCAAGGATGTTTTTCCATCTCGACTTTGTAGCCGCTTGGGGACATGTAGATTTTGCCTTGTTCCAGCGGTATTCGTTTCTCAATACCATCGACAACCCAGCTTACACTCCGCAGCGGGATACTAGCCCTTGCATCTTCTCGAACGTAGATCAGGTTAGGAAAGCTTTTATCGATGCCATATCCATCGGGATGCCATTGGATAAACTCGGAGTAGTCGGCCACTACGTCGCTCATGGTTCTTCCGTTGTAGCGACGTGAGTTCCACTGGAATTCATCACCTAAGTTATGAGTGATGAACGCAAGAGTTCCTCCAGCGTGCTCCTCTTCGACGTTTCCTAGAAGATTCGCAGCATAAGAAATTTGAGTTTTGACTTCCTTTTTGCAGTACCCGTAGTAGTTGTCTGCGATGAGTGTCACGATCACGCCATCGGCGGTCCGGCAGGTCGCTTTGAAGGCGACTCCGTCGTTGTATTTCTCCGAGGGGTCTTTCCAACACATCGCGTCGCGCTTCTGCCTTGGGGTCGCTTGGTCGAAATGGGGCAATCCTAGTTCTTTCTTGGTCAACGTCACCAGATGCGGAGCTAGGATGACGCAACCGCTATGTCCGGTCCAATGCTCAACATCCAATGCAGCATCGTTGTCGGGCAACAAGGGATCTCCTGCGTTGCCAAAGATCGATTCGACAAAATCCAAATTGCTGACCAGTCCTCCGGGTGCAAAGAACCGAATCTCCATGGTTTGGGATTGGCAGTATCCGGGCACACAAGGTCGGACCAAGGGGCGAATCAAGAGCGACACCCAGGTCTTCACCGGAGTGCGGCGTTGCATGGCAAATGGAAGAAGCAGGTTCTCAGGAGGTGGTGCGACTGCCGCGCCAAATAGGTTCATGAATACATGCTTGGGTACAGCCCTTTTATCCCCAGCGATTGGCAAGCCACCTTCGGCCACATGAAAGGTCCCTTGGGTTGTCCTGCGATCGGTCTTGGGGTTGTGCAGAACTCCGTTGGCAAGTCTGTAGGAGCTGACCATATCGTTTTGGAATAGCGAACCGCCGTCGGGTAAGCTTAATTCTCTGGCCAATCCGTGCTGGCTGAGGGTCAGGGAGTATTTCGGTAATCGCAAAGGTTTGTCACCCGCGATGTCCCGAAAATGCTCGTTGAGGAAGGTTTCGATCCGGTGGTCGCAGGGAGCTTGCATTTGGGCGACCAAGCGATGCTTTTCTTCGAGATTGGCAAGTAGCCCTTCGGGCAATTCGACTTGCTCCATGGCTTCTTGATCATGGAGCAGATCCGCAGCAGCCATCTGCATGTAGATGAATTGACGCAGCTGTTGGTAAGCCTTGTCCTTGCGATAAGCATTTCGAGACCAGGACAATTGTCTTTCGGGGTTTCCGAGCGACCAGCCATGATCCATCGAAGGATCGCTGAAAGAAGTTTTGTTCATCGAGGGCTTTCCCAGACTTAGTAGAAGTGCCTGTGCGGCGTACGGACCCGGATTCGACTTGCGGGACGATTCAAAAAGAGGATTGGAGTATCGTAACCGATGTTGGGCTCTTTTCGCAATCGAATCGGCATGAGAAGATTCATCATCATGAATCCACCGAAATTACGATCGCAGCAGTGGTGGGACAACCCACAGAATCCAGGCATGACCGCTTTGTATTTGGAGCGGTTTCTCAACTATGGAATGACGTTGGGAGAGCTTCAAGCCGGCAGGCCTATCATCGGAATTGCTCAGTCGGCCAACGATTTAGCTCCATGCAATCGGGCTCATTTTCAGACCGTTTCGAGACTCTGCGATGGGGTTCGAGACGCAGGTGGGGTGCCGATGGTCTTTCCCATGCATCCGATCCAAGAGTCGGTCCGCAGACCCACTGCAGCCCTCGATCGCAATCTGGCTTATATCGGATTGGTTGAAATCCTTCATGGTTATCCCCTCGATGGAGTCCTCTTCACGACCGGTTGCGACAAGACCACGCCGGCGGCCATGATGGCATCGGTGACTACCAATTTGCCTTCACTGATATTCAATTGTGGTCCGATGCTCAATAGCTACCTCGAAGGTGAGTTGGCTGGAGCAGGAACGATCATTTGGGAAGCTCGAAGGCGACTGAGTGCTGGTTTGATCGATCAGCAGAAGTTTATGGACTTGCTGGCCGCGTCGGCTCCTAGCCCTGGCCATTGCAATGTCATGGGTACGGCTCTTTCGATGAACTGCTTGGCCGAAGCCGCCGGAATGGCGTTGCCTGGCACGGCAGCGATTCCTGCACCTTATCGCGAAAGGGCGCAAGCCGCTCATGCTGCTGGTAAACGCATCGTCGAGATGGTCCGTGAGGATCTTCGACCTTTGCAAATCCTGACTCGCCAGGCCATGCTCAATGCCATCTGTGTCAACACGGCACTTGGAGGCTCTACCAATTGCCCACCCCATTTCATCGCGATCGCCCGTCACGCAGGAGTCCAACTGAGCATTCAAGACTGGGAAGACTTTGGCTACAGCGTCCCGTTGTTAGTCAATCTGCAACCGGCAGGCACTCAGCTTGCCGAAGACTTTCACCGAAGCGGTGGGCTACCTACAGTGATGAAGGAATTGCTCAGGGCCGGGATCCTCGATGGAACGTTGCTGACCTGCACAGGAAGATCCATCGCACAAAATATCGACCAAGCCCCAGAGCCCGATGGGGCGATTATTCGCAGCATCGCAAATCCCCTGAAACAAAACGCGGGTTTCATGGTCCTCAAAGGAAATCTATTTGATGCTGCGCTGATCAAAACCAGTGTGATCAGCCCCGAGTTTCGCAACCAGTATCTGTCCAACCCGAAGGACCCGAATGCTTTTATCGCCAAAGCTGTCGTGTTCGATGGACCAGAAGATTACCACGAGCGAATCAACCAACTCCAAGATACCTGCGATCCAAACACACTGCTTGTCATCCGAGGATGCGGCACTCTTGGGTTCCCTGGCAGTGGTGAAGTTGTCAACATGCTCCCTCCAGATCGTTGGATCAAGCAAGGGGTTGGGCAACTGCCAACCCTTGGTGATGGTCGACAGAGCGGTACTTCGGCCAGCCCATCGATCCTGAACGCTTCACCCGAAGCCTTGGCGGGTTCTGGGCTTGGGAAACTGCAGACCGGCGATCTGGTGCGAATCGACCTGCAAGCGCGGCGCGTCGATGCCTTGGTCGATCCCCAGCAATGGAACTCTCGCAAGTCCTTTGCGGTCGACCAAGTTCCCGAAACGGCAACACCTTGGCAGCACTTGTATCGTCAAAACGTCGGTCAACTCCATACTGGCGGTTGCCTGGATTTTGCTTGTTCGTTCAAAGACGTTTGCAGAAACACCCCGCGCCATAATCACTAAAACTATTGACGGAAAGAACGGCAAGGAACCTGGCTAGGCCTGTCAGATCCTTTCGCTGTGCTTGGGCTTTCGCTCGGAAGCATTCCTCTCGATAATAGGGCCACGACTGCGGACCATTGGGTTCGCTTTGAGTCTTTCATTTCGATTTGTTTTCCAGGGTACGTGGATCATGGCCAAAAAGAGTATTGCGGATGTGGATTGCCGGGGTAAAGCCGTTTTGATGCGGGTTGATTTCAATGTTCCGCAGGACGACTCGGGTGCGATCACCGACGATCGTCGGATCCGTATGGCCATCCCATCGATTCAATCGGTGATCGATCGCGGGGGCAAGCTGATCCTGATGAGCCACTTGGGAAGACCCAAGGGCAAAGGGCCTGAACCCGAGTTCACTTTGAAACCGACCGCGGTACGAC
This sequence comes from Planctomycetota bacterium, assembly GCA_018969045.1. GTDB lineage: Bacteria > Planctomycetota > Planctomycetia > Pirellulales > Pirellulaceae > JBKCUI01. The sequence continues at coordinate 4,070 of JAGWZB010000052.1, read as the reverse complement.
TGGGTGAATTGCTTGGCAAGCCTGTTGCTTTTGCAAGCGACACAGTGGGCCCCGATGCCCAGGTCCAAGTCGCTGCGCTTCAGGCAGGTCAAATCCTAGTTCTTGAAAATGTTCGCTTCAATCCTGGAGAGAAGGATGGCGAAGCGTCCTATTCCAAGACACTTGCATCCTTTGGCGACATCTATTGCAACGACGCGTTTGGAACTTGCCATCGTGAGGAAGCTTCTATGGTTGCGGTGCCTTTGGCTATGGGTAGCAAGCCAAAGTGCGTTGGTTTTTTGGTAGCCAAGGAGATCCAATATTTAAGCGACACCATCAGCGATCCGGCAAGGCCTTTTGTTGCGATCCTCGGTGGAGCGAAAGTCAGTGACAAGATCAACGTCATCAAGAATTTGCTTGGCATTTGTGACTATGTCTTGATAGGCGGAGCGATGGCTTACACGTTCTCGCTGGCACAAGGTGGTAAAACCGGCAAGAGTCTTGTTGAGCCGGACAAGATTCCGCTTGCGAAAGAACTCATCGCAGCGGGTGCGGGCAAATTGATTCTGCCCACCGACACGCATTGCGGGGATGCATTTAGCGGTTCTTGCAACAAGCAGGTCGTCAGTGCTGGAAACATACCTGATGGTTGGGAAGGACTCGACATCGGTCCGGCCACTGCTGAGCGCTATGCGCAGATTGTTCATTCTGCCAAGACGGTGGTATGGAATGGACCGATGGGTGTTTTTGAAATGCCGCCTTTTGACGCCGGGACCAAGGCGGTTGCGAAAGCGATCGCCGACAGCGAGGCTGTGAGCATCATCGGTGGTGGAGATAGCGCAGCGGCCATCGAGCAACTGGGATTTGCCGACGCTGTGACTCACGTTAGCACCGGTGGCGGCGCAAGTCTATCGATGCTTGAGGGGGAAAAGTTCAAGGCGGTCGAGATTCTCGACGAGGCTTAGTGTTTAAGTTTTAAGCAAAGCGTTCCGCATCAGTCCAAACAGATGTGAGATGGAACCTGTGTGATAAAAAGCGATCAATTCACGCCCGACTTCAAGTGAATTCTTGTGGTCGTGAAACCAGACAGGTTTTGGGAAATTGACCAGAGGTCCCGTTAGGATCGTTTTCTCGACACGTTCGAGCAAGAAGGTGTTGTGGACTTGGCCAATCCCGCTTTTGGCGTCTTGGAGTGTTGCTCCTGGAGCACCACCCCAAGGGGGAGTCAGCAGGCTATAAGCCAAAGCGGACCATTGGTTCACGCAGACGCAGCCGTAGTCGAGGGTCGCAAGAGCGATGCTCACCAAGCGACTCTGTTGGCTGTAGAACTGTTTGGGGAAAGTGATCGAAGCGCAGAGTGTGCCGGGCAATTGATTGTTGCAAAACGCGACGGCTTCATCGAGAAACCATTCGTCGGTTGGACCTTCGAGCGCGGTTTCAACGCACATGCATGCGAACGATTCTTCTTGGAAGACACGCGGATTGCTTTCGATGTTTTGATCTTCGAGCAAGCACCAAGGCAGACATCCAGATTCGTCGGGTTGGGTGTTGGTATTGGTGAACTGCTGATAGCGTTCGACGGAGCCCGGATAGTACGAAGGGCGTTTGGGAGTCTCTTTGAGATACTGCTGGATCAAGTCCAAAAACTCTCTGCGTTGCTTCCAGGATTTGCTGGTGATGATGACTCGCGTTGCCAGACAGTTAAATCCGACGTTGTTGGTGATCGAAGCAGCGACGTGTTTGGCTTGGGAGCGAAGTTGTTTGGCGGAGTATTTTCCGGGCACGACAATCCATGGACTGACGTTTCCTAGTTCGCTGGTCACGGGCTTAGTCAGTTTTGGGGTCTGCTGTTTTTTTCGCTCAGCGATTTCATCGGGGCTGGAACCCCATACGATGCGGTCGTGTGTGTGGATCGATCCGGTCAGATGCACATCGTCGATGGCCGGATGATCGACCAGGGCTTGTCCGACCAGGGCGTCTCCTTCGACGGCCACGAGCAGTCCTTCTTGGAACAGCGGTGCGAATGCTTTTTCGAAAACGGGTTTTAGATAAGCGTTCACGGGGTTCATTTTCAGGATGACTTGATGACCGCAAACCAGGGATTTGTGGATCGCATCGGAAAAGGGGACCGAGGAGACATTACCTGCGCCTAAGACCAGCGAGATTTTGGATACTTTGGAATCCTGTAAGGTGCGAAATAGGGCGAGGTGACGTTTGCGAGGATCGGTTCTTGAGACCAGCACAGCATCGGCCTTGATATCCTCGAATATGACGCGATCCCAGAGCGTCTTGGTCGGGAAGATTCGCAGGAGTGGTTTGCCTTGCAGTCGCCTTTGGTACGGGCCTGAGGATTTATCTGGAAGTTGAGGAGCTCCGTAGACCTGAAGATCGGTGAACGATTTTTCCAGCAGCTTTAGCAGACGCACGGCGATCAGGGGACCGGTCAGAAGTTCTTCTGCAAGGACATCGCTGCGTCCTGGGCAACCTTTGCCCAAAGCCCCTGCTTGGATCCACTCATCGACGCAAGGGATGATCGAATCGACACATGCTCTGCACAGATCGATACGTCGCTGGAGCGTCAATCCGTGCTTGCGGACCGGCGCGCTTTGCAACTGCTCGATCAATGTTTGTATCATGACGCGGGTCCTAGATCCTAGTACTGAACCATCGCGGGGCGAGGGTTACAATGGAGGGAAATGGGGAAAATGGCTTTTAGTTCACTTCCTATGATACACCAGCATGAAGGCAAGCGACGATGGCAGCACCACAAAAGATACTCTATGTGATTGGGACCATGGACACCAAGGGCCAGGAGGTTGATTTTGTCGTCGGGATCCTGAGCTGTTCTGAAGCTCTTGGAAAAAAGGGGATCGAAGTCCGGGCTTTGGACGTGAGCACTTCGGTTCCTAATGCATTGGTCCAAGAGAGCCTCGCGTCGCTGGATCGATCGGTTGCGATCGAGCGTACCAGCAAATCCTTGATTGAGTTTCTAAGGCGAGAGTTGGAGCAAGGGGTATTGGCAGGTGCGATTGGGTTAGGTGGAAGCGGTGGGACGGCGCTGATCGCACCGGCCTTCAGAGCGATGCCCATCGGGGTTCCCAAGCTGATAGTATCGACGGTTGCTGCAGGCAATATCGCACCGTATGTCGGTTGCAGCGATTTGGTGATGTTTCCATCGATTGTTGATGTCAGCGGGCTCAATGCGGTTTCGACTCGAATTCTAACCAATGCCGCAAACGCGATCGTTGGGATGGTCTGCGGCGGTGCTCCAAATCATCCGAGCAAACCTGCTTTGGGGATGACCATGTTTGGAGTGACCACACCGTGCGTGACGGCCGTGCGAGAAGAGCTTGAGAAACGCGGCTACGATTGCTTGGTCTTTCATGCAACGGGAGTAGGAGGCCAAGCCATGGAGGGGCTTATTGAGGGGGGATTTTTAGAGGGGGTTTTGGACCTGACGACCACCGAGGTGGCAGACGAAGTTGTCGGAGGGGTCTTTCCGGCTGGCGCCAAGCGATTTGATGTGCTGTCGCAAACGTCCATTCCATGCGTGCTGAGTGTTGGGGCGATGGACATGGTGAATTTCGGTGCAATCGAAACGGTCCCTGAAGAGTTTCGCAGCCGCAAGCTTCATATCCACAATTCCAATGTCACTCTGATGCGCACCAGTGCCGATGAGAATCATCGCTGTGCCGACTGGGTAGCGGACAAACTGACCAGGGCCATCGGTCCAGTCCGAATCCTACTGCCAACGCAAGGGGTGTCGGCACTGGACGCACCGGGGAAACCTTTTTATGATCCGCAAGCCAACGCAGTTCTGTTTGATCGGCTCGAACACCGACTCAATGGTCTTGCGAATATACGTATAGAGAGAGTGTCGGCCCATATCAATGATCCTGTGTTCATCGAGCGTGTGCTTGTTGCATTCGATGAAATCCGTCATGAAGCATGATGCCACCTGCTCCTTCGTAGCCTCAATGATTCCGGAAGAACAACAAAAACGAAACTTGGGTTTACCATGTCAGAAAGCGCAAATAGCTCCCGAAGCCAGATCCTAAGCAGGCTTCGTGCGAAGGTCCACGCAGGCCAGC
>JAGWZB010000469.1 GCA_018969045.1 Planctomycetota bacterium | reverse complement strand
GTCCCCCAGGCCAAAGCCATGATCTCGATGTTCATGCAAGGGGGCCCATCTCACATGGACCTCTTCGATCGCAAACCAGAGATCGAGAAGCGCAGCGGCGAGAAATACTCTGGAGAGCTCAAGTACGACAACGCAGCCGAATCGTCTGCGAAAATATGGGCTGGGCCATGGACTTGGCAACGGCACGGCCAATGTGGCATGGAACTGAGCGAACTGGTTCCTCATTTAGGATCGATTGCCGATGACATTACATTGATCCGTTCGATGCACACAGGGGTCAACAACCATGGGCAGTCGATTTACGCGCTGCATCATGGCAGGATCACTGAAGGACGTCCTGTGCTAGGTTCCTGGATCACTTATGGACTGGGCAGCCCTAGCCAACAGCTTCCAGCGTTTGTGGTGCTGACCGATCCAGGTGGATTGCCGGTGTTGGGTACCGACTGCTGGTCCAACGGTTGGCTACCCTCTTTGTATCAAGGCACTGTGATTCGTCCTCAGGAGCCACGTATTTTGAATCTCAATCCGCCGCCCCATTTGGCTGGTCGTTCTCAAAAGGCTTACTTGGAACTGCTCAAAGAACTCAACGCCGATCATCTTGCTAGTAGGGCTTATGAGAACGATTTGCACTCAAGGATGGCAAGTTACGAGTTGGCTGAAGCGATGCAATCAGCGGCCCGCGAAGCGCTTGATATCAGCAAAGAGACCGGAGAAACCCACAAGATGTATGGGTTGGATCAGGACGCTACGCGGGAGTATGGCACGCGCTGTTTGATCGCGCGTCGATTGGTCGAACGCGGGGTGCGGTTTGTGCAAATTTACACATCAACCCAGCAGTGGGATCACCATGGGAATATCAAGGACGCGTTGCCAGGTGCATGCAAGAAAACCGATCAGCCTTCGGCAGCCCTTGTCAAAGATCTCAAGCAGCGAGGATTGCTCGATAGTACCTTGGTGCACTGGGGCGGTGAGATGGGACGACTGCCTGTGATCCAGAACGAGAAGAGTATCGGGCGAGATCACAACACCTATGGGTTTAGCACTTGGTTGGCAGGTGGGGGCATAAAGCAAGGGCTCGTCTACGGTCAGACCGACGATTTCGGATACCAAGCGGTGACCGACATTGTGCATCACTACGACTACCATGCCACGCTGATGTACCTGTTTGGCTTGGATCCGGCCAAGCTCGTTTATGCACGTCCTGGTGGAGTAGGAACTTTGTTGGATGGGCAGCCGGGCAAGATCGTTTCTGGGATTCTCAAAAAGCCACCGATCTGAGCAAGCACCCAATCCAAAACCGCCCCAAGCTTGGATCAAATCGGCTACCATATAGGATCGGACACCGTCCATAGAATTGGCTTTGGCGGCACCTCCTGTCCCAGAACTCTTTTCGATACGGTGAACTTCTATGAAAGCGGTCCTTGCACTCGATCAGGGAACGACGAGTTCTCGCGCCATCCTTTACAACCACTCGGGAGATATCCTTGGGGTGGCTCAAAAAGAGTTTTCCCAGATCTATCCCAAAAGCGGATGGGTTGAGCATAACCCGATCGAAATCTGGGACACTCAGTTGGCCGTCGCAAGGCAAGTGCTGAGCGATTGCCGGGTGGATGCCAAGGAGGTAGCAGCCATTGGAATAACCAACCAGCGGGAGACCACGGTGGTATGGGACCGCACAACCGGAGAGCCAGTTTATAATGCCATCGTATGGCAAGACCGCAGGACCGCCGACTACTGCGATCTTTTGAAGAGTTCTTCGGAAGCCGCCGCGATCACCGCGCGAACGGGACTTGTGGTAGATCCCTATTTTTCGGGTACCAAACTGCGCTGGATCCTGGACCATGTACCCCAAGCAAGAGCTCGAGCCCAAAAGGGTGAGTTGGCCTTTGGAACCATCGACACGTGGTTGCTTTGGAAATTGACACAAGGTCGAGTGCACAAGACCGACTCGAGCAATGCGAGTCGAACGATGCTCATGAATCTGGAAAGCCTTTCCTGGGATCTAGATTTGCTCAAGCAATTCGAAATCCCCGATTCGTTGCTGCCGCAGATCGTCCGATCGAGCGAAATCTATGGTCAAAGCGATCCCGCTCTCTTTGGTTCAGAGATACCCATTGCGGGCATCGCAGGTGACCAACAGGCTGCCTTGTTCGGACAGAACTGCACGCAGATCGGGATGGCCAAGAACACCTATGGCACGGGCTGTTTCATGCTGATGAATGTGGGACCCAAGCCGATCCCTTCGACGCAAAGATTGCTATCGAGCGTCGGATGGACCAGACCAAACCAGCAATGCTATGTGCTCGAAGGAAGTGTCTTCATTGCGGGAGCAGCGATTCAATGGCTTCGCGATGGCCTGGGGATCATCAAGTCGGCTTCGGAGGTCGAAGCCTTGGCCAAACAAGTACCAGACAGCGATGGGGTCTATTTGGTGCCGGCATTTGCTGGGCTCGGGGCTCCGCACTGGGACGCTTATGCTCGCGGAACGATTGTCGGTATCACCCGCGGGACCACTGCAGCGCATCTAGCAAGGGCCGCGTTGGAGGGAATTGCATTCCAAGTTGCTGATGTTTTGACCGCGATGGAAAAAGATTCATCGAGCAAGCTGACCGAGTTGCGAGTCGACGGTGGAGCCAGCGCAAACAATTTGCTGATGCAGTTCCAAGCCGATGTGATGCAGTGCCCGGTGGTTCGTCCGAAAATTATCGAAACAACCAGTTTGGGTGCGGCTTATTTGGCCGGCTTGGCAACAGGGTTCTGGAAAAACGATTCGGAAATCCAGAGCATTTGGCAAGCCGATCGTCGCTTCGAGCCCATGATGAGCCCTCGAGAAGCTCAAGCTCGTCGTGAGCGTTGGGCAGATGCACTGGATCGATCCAGACAATGGGTCGAAAAGGGCTAATTCAAGAGGACGCAAGCAGGTTATCGGCAACAGATCGGACAACCATGATGAGTTTGGATCGGGCGACAAGTATCGAGCGTTTGAAATCGCAACAGGTATGGGACTTTGTCATCGTCGGTGCCGGTGCAACCGGAGCAAGCGTGGCACTGGATGCTGCA
>JAGWZB010000468.1 GCA_018969045.1 Planctomycetota bacterium | reverse complement strand
GGTCCTTGAAGGCCCTGGGGTCCTGCTGGACCTGGCTTGCCATCGACGCCTGGTTTCCCGTCGACACCGTTCTTGCCATCGATGCCATTCTTCCCATCTTTGCCCGCAGGTCCTTGAAGGCCCTGGGGTCCTGCTGGACCTGGCTTGCCATCGACGCCTGGTTTCCCGTCGACACCGTTCTTGCCATCGATGCCGTTCTTCCCATCTCTGCCCGCAGGTCCTTGAAGGCCCTGGGGACCAGCAGGACCGACCGAACCTCTTGCGCCAGCAACGCCCAAGGACGATAGCGCAGCCTTGTTATCACCTAGGCCCAAGAGATGGGCGATGCTCGATGTAAATCCTTGCCCCTTCCATAGGTTCAAATCCCTCCATTTTAGTAATTCTCCATCCCAAACCCAAAGCCTTCCGGCATTTTCTTCGTACCATGCTTCTCCAACCTTGCCTTTCAAAGGCAGTTTCCTTTGGTCGTCGATGATACCAAGCACTGTTTCAATGGGTGGGAAATCTATGGATGCCATTAATCAAGATCCTTACTCTGGAATGCGACGGCTAGAGATGCGTCTGACTTCATTGGGACAAGGGTGCGCGTGAACCTGCTACACCGACAACCCTAAAAGCCTATTCTGAATTTTCTGAGTGTAAACAATCCAATGAGGTGGTTTCCGTGAAAAGACTCATTGGTTTGTCACCCCAATACCAGACGAGGCCTTCTTTTCTTGAAGCCGATCGTGGGTACTTTTACTTCCTGAGCATGCCCGTCGGCACCGGGCCATGCGATTCCATTAGATACAAACAGATACTCTTGGCGCTTCGATCTGTTGATTACCCTACACGTTTCATGACCGTCTCGAGCGTAGGCTTGATCGCCGCGGCGCTAGCTCTTAGCCCTTGCAATTCCTTGGGCCAAAGATCGATTTCGACGCGTTGGACGGCTCCTGGGCGACCGACCACTGTCGGAACGCTGATCGCCACATCGCGGATCCCGTAGCAAGCTCCATCTTGAACCGTGCTGACAGGCAGAATTCGATTCTGATCCAGTGCGATCGCATGGATCACGTCGCGAATTGCAATTCCCACCGCAAAGCCCGCGCCACCCTTTTTGGACAAGCACTCTGCACCGGAACCTTTTGTTCGGGTGAATATTTTTTCTGCCAAAGCGCCGTTCCAACCCGGGTACTTGTCCAGCGATAGTCCACCTACTGTGGCACTAGACCAAACGGGAATCATGCTATCGCCGTGTTCACCCAGTATCAAAGCCTTGGTCTGGGTTGGAGACGATTTCAAGGCATCCGAGATCAAAGAGCAAAAACGGATCGTATCGAGTTGGGTGCCCAGCCCTAAAACTTGGGAAATCGGCAGTCCCAGTTTGCTAGCTGCCACAGAGGTCAAAATATCAACCGGGTTGGATACGACCAACACGATCGCTGATTTCTTTAAGCCTACTTTTTGAATCTCTGTCAGGATCGAAGCAAACAGATCGGTGTTTCGGTTGATCAAGTCCAATCGAGACTCTTCTGGCTTCCTTCTCAACCCGGCCGTAATGCAAATCACATCCGAACTTGGTACGTGTTCGTATCCGCCGGATGTCATAAGTTGGTCGGCGATACTCGGTGAGCCATGCATCAGGTCCAGTGCATGACCAGCGGCAAGATTCGCATTGACATCCAGTAGAGCGATTTCTCGCACCACACTACCGCACTGAAGTGCGTAGGCCGCGCACGAACCGACCAATCCACCACCACCGATGATACTAACTTTCATGTTCTGTTCCTTAAAATGTAGATGTCGCTTGATGTCGTTCTTTTCAGCCGGTGGCTATTTCTGCAGTTCTCGAAGAACTTGCGCGGTAATCAGTTGGACCAACTGCTCCATGTCCATTCCCGCAGTTGGCGCGGCACTGGTCGACGGAGTTGATTTTAAAACAGGGGGTGCACCGTTGGCTGGAGCAACTACTGCGGCTGCAACTGCAGCCGACACGCTTTGAGCCACCGAGGCTGTGGTCGCTGTAGCTCCATTTTGTGGAGCGCTAGGGGCCATCGTTGGAGGAGCTGGGAAGGCTCGGCGCTGAACGCCCGATTGCTTCCAAGACTCGCGGAAAATATCGTTGGCACAAATATCGCAATTCTTGAACTCTTCGGTGTTGCGAGGGTCCGCCCAACCCCATTTTTTCTTCAGATCCAGCAATTCTCGTTCTTCGGTTTCGCTGAAGTAACTGACATTGCCCAGCTGGCGTGAAAGCATCAAAATCCGGCAATATGCATCGAGAATCTCTGTCCACCAGTAGGCTTGCTCGACATCGACACCAAAACTGACCGTGCCGTGATTGGCCAAGATGATGACATTGGTTTTGTCGACAAAGGGTAAAACCGTATCGGCGAAAGCCTGTCCACCCGGAGTCTCGTAGCGTGTGATCGGAACATCGCCCAAGAAGACTTCGACTTCGGGCAAAACACACTGTGGAATTGGTTCGCGAGCCACGGCAAATGCCGTCGCATGAGGCGGATGGCAGTGAACCACACTCTTGATGTCAGAACGTTGCTTGTAGATCTCCAAGTGAAGCAGAGCTTCGCTGGATCGCTTTTTGATGCCAGCGATTTGCTTGCCGGTCATGTCGATCGTGCAAATATCTTCGACCTTGAGGAATCCTTTGCTGTGCATGGTCGGTGTACAAAGAACTTCGTTGTCGCTGATTCGCACCGTGATATTACCATCGTTGGCAGCGGCAAAGCCTTTGTTGTAGAGCCGACGTCCGATTTCGCAGATATCCTGTTTGATTTTATGCGCATTGATAGTCATGGTTAACGTCTCGTTGATTCGTCTTTGAGTAAATGGGAATTGATATGGATTTCATCCAAAATAGCTGAGTTGTAAGCATCGACTGGTTTGAGATTAGGCCGAAAGGGCTGTGCGGCTTCTGCACCATCGGCCACTGCAATCATGCTGCCGATGGCAGCTCCGAGTTCATCCCAAACCACAATCGCATCGGGCTCGGCGTTGGTTTGGCCGATGAGCATTTCACCGATAGGTTCTGCAAGCTTGAGTACGGCACCTTGGTAGCTTG
>JAGWZB010000467.1 GCA_018969045.1 Planctomycetota bacterium | reverse complement strand
CATCCCTTGCGGTTGGGTGTTTCTGGTTTGATGCTCGCGTCGCGTTCTGCTCGCCATCCGGTGGGCAACCAAGGTACTTGGTGTCCGTGGTGGTAGGGTCCGATCGGTGTGGTATCGCTGTTTGGCAGGGTGGTCTCGAATTCGATTCCGAAGGCGATCTCGTTAGCGTTCATCTGCGTCTGTCCGTTTGGTTTGGGTTGGTTTGTCGTTTGCAATCGCCATTGCGTTTGCGTGTTGACATTGAGCCATGCGGTTCGGATTCAATCCAGCTATCTATGGAAGAAAAGCATGTTATTTGGCAAACTTTATTGGTATGCGAACAAAGGCCACTGTTTGCAATAACACGCATGCAAAATCACGTTGGCCTAGGGCTCGCATGCGCCAAGAAAACACGCCGGTGGGCCCCGTGTGGGCCACGGTGCCAATCCTCAAAGAAGGGAGCCTGGCATGAGTGACGGAAAAAACCCGATCGATCCGAATCGACTAACCCCCGAGCAGGCTGCCAAACTCCTCTCGGCAGCGGCCAAGATCCGGATCCCCGAGGAGAACATCGTGCTGGACATCGAAAGGGGTGCTCCAACAAACCAAGATGGATCAATCAATTTGGTCCACTATATCGCATGGATGGTAAAGGAGATGGGCCGTGGTGAGTGATCCAAGAAAACTTCGACCTAGCGAACTTTGCAGAATGCTAAACTCCACACCGCTTGGAGAGGTCATAAGCGAGAGGCAACTGTATCGACACCGAACTCGCGCTGGCATGCGCATTGGCGATGCAAGGTACGTTGACCTGCTTCGCTACGGAGCATGGCTAGTCGAGACTCGGCATGCGCCAGAGCCCGAGACCTCTGGTGATCCATACGAGAAACTCAAGGAGCGTGCTCGGGCGCGCAATGTGGCTATCGCAACGGCAGGTCGTGACATCGGAGAGCTTCCGGAGATTGCAGACCCCGCGCGAAAAGCCAAGGCTGCTGTCAATTTTCGATACTTCTGCGAGAGCTATTTTCCATTGACATTCCATCTGGCTTGGTCGGATGATCACCTGAAGGTTATCAACCGGATCGAGCAAGCGGTTCTGCGAGGGGGACTCTTCTCGATGGCAATGCCTCGGGGAAGTGGCAAGACCACCATTTGTGAATGTGCTTGCATTTGGGCGGTTCTTAACGGCCATCGTGAGTTCGTATGCCTCATTGGTAGCGACGAGGGCCATGCCTGCGATATGCTCGAATCGATCAAGATGGAACTCGATGGAAACGAGCTGCTCCTTGCGGATTACCCCGAGGTGGTTTTTCCAATCCAATCCCTCGATGGAATTGCCAACCGTTGCAATGGCCAGCTCTACAAAGGGGAGCGAACCCACATTGGATGGACCGCCAAAGAGATCGTTCTGCCTACGATGCCCGGAAGCATCGCAAGCGGAGCGATCATTAAGGTCGCCGGCATCACCGGTCGGATCCGAGGTATGAAATACAAAAGATCCGATGGAAAGACAGTGCGTCCCTCTTTGGTCGTACTGGATGATCCACAGACGGATGAATCGGCTCGATCTCTGTCTCAATGCGCCACGCGTGAGAGCATTTTAGCAGGAGCTGTTCTTGGTTTAGCAGGGCCAGGAAACAAAATATCCGGCATCATGCCGTGCACAGTGATTCGTCCCAATGATATGGCTGACAACATTCTCTCCCGAGACAAGCATCCGGAGTGGAATGGCGAGCGAACGCGGATGGTGTATTCGTTCCCAAACAACGAAACGCTTTGGAAACGTTACGCTGAACTTCGAGCCGAGAGCATGCGAGAAGGAAACGGAGGTGAGGCAGCAACGGTCTTCTACCGAAACAACCGAGATGCGATGGACGAAGGATGCGTCATCGCTTGGCCCGAGCGATTTAATCACGATGAAGAGTCTGCCATACAGCACGCGATGAACTTGAAGCTTCAGGATGAAGCGGCTTTCTTTGCTGAATACCAAAACGAGCCTTTGCCAGAGGTCGAGGCATCAGACAATGAACTCACCGCCGATCAAATCGCATCCAAGACAAATCGAATGCAACGTGGTAAAATCCCCGTTGCTTGTAACCATCTCTCGATGTTTATCGATGTGCAAGCGAGTTTGCTGTTCTACCTTGTCGCTTCGTGGGAGGATGACTTCACTGGCTATGTGATCGACTATGGTACATGGCCAGACCAGCACCGGCCTTATTTCACTCTGCGTGATGCTCGGCAGACACTTGCATCGGCAACCAAGAGCAATGGAATCGAAGGTGCCATTTTCTCAGGTCTTGAGTCTCTCACCCGCGATCTGTTGAATCGGGAGTGGAGACGAGATGATGGTGCGTTACTGCGTGTCGATCGGTGTTTGATCGATGCCAACTGGGGATCATCAACCGATGTGATCTATCAATTCTGTCGGCAATCGGCTCATGCTGGAATCGTGATGCCCAGCCACGGTCGGTTCGTTGGGGCATCGAGTCAACCATTCTCGGAATACAAGCGTCGCCCCGGGGATCGCGTTGGACACAACTGGCGTATTCCGAACGTCCACGGTAAACGCGCCGTTAGGCACGTCGTTTATGACACGAACTACTGGAAAACCTTTGTGCATGCTCGGCTTGCGGTTCCCATGGGTGATCGCGGCTGCTTGTCGCTCTTTGGCCAAGCCCCGGAATCCCATCGATTACTCGCCGAACAGCTCACCAGTGAGTATCGGGTTAAAACCGAGGGGAGGGGACGCACGGTTGATGAATGGAAACTTCGACCAGAACGTGGGGACAACCACTGGTTTGACTGTCTGGTCGGATCCGCTGTTGCAGCTTCGATGCAAGGCGTGGCGCTGCTTGGTATGGATCCTGTAAATCAAAAACGACGCGAAAGAGTTAGTTTTGCCGAACTGCAAAGAAGGAATCGGCAATGAACAGTCAGCCAAACAATCGCTCTTCCCGCATTGTTGGCATCCAGTGTCCGAAATGCGGGTGTCGACACTTCCTGACAACGCACACCGAACCTCTTCGAGACGGTCGCATTCGTCGACGCAAGCGATGTCGGCATTGCGATCGAAAGATCATC
>JAGWZB010000466.1 GCA_018969045.1 Planctomycetota bacterium | reverse complement strand
ATCCGTCGATTGAACCTCACAAAGTTTTGCACGCTCTTTGCTATGCTGATCCTTGCACCAGCAGGTTTCAGTCAGTCACCTGCCGAAGTCAAGGATTATGCCAATCATGTGTTACCGATCCTGCGAGCCAACTGCCTTGCATGCCACAACACGCAAAAAGCAGAAGGCGGATTGAACCTTGAGTCGTTCGAGAAACTGTCCAAGGGCGGCGATAGCGGTGCGTCGTTTGTAGTCGGTAAAGGGGCCGAGAGCGAATTGGTCCGAAGGGTTCGTGCGACCGACGAATCGGTCATGCCACCGGATAAAAATGCCGTGGGAGCCAAACGCCTCACCGCCGACGAAGCGAGCTTACTGCAGGCCTGGATCGATGCTGGTGCACCAGCAGGCGTTCTCAAACCTTCCAGCAATGCTCAATGGAAGCAGGTCCCCGAGACGGTTCGTCCTATGTATGCGATGGCTGCAAGCCCAGATGGACAATGGGTCGCGACCGGTCGTGCCAACCAAACCATCGTGTATCGATGGCCGTCGCTTGATGCAGCCTCTGACGTCGCGTTTTTGGTTGATCCGGCAACTCAGTCCCAACTGCAAACCCAACTGCCGGTGTCTCACTTGGATATGGTTCAATCGATCGCGATCAGTCCCGATGCCTCCAGGATCGCAACCGGTGGATTCCGAGATATCAAGATTTGGAAAAGAAATACAGGGGTTGCCGAAGACGGACTCGGTGCATTGCTCAAAGGCGCCCATGCGGTCTCGATTGCGGGTAATGGACTTTCGATCGCCAAAGCAACCCGTACGCCCACGCTCGAAGTCCTTCGAGCCGATAAAGGTGCTGTATCGCATACGCTGGAATGTCCTAGTGTCGTTTCCTCCATGGCTTGGAGCAACGATGGAACGAAACTGTGGGTTATTGGTGAAGACGCGGCGGCTTATTGGTTCACTTTAGAACCCAACGAGACGGCTACCCCTGTTGCAATCAAACCTGCGTTTGTGGGAAAGGTCGAGCAACCTCTCAAGGCACTTGTGACCAATGATGGACAATCTTTTGTGGGAATCAGTCCTGAAAAGAAAACACACTGGTGGGGCATGACCACTGGCACACCCGAGGCACCTGCAACCCTTAACAAAATCGATCGCTTGGGGGATGTCGCCGACGTGATTGGACTGGGCCGATACGAAGAAGGTGGAGTTCCTCGTATTTTGGTCGCTACCGGTGATGGAAATGTTCGCGTGGTTCAAGGTACCGATGGAGCGATCTTGAGAACGGTTGGCCACGGTGGACCTATTCAGCATGTGCTCGCGGCGGGAGACTCGAGCAAATTCGCGACCATCGGTGCTGACGGCCTGATCAAGGCTTGGAAGTCTGCCGATGGAGGGTTGCTTTGGGAACAAAAGATCGACTCTTTAGGGCAACATAAAATCGAGCAGGCCGAATTGGTCCTCGCCAGACACAAATCGAAGGTAGACCGAGCGACTGCCAAAGTCCCAGAGCTTGAGAAAGCAAAGCAGGCTGAGATGGAAGCGCATGGGAAACTGCAAACATCCCGGACCCAAATCATGGAGGAACTGGGTAAGAAGCAGACGGAACTCGATGCTCAGACCAAAGCGGTCGCCGACAGCGAAGCGGCCATGGTTGCAGCCAAAGCCGCAGTCGATGAGGCGATGAAAAAGATGGAAGCTGCGGCCAAGGATGTCGAAGCCAAGAAGCAGACTCAAGCCACCGCGATGAAAGCCAAAACGGATGTAGAGGCCAAATTGACAACGATGGACAAAACGATTGCAACGGCAGCCCAAGCCATCGAAAAGGCCGCTGCAAACCTCTCGCAGTTCCAAGCAAGCTTAGAACAAGAAAAGCAAAAAACAGCGCAATTTGAGCAAGGCTTAATGCAAGTCCAAGCAGCAGCGGTGCCTTTGCCGGTGGTCAAGGGAACCTTTACGGCGGACCATCGAAGCATCGTTACTGCACGCAATGATGGTTCGATTTCTATCCTGCGTGGCGACAACGGGATTCAGCAAACCGTTCTGCTAGGTGGACAAACCAATGTCCATAGCTTGGTCTCAACCGCAACGGGATTCCTCTGCGAAACACTTGAAGACGGACGGGCACTGGTATGGGATTGGGGGAATCGATGGGTACTGGAACGCACGATCGGCAATGCCAATGAGTCGCCATTTAGCGATCGAGTCACCGCGCTGGATTGGAGCCAGGACGGCCAGCACTTGATCGTTGGCAGTGGCGCTCCGAGCCGTTTCGGTGAATTGAAGATGATACGTGTTGCCGATGGAGGAATTGCCAAAGATTGGGGGCAAGTCCACAGCGACTCGATCTTGGTCGCGAAGCTTTCACCCGATGGGTTGACGGTGGCTACGGGCGCAGCCGATAAGCTCATTCGGCTTCATCGCGTCGATGCAGACGTCCCACCACGAACGCTCGAGGGACATACCCACCACGTGCTCGGGGTGACTTGGCACGACGATAGCCATTGGATCGCAAGCGCTTCGGCGGATAACACCATCAAGATTTGGGATGTTGAAAGCGGATCGGCCACACGGACCATCCCCGGTTTTGGCAAAGAGGTAACTGCCCTGGCTTTTGTGGGTCGAACCAATCAAGTCGTGTCTTCTTCTGCGGATCGGCAGGTCCGTGTGCACGATGCGAGCAATGGTGGTCAAGTCCGAGTCATCGGAGGTCCTGGTGAGGCCGTGTATTGCTCGGTGGTCGCTGGTAAAGTACCCATGGCATTTGCGGGCGGACAGGACGGAGTGCTTTGGATTTGGCAACTCGATAACGGTCAAGTACTTCAGCAATTGAAATGATCTAAACTGGCGATCCATGCAAGCGACCAAACTGGGACTGAAATGACTAGCAGTAAAGACTCCATTCAATATCAGTCTTGTCCGGTGTGCGGCATGGGATTTCGCCCCTGGCGAGCGAAGCAGGTTGGCGACCACCGCTATTGCATGGATGTCTGCAACGCATGTGGGTATTGCTTTGTAAATCCCAGGCCTTCGTTAGTTTTCTTGATGGAATACTACTCGACCTTTGGTCACGGGGATGCGGACTCTGGTAAA
>JAGWZB010000465.1 GCA_018969045.1 Planctomycetota bacterium | reverse complement strand
CAGCGGGCCTTGCAAGCATCCCCCTACGATGATCCTTTTGTGATTGCCGGCAATGGTGTGGGTGGACTTGAAATTGTCGAAGAATTGAAACGCAACGGGCGTAGGATTTCCCATTTTGTATGTGCCGTCAGCGGTGGAGGATTGATGGCTGGCCATGCCTTGGCCATTGCCCACGGGTTTCCTGACGCCAAAATTATTGGTGTAGAACCTGATCAAGCCGATGATTTTCGCCAGTCCAGGATCCAGCAACGTCGGGTGCGATTGCCCAAGCCTACGAGTATATGTGATGGGCTTTTGTCCTACGATGTTGGCGAAAACAACTGGCCAATTTTGCAGCGTCTTGTGAGCGACTCTGTGGTATGCACCGATCCGCAGACCAAGTCTGCGATGTCCTGGCTGTATCGTGCGCACGGCCTTAGAACAGAGCCTTCGGGCGCAATCACCACCGCTGCATTGCTGGAAGGAATCGTCAACCTCGACGATAATGTCGGTGATATCGTAATCGTTCTGAGTGGACGCAATATCGATCAGGAAGTCTTTGATAGGTATCTTGTCGAATCCAGAGCTAGCGATTCTTCTTGTTCAGAGTCCTAAGTGCTCGTTTGCAGATGTATTTGGTTTCTGAGGTGTCAGACTGCATTTGCCATCGCTTGGTGACTTCTACGACCCACTCAGGACGAGACTTGCTGGCATCGTTTAACCAATTGGCTACTGAATTTCGAACGTAGAGCGAGTCGTCGGATAAAAGAGGTTCGAGGATTGCTAATCCAAGTTCTGGTTGTTTTTTCAATACGGTTATGTGAGGGCACCAAACGCCGCATGGTCGAGTGATCTCGCTAGCGAATCGTCGAAGGTGGTGATTGCGACTGCCAGTCCATGGGGAAAGCTTGGCGATGGTCCCGGCAGGATCGTTGGCCACAAATTGACGAAGGGACATCCAAGCGACTTCTCGGGTCCCAGGGTTTGAGTCGTCGGCAAAGGGTTTGATCCATGCGAGTCTTCTGGCAAAGGGCATGGATTCCCATTGGCCGACGATAAGTGCACCCCATTCCCGTACCACATCGCTGGTGTGATTCTCTAAGGACTTCCATCGCGTATCGGTTGGCCTGAGGATACCAGAAAGTTCATTGGCGATACGTTTAGATAGTTGTAGTGGGGATAGCACCTTGGCTTCCCGGTTAAGAATCTTTCTTGAACTTTCCAGATCGATGACCAGGTCTTGGCAAAGTGACTTTAGGAGAATGAGTCGGTCTACCGAGAGCCATTCGACAAGGTTTTTTGACTCGATCCAACCGCGCGAGAGCGCATCGAGAACCTCTTTTGGGATTTCGCGTTGACGACGGGCTGGGGATCGTGCTTCAAGCCGATCGATTTTCGATTGGGATTTAGGATCCACCGAAGGCTTTGACAAGCATGGAGGTTAGGCCGGTAGAGTAATCGGTTTGGCCATCCCAAGCCCACAGATTTCGGATGATGTCTGTGGTGAGGATTCCGCAAAGTCCCATTAGTACAAGGACCAGTGCAAGCATGCCAACCCAGAAGCCAGAGTAAGGGACTTCTGCCGAACGCATCGTTAGGGCAGCTCCGGCACCTGCTCCGGCTACGGCTCCTAATTCGTCGGCTCCGAAACCACCGTCCATTCCTGCTTCTTGCACGGCACCATCGAGCCCGGCACCTTCGGACAGTCCGATGCCATCGGCGAAGCTTTCAGAATCTTCGAGTTCGATGACTTGAGAACCACTGTCATCATCGGCTTCAACGCTCGAGGGGGTCAATTGAAACTCTTCGTTCTGATCGACCAAACCGGCACCGATGCCACTGACATTGCTAATCGAACTAATTTTTGAACTTGATGCCGGGTCAGCAGCCAACTCTGCACCAAGGTCCAGACCCGAGATGCCAGTTCCAGCAAGATCCAGCGGTTCATCTTCAAGCGACAGCCCGCTATCGGAGGGGCTCATCAAGTTGATTCCGCTTTCGCTTCCGATCCCGATGGCCGAGTCGGAGCCGAGAACCAAGTCGTCTTCATCGTCGCCGGTTAGTTCCAGGTCGCTACCGATCCCCTTGGAAGCTTTCGATCCAGATCCAACGCCCAGGTCTGAGCCAAGAACGTTTGAGCCAGGATCCTTGCCCTTGCTCAAGGGTCCGGAACCAGAAGCTTGGAGTTTCAAATCGCTTCCCAGCGCTAGGTCGCTTCCTTCACCAACGAGTTTCAGGTCGGAGGATCCAGCCTCTTCGGATTTATTTTTCCCTTTATCGCTTGAGGAGCGATTGACGAGTTTGACGCCGCTATCGCTGCTCGGATCAGGTATTAAAGCCACGTCGCTGGGCTCCGCGTCGTCTGGGGCGAGCCTGAGATCCGATCCAAGGGCAACGTCCGAGCCAAAAGAGCTTGCCTCATCGGATCCGATGATGTCCCCTCTTTCGTCGAGGACGCGATCGATTTCTTCCTGTTTAAACTTCCAGCTTGCTCCATCGCGATATCCAAAGATCTCGCCTTTGGAACGCATTTCAACCAAATCATCCGTGGAAATTCCGAGGATCTTTGCGGCTTCTTCAAGGGATACGTAGTTGGCCATTCCCGAACCTATTCGATAGCAAATGAACGATGAATCAGCGAAAGCGGATAACCGGCAGGGTCGATTGAGTCGACCCAATCCGTAAGATTTTAACTAACTATACGCCTCAAACCGAGGAAAAACCCAAGAACTTTTTCGAGTTGTCGGACCGCATTTGGCCTCAAAAAAAACTCTGGTCGATACGGTTTGACCAAGATTCTGGGAATTCGCCATGGGCAATCGGAATGGCTGTGTTTTCCGGAACTTAGCCGGAAGCTGTTTTTGGTAGAAAAGGACTGGACAAAACCGGTCGGTATGGCAATGATTTGGGGCTCTATCCTGCGGATCTGACTGCAGGAGATCATTCATCAGGAGTTTGAAAAGTGCCGAATATTCAGAGTGCTAAGAAGCGTTTGCGACAGTCCCTGGTTCGTAGAAGTCGAAATCGATCGGCAAAATCCAGTATCAAGACAGCTGTCAAGCGACTTCAGGCCAGTGTTCAGGCGAAAGAATTTGATGCG
>JAGWZB010000464.1 GCA_018969045.1 Planctomycetota bacterium | reverse complement strand
GAAGAGGCTTACACCTCAATATCGAGTTGCCTTTGAAGCTGGCGGCCACTTGGACTGTTCCAATGACCTAACCGACATGGATCGACAGATCCAAGCTTTATCCCCACAGGATGTCGGACAGTTGAAAAAGTACCTCGACGACAACCGGGTGAAGCTTTCGAAGTTTCGACCCATTTTGGAAAGTCCCTTCAACACGCTCAAGGACTACTTAAGCCCATCGCTGATGGCAGCAGCCCCTTACGTCAAGCCGTGGAAGTCTCTGGGCCAAGAGCTTCAGAGTTATTTTAAGGACCCTCGCTTGGTCATTGCATTTTCGTTCCAAGCAAAGTATTTGGGGATGTCCCCTTTCCGTTGCCCAAGTCTTTTTTCGATCCTGTCGTTCTTGGAGTACGAGTACGGAGTTTACCATCCGATCGGCGGATGTGGGCAAGTGAGCAAGCGGATGTCTGATATCGCCCAGGAGCTCGGTTGCTCCGTTCGTCTGAACGAACCAGTGCTTAAATTGCGATTTTCTGGAAAACGGGTAACGGCCGTCGAGACCTCGCAGGGTGTCTATGATGCCGATGCTGTAGTGATTAACGCGGATTTTGCCCATGCTATGCAGCATCTGGTTCCGAACCATTTAAGGCCACGCTGGACGGATCAGAAGCTTGAATCGAAGCGGTTTTCCTGTTCGACGTTCATGATGTATTTGGGCGTACGTGGAGAGTTCCCAGAGCTTCCTCATCATACAATCTACATTTCCAAGGACTACGAAGGCAACCTGCGAGAGATCGAGCAAGAGAAGGTCTTACCCTCCCATCCATCGTTCTACGTTCAAAACGCCTGCGTGACCGATCCTAGCCTTGCAACTCCCGGCAAGAGCGCTTTGTATGTTCTGGTTCCAGTGCCCCACCTAAGCCCCAATACCCCTTGGGATGCCAAGCAGATCGCAGACTACAGAGCGTTGACTTTCAAGCGACTCGAAGCAGTGGGACTTTCTGGATTGCAAGAACGAGTTGAGTACGAGCGGATTATCACTCCCGCCGATTGGAGAGATCAGTACTCTGTGTATCGAGGCGCCACCTTCAATCTGGCTCATAACCTGGGCCAAATGTTGCATCTAAGACCACACAACAAGTTCGAGGATCTCGACAGCGTTTACTTGGTTGGCGGTGGTACCCATCCAGGGAGTGGGTTGCCTGTGATTTACGAGTCCTCTAGGATCACCTGCCGACAATTGCTATCAGAACTTCGGTTACCGAGCGATTTTATCGATGAAATGCAGCCTCTTGTACAAGACCACGGTGGCAAGCCGGCTTTGATCAACAGTTAGACTGCGATGAAAACGAATCGGTTTAAGGTCATCGCGGTTTTGAGTCTCGCACTGTGCATTTTTTCACTTGGGATTGGTTTGTTGCCCAACCCGCTTCGTTGGATCCTCTTTGGAAAGTCGTCCGATATGAGCAGCGCCAATGGTCCTTTATGGTTCGAATTGTCTGCCAAGCAAGCTGACGGTCAGTTGCTCTCGATGGAGTCTTTGCGAGGTCGCGTGGTCCTGGTCGTCAACGTCGCGAGCCGGTGTGGATTCACTCCGCAGTACAAACAATTGCAGGAACTTCACGACCGCTATAGCCAGCGTGGCCTTAGTATCTTGGCGTTCCCTTGCAATCAGTTTGGAAGCCAGGAGCCTGGGACCGAAGCGGAAATCTTGCAGTTTTGCAGCACCAATTACGGTGTGAGTTTTCCAGTGATGTCCAAAGTTCAGGTCAACGGTGCGAACACCGAGCCTGTTTTTGATTACCTCAAAAAGCAGGCACCTGGACTCTTAGGGTCCGAAGCGATCAAATGGAACTTCACCAAGTTCCTGGTCGATGGGCAAGGAAAGGTCCACTCTCGTTATGCACCGACGACTTCCCCAAGCGACATTGCCAAGGATATCGAGAAACTGTTGCCGGGCTCTGTGTTGTAGTTTTACTTAAGACAAGCCACTGATTTGGCTAAGCTGGGGCAAAACTCTAGTTCGTTTGGTAATTCATTTACGAAAATAGACCTAACCAACGTTTCCGCTACTTACTCTGAGCCAAAACACACATTTGGATTAGGACGAGAAGACCTGACTACTCGGCTGCTAGGCCTGAGGTGCCTGGATTGATCTTCTGAGATGGCTCGATGGTTGGTTGCAAACCGGCACTCGATGACGAGTTTGTGACCGGGACAGTACCCGGAACCACTCGAGGACCATCGATCGTCTCATCCACGATCTTCTTAAGATCCTCCCCATCGACGACTTCGACTTCCATAAGCCGTTTCGCGAGAGCTTCTAATGCCGCTCGGCGTTCGGTAAGGATTGACCGAGCGTGGGAAGCGGACTGGTCGATCAAGCGTTTGACTTCTTGATCGATCTCGCGTGCGGTCTGTTCGGAGTAATCCCTCCCGAAAGACTCCCCGCCCCCGGTCGCCAAAAATGCAGACCGGTTTCCTTCGCGGAAATTGACTCGACCCAGTCGGCTCATTCCATACTGCATGACCATCGCGCGGGCGATATTGGTGGCTCGCTCCAAGTCATTCGAGGCCCCGGTACTGATGTCTTGGAATACGATTTCCTCCGTGAGTGTCCCCGCCAGGAGAACTTGCATTTGTGCTTCAAGTTCCGGTTGCGTGACTAGATAACGGTCGTCTTCGGGTCGTTGCATGGTATAGCCAAGCGCAGCAACCCCACGGGGAATGATCGAAACTTTGTGAACCGGATCGGTGTTTGGGATCGAATAAGCGACCAAGGCATGGCCGGCTTCGTGGTATGCTACCCGAAGCTTTTCATCCTCGTTCATGACCCGTTTTTTCTTTTCCAAACCCGCTGCAGCACGTTCGACTGCCTCATTAAACTCGCTTTGATCGACAACATTCTTGCCATTTCTTGCAGCCAGCAAGGCGGCTTCATTGACCAAATTTGCCAAGTCGGCGCCGACAAATCCCGGAGTGATCGATGCGATTTGTTTGAGCTCAACGTTTCCGCTGAGTTTGACGTTCTTGACGTGAACCTTAAGAATATCCTCTCGGCCTTGTTTGTCGGGACGATCGACCAAGACATGTCGGTCGAAGCGACCGGCGCGAAGCAAGGCCGGG
>JAGWZB010000463.1 GCA_018969045.1 Planctomycetota bacterium | reverse complement strand
TGATCGTTTGATCCAAGGCAAGTAGGACTTTTCCGAAACTGCCTCGGCCAATCTCTCTTTCGATTTGAAAGCGGCCCCGAAAAAGTACCCCTTCACTGATCGCTGGCTCGTAAATTTTGGTCGATATTACACTGCTTGCTGTTTCGAAGATTTCTCGAATACACCGATTGCTTTGATCTCCTACTGAGTCTTTTCCGAGTTTCTTTTCAGCCCGATCTAATTCAACATCGTACTCAGGAAATCTTATACGATACGACGGCCAATCGATCGATGCATTTTGCCTTCCGAGCTGGAAGGCTTCAATATCGATCAATCGCATCAGGAATTTACCCCGATGTGCAGGAGGTACTAAAAGTAGCCAAAGTTCAATTCGAGGTGCCTCGCCTTGTTCTCTACGAGTTTCAAAGTCAGACGCCAGTCTGTCTAATTCGTCATCATCTGGGAGCGCGAATCGCCACTCTTGCATAGCCTGATCAAGCTGGGCCTTGTACTCAGAGCCGATGAGCTCGAGTTGCCGCGTCAATTCTTCGTGAAGGATAGCCAAGTTGGCATTCTTAAGTTCCGGACTTAGTTGCCAGACGATGAGTTCGATCGCATAACCCGGAGACTTTGCGATCCATGGAACCATGCCAATGTAGTGATTCGCGTCGCATGGTAGCCCTTGGCTTATTCGATAATATTGGTCACTAAGCACCAATTTGAACTGATCAAGGTGGGTCAAGTTCGAGGACTGTGCCAAGATGTCTTTCAGATTTATCGAACCGTTTCTTAGATCGAAGACGGCTTTATCTAGGTCCAGCATACTGACGGATGAAGGTTAATGGATAACGCGAAGGCCCAAATATCGTTCAGTCAGCTTGAATCAGCAATTGTAATTAGCTGCGAACGTGGCTTACTAGGAGTAATCGAGAAACCGAAGCGGTTGCAGACCGAAAAATAAAAATTATTTTCAAGGTTTAGGTGGATGCGTGTGGCAGAGAGTATGCCGGTGATCAAAAGATGCGGTTTGAGCGATCGTTTCTTGGTATCGGCGGATTCATCAGGGGCTTAAGAGTTCTGATATCGTTGGTTTCAAGAAATCCGAGGCTCTTTGAGCACTTCGTTTACGACATTGCCATGCACGTCGGTCAGGCGGTACTGACGGCCTTGGTATCGAAACGTTAGTCGTTGGTGATCGATACCGCAAAGGTGCATGATGGTGGCTTGGATGTCGTGGACATGGACTGGTTTATCTGTGATGTTCCAGCCGAACTCATCGGTGGTGCCAACGACATGACCGCCGCGTACACCGCCTCCTGCCATCCACCAACTGAAGGCTTTTCCAAAGTGATCTCGGCCATTGGGTTTGTTTGGATCGCCTTGGCCAAAAGGCGTTCGTCCAAATTCACCGGCCCAGATGACCAGGGTATCGTCGAGCAGTCCGCGTTCTTTGAGGTCTTTAACGAGGGCTGCGGCTGGGCCTTCGGTGTCTTTGCATTGTTCGGCAAGCTGGGTAAATAGATTTCCGTGTTGATCCCAGCCCGCATGCATCAGCTGAACAAAACCTACGCCGCGTTCCAGCAGGCGTCTGGCGATAAGACAATTGTTGGCGAAGGTTCCTTTATTGAGGGCGTCGGGTCCGTAGCGTTCGATGGTTGCAGCGGATTCGTTGGAGAAATCCAGAAGGTCTGGGACGCTCGTTTGCATACGGTAAGCCATTTCGTATTGGGCGATACGAGTATCGATTTCAGGGTCAGAGAATTCCTGCAAGTGAAGTTGGTTCATTGCAGCAAGGTCATCGAGCATCGCGCGGCGAGATTCGCTGGAGACACCTTGAGGGTTAGCAAGGTAGGGAACTGGGTCGCCGGTGTTTCGGAATCGAACGCCTTGATAGCGGCTTGGGAGGAAACCGCTGCCCCAATAGTAGTCAAAGAAAAGTTGTCCGCAGGTTTTCCCGCGGTCGCTTGAGGTCATCACGACGAAGGTAGGCAGGTTGTCAGTGACGCTACCTAGGCCGTAGGAAAGCCAAGCACCCATGCTAGGGCGTCCGGGGACTTGAGCACCCGTTAGAAAGAAAGTCACACCTGGGGCATGGTTGACCGCTTCGGTGTACATCGAGCGGATGAGTGTGATATCGTCTGCGATGCTACCGACGTTTGGAAGCATGCTGCTGAGTCGCATGCCGCATTGGCCGTAGGATTCGAAAGGTTTGATAGCAGGTAGGCATGGCCACTTCGCATAGCCGCTGGACATGGTCGATAGGCGTGTTGTTCCGCGGATTGAGTCTGGAATATCCTTGCCGGCTTGTTCGATCATGGACGGTTTCTCGTCAAACAGATCGATATGCGAAGGTCCTCCTCCTTGCCATAGAACCACGACCCGTTTGGCAGTTGGAGGATGGTGGGGAAGTCCCCCAAGGGGGGCTTGTCCTTTGCCAGTCCAGGTCGGCGGGTTGGCGGCAACGATTGAGTCTCGGTTGAGCAAAGAAGTCAGTGCGATAGCACCTAGGCCAGAGACGCTATTTCCCAAGAGTTGTCTGCGATTCGATCGCGCTTGGTGGGTTTGAAGATCCTGTAGGTCCAACGAGTTCATAATGATTTAGCTGGGGCAGGAGGATTTGAAATGGCAGGCAGATAAAGGCGAAATCTCAGCACAATGATAATCAAAAATTGAACCCAAAGCACGTGGAATTGTCCTAAGTCTAGACAGGGCGTCCGTTGGGTGCGCAGATGACAAGGGCTACCCGGAAAACGCTTAAGGAATACACTTACGCGTTCGGAAAGTGTCTAAGGGCACAGTCAAGCACGCAAAAACTCCAGATTCAAGCACTTCATGAGTGAAAATACCAACAGCGACAAAAGACTACTGGTTACTGCTGCTTTGCCGTATGCCAACGGTCACATTCACATTGGGCACTTGGTCGAATACATCCAAACTGACATTTGGGTACGGTTTCAAAAGTTGGTAGGTCGCAAATGTGTTTTTGTATGTGCCGATGACACGCATGGCACTGCAATCATGATACGAGCAAGGCAGGAAGGCAGGAGTGAGCAAGAGCTGATAGCTCAGATGCAGGCGGCTCACGAGAAGGACTTCGCGGGGTTTGGGATTGAGTTTGACCATTACGGTTCAACCAACTCCCCTGAGAACTA
>JAGWZB010000462.1 GCA_018969045.1 Planctomycetota bacterium | reverse complement strand
ACCGGTTCTAATGCCGAACCGATGGTAAATACGGTTTTCTTGAGCACTTTCCACAACACATCGATGCGATCGCCAAAGGCTTCGGCCGCTTGTGCGTCATCGGTGGCCATGGTTAGCCCTAGATCACGGGCTTGTTGCTGGAGTTCCTCGATCCCTTGCGCACCACCTTGGAGCATGGGCAGCAACTGCGTGCCTGATTTGCCGAAGATCGCCATCGCGGTTGCTGTCTTTAATGTCGGATCGGTGATTTGCGACATCCGATCTGCGATCGCTTTGAGCTGCTCGTCGGGCGATAGATTGGAAAGCTGCGCCACGCTCAGTCCAAGGGACGCGAGAGTTTCCTGGGCCGACTGGGATCCAGATGCCGCTTCGAAGAGCATTTTCTGCATCTTTTTTAAGGAGCCTTCGAGTGTCCCCATATCAGCACCGGACTGCTCAGCAGCGAATCCCAGTTCCGAGAGAGCTTCGACCGACACGCCGGTCCGCTGGCTCATGTCGACCATATCGCTCCCCATATCGGCAAATAGCTTTGCTGCACCGGCCAGTGGAGCAGCGATGCCCGCACCGAGCATTGCCATCTTGGTCCCGATCCCCTGGAGGCTTTTGCCAAAAGTATCAAGCCGCTTGGCTGCATCATTGAGCCCCTTCACCAAACGAGAGTCCTTGGTGAAGAGCTCGATGTAGGCTGAACCGGCTTTGATACTCGAACTTGATGCCATCGTTACTGTTTCTCTTGCATCCGATCAATGAACACGTGCTTGAGGGCTTCGATCCCAACCATGGTTTTTGGCTGTGATCGTTTTTTCGCATGCGGATTGAAATCCGCTGGGTGGTAGACTCTCGAGCGTTTCGCATCGCGATGGATATTGGCAAGCATCGCCAGAACGCTGGAGGTGTGATTCCAGAGAACCTGACTTCGCGCCTCTCCCATCGCGATTAGCTCTCGGAGGGTAAATGGTCCTGGGTCGATGCCGAGGACTCCGGCAAGGTGCCAGACGAGTTGATCCACTTCTGCGCTTCGGCTTGTGGGTCGATCGACTCGATCACTTTCTCCGCATGGGCTACCACTTTGTCCCTGACCGCTTTGCCCGCCTGGATCACCTTGCGAAGGCTCGCTCTGGCGCGGGCATCGGGGAAAAAATCGATCAGTTCCTCGACGAATGCATCGGCCGCTTGGGTGATCGCATCTCCCGCCAGAGCCCGTCCGAAATCCTCGTCGGTGATCGATTGCTTGTCGGCTTGGTCTTTGCACAAGCAGTACAGCACATCGGCAAGCGTAACCGGATCGGAGACAAGCTTTGAGAGCGACTTGAATCCGTCGTCGACCAGTGAATACAGGTCGATCACAAGCAGACCACGGATCCGTTTGACTGCCGTGACGTTGATCTCAACCTCCCAGGTTCGTCGGGAGTTATCCACAAAACTGTGCATGTTCTAAACTCCAAGGTGTAAGAAGTCGTCAATCAATTAGGCAACGGTCATCCAAGTGGGTGGGTTGGCCGAATAGGTTGGCTTGGCAGTAACCGAAACCGTGATCGCTTCTTCTAGGGCTTCATTACGGGAGAAGCTTGCAATTCGGAAGCTGGCCCTGAGTCCTTGCGACCCGCTGCTCCCGGTACCGGTGATGGGACCATCCATGACGGCGATCTCGATGGTCGTATTGTTCAAAAATGCATCGCGGATCGCGGTAAAGTCCGTGTCTGCTGCATCCCAGACCATCTCGAATTCCAGTGAGGCATCTTTGAGCGTGCTTACCGTGGCTCGCCAACCGTTATTGGCCCGCGTAGAAACGTCAGCCTCACCGGTTTCCAAATTCAAAGTGAGATCCTTAACGTTGCCAATGATGTCCCAGGTGGGTGCTGCATAAGTCCCTGTGTTGCGATAGAGCTTTGCATCGAGTCCAAGTTTGGCTGGCATATTTTGTTACTCCTTAACGAACGCTGTTAGCCCACATCGGGGGTAATCGATCTTTGACTTTTTCGAGTGCTGGTCCCATGAAGGGTCGCTTGGGGTATCGTTCCTTGCGGAACCTTCCTCCGAACTCATGTGCTTTGCCTGCGGTACCGACCACTGAGATGTCTGGTCCGATCGTTGCGATCCCTCGTTGCTTGTCGATCGCAAAGACGATCGCTCGCTTAAGCTGACCTTTACGGGTGTTCGGAGGTGTCCCTGGCATCGATGCGGTCTGTCGACGTTTGATCGAGCGACGTGCAACCAAGCGAATCGAAGCGGCCGCATGGCCTAGGCTCTTGAAGTTGCCTTGCTGAGCCTTGCTCTTTACCTTGTCAAATGACTTTTTGGTGGTGACTTTGACTTCGATCATGCTTGCTACCTCACTAGCCGATAGGTGAGAGTAAGCACGCTGGTAAACTGCATCATTTCTTGCAAGTGATCGGGAGCATACAGAAGACTGTTTTCCACATTGATGAATCTAGCTGCTGGATAGCTTGATAATGGGTTGCTCCGAAAGTAGTCGCTGATCTGCTCGACCAAGAGCATCAGAGCGTCGATCGTTGCAACTTGGTTTTGAGCTTTCTTTTGAATGCCGACATCGATCTGGTAATCAAAGTTGTCTCGCGATCGATCTAGTGAGGAACTTGTAATCCCTTTAGGAACGACCGTCACCTTCAATTCCGACATCGACTTCAGATCGTAGATGGGCAAATACTGCCGCTTTGCAGTAAACGGCTGGCTGAAGCTATTGCCGTTTAGCTCTGCGGTGATTGCATCTGCGATGGCGACGATATTAGCGGGCATCAGGCGATTCCGATTTCCTTGGTGTGGATTCGATACAGGCTGCGATGAGGGTCCGACCAGCGCCAGGCGGGTTCTCCCCCTGGGGCGTTGACTTCGTAGGTGTAGACTTTGGTGCCAATGGTCTCGAGGATCGTGTCGCCACGCTCAGGGGTGATGAGTGATCCGGCTAAAACCAAATCGGCTGGGTTGATGAGGAAATCACGGTCGGTCCATTGCATGCGGATCCCACCGTAACCATCGCCTAGTTTCATGAGCGTCCGGCCGATCGTGGCCAAGACGCTCACTTGGTTTACACCTCGCACATAAATCACAGTGCTTGAGGCATGCGATTTGAGCTTGCTTGCAAGCCACTGCTGGCCAGCACGAAGAAGATCTGCCATCA
>JAGWZB010000461.1 GCA_018969045.1 Planctomycetota bacterium | reverse complement strand
CCTCGAGGTGTGAATATTCGCTGGGTCTTGCATAAACCATTATGGCACATCCATCCAATCGCATTGACCCGCTGATTGTTAGGACCAAGCATTTCATAATCGCTACCAAACGCAAGCAGAGCGTGCATGACGGCCCACGGGGATCGCGAAGCCGTCGTTTCGGGATTCTTCAAGTAATAATCCAGTGCAGACTTCACACGATCCAAGCGGCCTTGCTGAGCCTCCGTCCCATAAAAACTCTCTTTAGCAACTTGCTTTGCTTGCTCCGAATCGGTTTGCCCAAAACGAGACTCACCATACAAAGGAGGCTTTTGGGCCTTCTCTGCGTCAACCCCTTGATACGACCGGTCCGCTTGGGCC
Organism: Planctomycetota bacterium; assembly: GCA_018969045.1. Classification (GTDB taxonomy): domain Bacteria; phylum Planctomycetota; class Planctomycetia; order Pirellulales; family Pirellulaceae; genus JBKCUI01. The sequence continues at coordinate 2,786 of JAGWZB010000461.1, read as the reverse complement.
GTTTCGCTAGGCTCAAACTCTTGCGCAAGATAATCGCGCATGTCTTCATCCGAAGTCTTCAAATCAAGCTTACCTGGGGAATCATCCTTCAAAGCCTTTTCATTGGCCGCAGCAAAGAACTCACCAGAGTTGAACTTAGGCGGTTCTGCGCTCGCGGGAACAGACACCTCCGAGGACTCCGATTCCGTGAATCCCAACTCGGCATTTCGGGACAGAGCGGAACATATGGATGGATGAAGGCCAGCCATCGGGAAAGACCAAAGGGGCAGACCGATCGATCCGATCAGATCCAAGGTCCTTGACACTGACTCGGTTTGCTGATCGACCGCGAAAAGCTCGCTTCGCCAAGCACCGGCGGGCTTCGATGCGCTTCGGAGGTCATTCGACGGTATCCTGGATGCAAAACCCGCGTCTGATCCCAGAGGCTTCTTGCGAGTCGATTCTGTCTGCGATTGCTGGGGGAATTTCGAGGCAGAAGGAGGCTCAGTTGCCCAAACCGTGACAGGAAAGGCAATCCAACCAAGCACAAACCCACGAACCAAATTCCCTCTAAGGCGCCTCGGATCACCTTGGGACGACCCTTGACTGGCTCGCAGATGTCGAAAATATGGCATACCTAGCGACCAATCGTTGCGCGAATGTATTCGAATACCGAGAGGAGACGAGTGTTTTATCGGACACAACGGGAGAACCTATTCAACGATAAAAATAGAAATAATTCCTAAAGTCCAGCACCTCAAATCCGCTGGAATGCTCCCAAGCCAATTCGACCCCATAAAAAATCGTTGAATATCACTTAACTAACCTGCAGGTAATCACTTAAGGAATCCAATCACCCCTCAGAAATAGGAGGGATTTTGACAAGAATTCCGCAAGTTGCGCGAACTTAAAAGTATCCATTGCGTAGAAACGCGCGGGTTTTGGTACGTCCGGCGGAATCTCAGAAGCACTAGCGTCCGAGGCGATCAGGATTTCCCCAGCGAGAAAGGCTGTTCAATGACGACTCGAAAAGAGGCTTTGGTCAAGCTAAAAGAAGTACTTTTACTTCGTCGCGAGGCTCTCCGTAGAGCCCTCGATGGTGATATCAGCATGCTCCAGAGCCTCTCCCAGGAGGGCGGGGACGTGATGGACGCTGCGATGGATACCGCACAAGACGAGATTAGCAGTCAGTTGGTGGAAGTCGAAAGCCGTGAGCTCACTCAAATCGAGGAGGCGTTGTCTCGGCTGAAGGATAACAATTACGGTGATTGCGAAGTCTGCGACAAACCGATCCCTCTAGCACGCTTGCAAGCGGTGCCTTACGCAACCACGTGCATCGAATGCGCCAGAAAGCAGGAACTAGGACAAATCTCCCAAGGGGAAGAGTTCAGCTGAATGGTTGGCTAGATCGCTTCCGAAGCGATCTGGAAATTCGGCCATGGGTAGGAAATGATGGTTAAGCCATCGCTGGTCCGACATGAGGACAACGACACAAATCGCTTTCAAAGCGATCGGCCTAGCAGCATCGCAAGCAACGCCATTCGAATATAGACCCCGTTTTGAGCTTGGCGAAAGTAACCCGCGATCGGTAGTTCGTCGACTGTCAAGGCAATCTCGTCGACACGCGGTAATGGGTCCAGGATCAGCCTCGTCGCAGGTGGTATTTGGTCCGGTGTTAACCGATACTCGTATCGGTACTTTTCAAAGAGGGACCGATCCGGAAATCGCTCCTCCTGGAGCCTGTTCAGGTAGATCACATCAGGATCTTTCAAGTCTTTCAGTGAGCTCGATTCGCTAACCCGCACCGATCGAGATCGGCATTGATCAATCAACCAACCCGGGGCCTTAAGCTCTGGAGGGGAAACGAAATCAAAACCAACGTTTTCGAACTGCGACAAAACCAAACAAAGCGAATGGATACTCCGCGATTGAAGTGGATCAAAGCCGAACGCATAATCCAGGTTCGATAGAGCCCCCAACTCTTCGATGATCGTAAATGTATCCACTAGCGACTGAGTTGGGTGTTCATTGCCACCATCCCCTGCATTGATAAAAGGGACGTTGGAGGCATCGGAAGCGATCTGTGCATCCCCAGATTTTGGAAGCCTCGCTACGATCAAATCGCAATACCCACTGACGACTTTGATCGCATCGGAGAGCGACTCCCCTTTTTCAAAAGACGTGGACCCGACACCTTGGATGAACACAATCCCTGCGCCTAGCCGCTGAGCCGCTGACTGAAAACTCAGCAATGTCCGGGAACTGGGCTCTAGAAAAACAAGGCCTATCATCTTGTCGGCAAGGAGATTGGTTCGACCAGTTTCTTGGCAAACCGTGCGCATTTTGCGCGCCATATCAAAAATTTCGTGCAATACGTCTACGGACAATTGTCTAGCTGAAATCAGTCGCTCAAGTGGCATCGTTGTAGATCGATCTAGGAAAAGGACTCCGTGAATCGGCAGTGCATCGGACAACTTCAAGGCAATACGTTACAATTAAAATCGAATTTTGGGTAGCTAGCTTACCCTACTCCCCCCGGTGGCGGACTTAGTAAAAGAGTTATCAGCCTAAAGCCGCACCCGACGACCGTATTTCACCCTTCGCCAATATCTCGCATGCAAAAGGCCCTTCTCGAAACAAACCTTCCGTTCCCAAAGCGCCAAGGAAAAGTCCGCGATGTATACGATCTGGGTGACAGACTTTTTATCATTAGCACCGATCGCATCAGCGCTTTTGACTGGGTCATGCCCAACGGAATTCCAGATAAAGGCAGAATTCTAAATCAATTGAGTCTTTTCTGGTTCCAA
>JAGWZB010000051.1 GCA_018969045.1 Planctomycetota bacterium | reverse complement strand
TGTGACTTTGGGCCAGGGGCAGGACCGCTCGGGGGCAGGATCGTTGCCCAAGGCACCTTGGAGCAGATCGTCGGGAATCCTAACTCAATCACGGGCCCTTATCTTAAGGGATCCAAGTCAATTCAAATCGACAATACTCGGCCCGAGATTATCGATCCGGTCAGCATGCGCGAAAAACCCGGTGTTAAATGGCTCACTGTGCATCAAGCTGCACACAACACACTCAAGAAAATCGATGTCGCATTTCCTCTTGAGCACCTGATCGCCGTGACTGGACCCAGCGGAAGCGGAAAGAGCTCGCTAGTCCAGGGTATCCTATATCCGGCCATTGCCAGCCGGTTCCATCGTTCGAATTTAATCCCCGGTATTCATGCCCGAATCGAAGGAGTCGATCAACTCAACAAAGTCATGCAGGTCGATCAGTCTCCTCTGGGAAATAGCCCATCGAGTACCCCTGCCACTTACACCGGTGTCTTCGATCTGATCCGACAGTTCTACGCGAATCAATCCGAGTCGGGGGTCTATCACTCAAGTTACTTCAGTTTCAACGCCGGACCGGGTCGCTGCACAGCCTGCGATGGTCTTGGGAAACGTTGTATCGAAATGCACTTTTTACCCGATGTGTGGATCCAGTGCGAAGTTTGCCAAGGCAAACGTTATCAGGATCGGGTACTTGCGATCAAATACCGTGGCCACAGCATCAACGATGTCTTGGAATCAACCACGGCAGAAGCCCTCGAGTTATTTGAAGATCAAACCAAAATCGCGCGTATGCTCAGCGTCATGTGCGATGTAGGACTCAGTTACGTCAAGCTAGGTCAAAGCGCACCGACCCTCTCGGGTGGCGAAGCCCAACGAGTCAAGCTCGCGGCGGAGCTGGTCCGCCCCACCACTGGAAAAACCCTCTTCGTCCTGGATGAGCCGACCACCGGATTGCACTTTGACGACATCAATAAATTGATGAAAGTGCTCAACCGATTGGTCGATCAAGGCAACAGCGTCATCATCATCGAACACAACTTAGAGGTCATTCGCAATGTCGATTGGATCGTCGATCTAGGACCCGAAGCCGGTCGCCAGGGGGGGCATTTGGTCTTCGAAGGAAGCCCGCAAGCGATGATCGATCATGCGCGGACATGTCACCAGCATGGTTCAGAAAAAGAGCTCTTGAAAAAACATACTCTGCCATGGGCCAGGCACCCAAGCTATACTGCAGAGGCCCTGGCTCAGTGGGAAAGTATTCGCGTCGATGAAGTGGGTTCTCCCAACCGAAAACCAAACAAAAAGTCGGCGGCTTCCACGCGAAAAAAACCAAAAAAATAACGGCTCATTGCATCGAGCATGGTTTCAAAAAAAGGCAACGGCTATGCAAATCACATTGGCTCATTGGCTCTTTCGATCCCTTGGTATCCTCTGGTGTCTTTGGATTTCTCAATCGGCAAGCTGGGGCCAAACCCCTCAGGGTTGGACTCGGCTGGATATCGCAAGAGATACTTGGCTTTCGAACCATCCAAGCGAACAAAGCGCATCGAATGGCGGTGCTCCTAAACTCAAGCTCAAATCGATCATCGAACTTTCAATCATCGACTTCCAACCGACTCAGCTCAAAGGCAAGCGAATCGAGCAAGCCAAATTGATGCTTAAGGTTGAAGGAGATCGGCCCATCGAAAGAGTGACTCTAAGCACCCTGAGCGCCGATTGGATCGAGGGTAAAGGGAGTGGTTATCAAGTCGTTCCAGGTGCATCGACTTTCACACACCGAATTTACCCAGGGGAACTATGGCAGGGCTCGGATGTGACCGCGGTGAGTATCGGTCAGGGAAATACCATTTACGCATCCGTCGATGCCAAGCCTGCTGCCGTCAAAGGTTGGGTCGAATTGGAAATCCCCCCAGAAATCCTGCTAGCAAGAGTGTATGGCCTAAGCTACGGGATCCTTTTGATGGATGACACAGGAAGCACCTGGACTCGAAACGGCGAGGAGTTCAAGCAAGAAATTTTCCCGAACCGGTTTGTAGCCAGCAAAGACTCTAACAAGTCCAGCGCGCCGCATATTCTCGTCAAACTTTCCAGCGACAATGAAAATGATCGCGAGCCCATGCCCAAGCCGATCGAGAACCTCAAAATCATTCCACCCCAGAACAGCGATCCTAGGGATCGCTTAACTTGGAATGTCTCGCCAGAGCAGGCGGACCGATTGATCGGCTTTCGAGCCAAACTCGATGGCCAATCCATCGAACCATTCTGGGTGCCATCGATTCGAAGCGGCCATCATCAACAGTTCATGATGCCGCTGGATCGGATGCTTGCACCCCAAGCAGGACTTATCAAAAAAGGTTCGACTCAAGCGACTATTAGTATTCAAGCCATTGGCAAAGATGGTCAACTGAGCCAGGAATCCAGCGTCCAAGTCCCAATTCGCTCCGAAGACACAGGAACGTTGCCCCTTGAGCCCATCGCAGCATCAAGCAAGCAGGTCGTTAAGGACGCTTCATGGGACCAAGCCCTCCAAGGGGCAGGAAATCACTGGAGCGTGATCGATCCGTTGGATATCTATGTCAGTGCCAATAGGAAACTGATCCCAGAGCAGCGAGCAGAGTATCTATCTAAGAACCACCTGTTTGATGCGAAAACCTCAAGCGTCCAACTTGATATGGCTCGGGGAGCATGGGCCGGCTTCCAACTGATATCCAAACAAAATTCGAGACCCAATTTCACCTGGACTTGGGACGCTCCGATACAAGCCAGTCCTGCATGGAAGGATGCACGCATTGAGTTTTATTCTTACCGAAGTGTCCCCAGTGGCGATCAAGCAATCCCAGATCCGCTAGTGCCACTTCCTACGCAGAATCTATCCCCAAGCTTAAAGTCCCAGGCAAGCAACCAGTCAAACGGCTCGAATTGGCTCGTTGAGACTTACATACCTCCGGAAATGTCGGCAGGACGATATAGCGCGACACTGGGAATCGAGCAAGATGGCGATCAAGTTCAGTTGCGTGTTGAGGTCCATGTTCATGACGTGGTGATCCCGAAGACACTCAGTTTCCTGCCCGAAATGAACTGCTACGGATTACCAACCAACGATATCGATTACTATCGACTTGGGCACAGGCATCGGACCGTCGTCAATCGAGTTCCTTATGGACAAGGTGGGAAGCTGGCCGATGGATGTTCCCCGAAGTGGAGTAACGGCAAGCTGGACTGGAGCGCTTTCGATCAGCGTTTTGGCGGACTCTTTTCCGGTGATGCCTTTGAAGATTTGCCGCGTGGCAAAGTACCCATCGAGTGCTTCTATCTAGCGATGCATGAAAACTGGCCACTTCCTATCGATCCAAATTACAACGGCAGTTATTGGGCTGACCAAGCCTTTACCAAGGAGTATCGCCAGGCCTGGGTTAGTTCGGTCGCCCAAAGCTTTGACCATGTTGCCAAACAACAGTGGATGCAAACCCGTTTTCACGTTTATTTGAACAATAAGAACAATTTCAAAGCCAAGGGATGGTCTCGAGGCTCATCGCCATGGTTGCTAGATGAACCAGCCAATTTCCAAGACTACATCGCCCTGAGGTATTTTGGTCTGGCTTATTTGGATGGACTCCGGGAGTCCCAAGTTGGAGCGAATCTAACAGGCCAAGTGAACCTCCAGCGACTCGATGGTAAGGATTTGCCTAAGGTGGTCTTTCGGGCCGATATCTCGCGTCCTCAGTGGCAGCGAGATACCTTTGATGAGATGCTCAAGTTCAATGTTGTCGCCGGTGGAGCGTTCAAGCAGTATCAGTCGCTGGTGCTGGATCGCAAATTCCGATTCGGGCATGAAGTAGTCGTTTACGGAAGCAACAATCCGATTGGTAAGAGCAATGCAACGGCAGTCGCCTGGAGCTGGGACGCCTGGAGTTCCGGTGCAGATGGAGTCTTGCCCTGGCAAACGATTGGAAATAACGATTCCTGGAAGAAAGCCGATGAACTCGCTCTTTTCTATCCATCGGAGGATCCTAAGAGTCCCGGTCCCGTTGCGTCGATACGCCTGAAAGCTTACTGCTATGGTCAACAGGATGTCGAAGTCTTAGTGCAACTTGCTAAAAAAAGTGAGCTGGACCGCTATCGCTTCGGAGAGAAACTCCGAAGGTCTCTGAAACTCAAGTCGCAGGATATTGCGCAAGGCGATTACGCCGAGCCAGCAGCTTGGAGTGACTACGGTTCTTTAACGCCAGAAATTCTCCATCGATGGAGAGTTCAGTTGCTGGAATTAGCCCAATAACTCAACCCAGTTACTCCTGTGCGAACGCAGGCGCCATGCATGATAGAATTCCGTGCATGATAGAATGCAGCCATCGAACATCGACCGTTTCCTCGAAAAACAGGCTGGTAAACCATGAGCAATACCGCACCACTGACCCAACGCAATAGCTGGAAATCTCTTCAAAGGCATTATCAAGAGCTCAAAGGTTTGCATTTGAGAGATCTATTTGCCCAAGATCCACAGCGTGGAAGGACGTTTTCGGTCGAAGCCGTCGGGATCTATTTGGACTACTCCAAGAATCGAATCACTCAGCAAACCTTGAAGCATTTGCTCGAGTTGGCCGAGGAGTCCAATTTAAGAGACTCGATCGAAGCGATGTTTCGTGGAGATCCAATCAACATCACGGAAAACCGAGCGGTTCTTCATACTGCCTTGCGCTCAACACCCGATGCATGCATCGAAGTATCTGGAAAAAATGTGGTCCCGGATGTTCACGCAGTCCTGGATCGAATGAGCGACTTCAGCGATCGTGTCCGATCCGGAGCTTGGACAGGCCATACAGGCAAGCCCATCGTCAATGTGGTCAATATCGGGATCGGTGGATCCGACCTAGGACCCGTGATGGCTTACGAAGCCCTCAAAAGCTACAGCGACAGGACCCGAAAGTTTCTCTTCGTTTCGAACGTCGATGGGACCGACTTTGCGGAAGCTGTCCAAGGACTTGATCCCTCAGAGACACTCTTTATCGTCGCGTCCAAGACCTTCACAACCCAAGAAACCATGACCAATGCCCAAACGGCCCGGGACTGGTTGCTCAAAGGTATGCAGGCAGGACCCGCCGCTGTCGCCAAGCACTTCGTTGCCGTATCGACCAATGCCGCAAAGGTTTCAGAGTTTGGTATCGATACTGCCAACATGTTCGGTTTTTGGGATTGGGTCGGAGGCCGCTATTCCATGGACTCAGCGATCGGACTTTCGACGATGCTAGCCATCGGCCCAGCAAATTTTCGCGAAATGCTTAGTGGTTTCAGGCAGATCGATGAGCATTTCCGAAACGCTCCGTGGGATAAGAATCTTCCTGTGATCATGGCATTGCTTGGAATTTGGTACAACAATTTTTTCGGCTCTTCATCGGTTGCCGTGCTGCCCTACGACCAATACTTGAAAAGGTTTCCAGCGTACTTGCAGCAACTTACCATGGAGAGCAACGGCAAACGCGTAACACTCTCAGGCAATCTGGTCGATTACGACACCGGTTCGATTTACTGGGGGGAACCAGGGACCAATGGACAACACTCGTTCTATCAGCTTATCCACCAAGGAACCCGTCTGATCCCCTGCGATTTCATCGCCTTTACCAACACACTTAACCCTATGGGTAGACATCATGATCTGCTCATGGCCAATGTGTTTGCGCAAGCCGAAGCGTTGGCCTTTGGGAAAACGATTCAGGAAGTTCAAAGCGAGGGCACTGCCCAATGGCTAGCCCCCCATCGCGAGTTTGATGGAAACCGACCAAGCAACATGCTGATGCTTGATCGTCTGAACCCTGCAGCACTTGGAAAACTTGTCGCCCTGTACGAACACATCGTCTTTACTCAAGGGGTGATCTGGAACCTGGGTTCCTTCGACCAGTGGGGAGTGGAATTGGGCAAGGTGCTAGCCCAAAGGATCGCTCCGGAACTCCAGTCCAAGACCGTCGGAGAGCTTAAACACGATAGTTCGACCAATGCGCTGATCGAGCGCTATCGTTCCAGTCGTCAGCGAGATTAATCAGATGAGTGCATGCAGATTAAGCCCGCGATGGACGGGAGCTTGGTGGTTCGGCTTACTGGCCTTATCGATCGCTACAAGCCCGATAACTTGGGCACAAGAGTTCTGGCAATTGGTTCCAACTCATACCGATGCATCGCTGCGCGGTCTACATGCGATCGACCGAACGACTGCTTGGGCATGCGGTAGCCATGCCACCGTCGTAAAAACCATCGATGGGGGTAAGTCCTGGACTCGTTGTGCCATCGAGGGGTTAGACGACAAGTCCGAGCTGCGTTCGATCCATGCTTGGTCCGCAAAAGAAGTCATCGTTGCGACGGCTGGGACCCCTTGTCGCATTTATTACTCCAGCAATGGTGGAGATGAATGGAAAATTGTGTATCAAAACAACCATCCCGATGCGTTCATCGATGCTTTGCGATTTTGGGATGACCATCGCGGCTTTATATTCGGCGATCCGATCGACAGCAAACTCTTGACTCTAGTGACCAACGATCGCGGGGAAACTTGGCAGTTGCCTAGCAACCAAGAATTCACACTACGGTCCTCCGAAGCTGGATTCGCAGCAAGCAACAGCAGCATGATGGTTTTCGGGAAAGCTTCCGTATGGATAGGACTAGGAGGAGCACCCGGTTTAGCTCAGATCTTGATCAGCGATGATGCTGGAGAGCACTGGGCTCGCAGCGCGGTCGATCCAATACCCAGCGGTAAGTCTTCTGGGATTTTTTCACTTGCTCGAAACCAAGTTGGCAATGTCGTTGCCGTCGGTGGCGATTACACACAAGTCGACGCCCAAGAAGGCAACATCGCTTGGTTCGATCCGACAAAAGGGTTATGGCGCAAACCCCGTGGCAAGAGTCCTAGGGGATTTCGATCCAGTGTCATTGGATTGTCCAATCCAATCGGTTCGAAGCAGGATCAAGGCATTTTGATCCATTGGATATGCGCTGGTCCAAACGGCTGTGAATACAGCCAAGATATGGAAGATTGGGTGGCCCTAGGAGCAGAAGGGTTTCACGCGTTGGCTCAAGCCAGCGATGGGAGTGTATGGGCCTGTGGGGCGAAGGGACGTGTTGGATTGCATATCCCAAATACCCAGAATCGGTAAGGACCCCGGGGCCTAGCTGCTGGCAGATACCATTGCTAGCAATTTAGATCCTTGCATGAAAAGGTTCGGTTTTGGCGGATCGGTCTTTACGTGGGCTCTTCGTTTCGCGCAGAATGCCCCCGAATAGGGCTGGTCCCTGGATGAGTCTGGCCCGTCGGTAGGGTTTGCTCATCAGAGAGACAAGCCTCGTGTCAGCCCAGCGAGCTGCCAGCAATAGCGATTGCGGGACAATCGCGCAGCTTCAACCATCGAATGCAAGGAGTGCAAAACGTGCTGTTCCGTATCAACATGATTCCAAAGAACCGCTGGACCGGGTTTGTCCGCTTGGTGGGTCTATCGCTGTCGAGTTTGGCAGTTGGCTCAGGTGCCTTAGCCCAAACGGGAGCCGAGATTCAACCCAGGCTGACCCCTGTTGCTGTCGTCGACATGGAACACGTCTTGGACAACCACCCGACCTTTACGGCTCAGATGGAATCGATGAAGGCAGAGTTTCAGCAAACGATGAAGGACTTTGAGGAGCGTCGCAAGAAGCTTTCCGAATCGATTCAGCAGTTGAACTCGCAATTGAATTCCGACTCGCCGGAGTTCAAGCAACGCGAAGAAGCGATCGTCAGTCAAGAGAGCAAGTTGCGGCTTGACGCCAAGAACAAGCAAGAGGAGTTCGATGAGCGCCAAGCACGACTGATGTATGACACTTATAACCAGATCGTCAATGGCGTTGCGGTAGCTGCCAAGTACTACAAATTCGACTTGGTGGTCCGTTACAACCGCAAGCAATCGACGCAAATGAATCCCAAGAAGCCTCAGTCGGTTCTTTATGGTGCGGACCGCGAAGTGATCTACTTCAACATCGACAATGACTTGACCGATGTGGTGATTGGACTGCTTAAGCGAGACATTCCCGCAGCTGCGACTGCGGCGGCACCTGCAGCGGCTCCCGGTGGTGTTCCCGGTGGTGTGCAAGGTAGTGGTGTTCCAGGTGCTGGCAAGACGCCACTGCTTGCGAACCCGCCAACTGGTCCGAATCGCAAGTAGTCTGAGAATCGCTTAATCGCTAGAAAACGGATTTTCTTTCGAAGATGATGCAGATTCCCTTCCAAAAAACGATCTCGCATGTCGCTCATGTTAGCGGCCGAGGTTACTGGACTGGCAAGAACGTGTCTTTAACGTTTTTGCCGGCAGAGCCTGACACAGGGATCGTCTTTTGCCGCAAAGACCTTGCAGGCTGCCCGAGGATCCCTGCGTTGGCAAGCCACAGGACCGATGCCCAGCTGCGGACCAAGCTTGTTGCGGGCCAAGCCAGCGTCGAGATGGTCGAGCATGTACTTGCGGCTCTTTATGGCATGGGGATCGATAACTGCTTGGTCCAATGTGATGCACCTGAGATGCCCGGTATGGATGGCAGCGCTTATCAAATCGCATTAGCTATCCATCAGGCCGGTCGGATCACAAGCGATCGGCCGATAAAACTGAAGCAGATCGAAAAGGCGCTGCGAATAGGAGATCAGCAGGTGTATGTGGAAGCCAGCCCGTCGCAGCAACCTGGACTGACCTTGGTCTATCATCTGGACTATGGTCCTGGCAGCCCAATTCCTTCATCCAGTTCCAGTTGCTTGCTTAGTCCCGAGGAGTTTCTCGGTTCGATAGCACCAGCCAGAACATTTCTGACTCAAAGCGATGCGATGAAATTGCAAGCAAGTGGAGTAGCACAGCATGTGACGCACCGCGATTTGGTCATTTTTGGGGACTCTGGGCCTATCGACAATCAGTTGCGTTTTCCAGACGAATGTTCTCGACACAAACTGCTGGATCTCATCGGAGATTTAGCTTTGTGCGGACATCGCATCCAAGGAATGGTGTTCGCTTGCCGCAGTGGTCACAACCTCAATGGTCAGATGGCCGAGCAGATTCGAACACTAAAAATGCACACCCGAGAATCGCTGATCAAAGCAGCCTAGAAACTTATCAACATCTGAAGAACGATAGAAACGGACCCAGGACATGTCGACGATCATCGCTCATACCGCCGTAGTGGATCCCCGAGCCGAACTCGATGAAGACGTTCGGATTGGGCATCACTGTGTCATCGGCCCTCATGTGAGGATCGGTCGTGGGACTCGATTGGAAAATGGGGTGACGATCACCGGCCATACGACGATCGGTCGTGACAATCGTTTCTTTACTGGCTGTGTCATCGGAGGTGAGCCTCAAGACCTTTCCTACCAAGGATCGCCGACCCAAGTTGTGATTGGGGACTGCAACGTATTTCGAGAATGCACCACGGTCAATCGCGGAACGGAGAAGGACCAAGGGGTCACTTCGATCGGTAGCCAATGCTACTTTATGGCCACTTCGCACATCGCTCACGACTGCGTCATCGAGGACCGAGTCATCACAGCCAACAACGTGATGCTCGGTGGTCACGTTCGAGTTGAACACGATGCGACCTTAAGCGGAGGTGTGGCCGTCCATCACTTTGCTTCAATCGGTTGCTATAGCTTCGTCAGCGGCCTGTCGCGAGTTTTGCAAGATGTACCGCCGTATATGCTTGCCGAAGGATTCCCCGCTCGGCCCCGTTGCGTGAACGTCGTGGCGCTAAAACGCAAGAACTTTACCACCTCTGCCATCCGCGCGATTGGTGAAGCTCACAAATTGCTGTATCGGTCCAAGGTTGGGATCAAGCATGCGAGGGAAATCCTTCAAGGCGATGGAATTCTAATCCCCGAACTCGAGACCCTTTTCGCATTCATCGACAACTCCTCCGAAGGTCGACATGGGCGGGGCCGCGATCGCCGCGCTGCAGCTTAAGCCTCGGTGAACCCTTACGGTGAACCTTTACAAGGTGCAATCATGGAAGCTAGCCCTCCGACCAAACTCTCCGTCGCGGTCATCGGAGCAGGACATCTAGGTCGTATCCACGCAAAACTTCTTGCGGGTCGTGCCGACTGCGAGTTGGTCGCAGTATGCGACCCGATGCAATCTTCCAGGGACTGGGTAAAAGGTAATCTTGATGTCCCAGTCTACAACAGTCCCCAAGAGGTCCCGGAACCTCTCGATGCGATCGTCGTAGCAACACCTACAATCTACCACCACGGTGTCGGCTTGTGGGCGCTAGATCAAGGCATTCATACACTGATCGAAAAGCCGATCGCAACGACTGTCCAGGAAGCAAAAGAACTAGCTAGGCTCGCTTCGCAGCGCGATGTTCGGTTGCAGGTTGGACACGTTGAGCGATTCAATCCTGTCTGGGAATCCCTACAAGCCCGATTGGAACCATCGAGCATCTCGTACATCGAAAGCCGCCGCGAAGGGGTTTATACAGGGCGCAGTACAGACATCGGCATCGTGCTGGATCTAATGATCCACGATTTGGATTTAGTCCTGAGCGTCATCGATTCACCGATTACGAACATTCGCGCTACAGGACGATGCGTCTTGGGTCAGCACGAAGACTTGGCGATCGCCGACTTGGAATTTCTCAATGGTGCGAGGGCTCATTTGCGAGCCTCGAGAATCAGCGCATCGGCAACTCGGGTGATGGAGATTCAATCCCAGCGGGAATGGTACGAATTGGATTTTTCAGCCAACTGCTTGACGGCCACAAGAGCCGCCACGGCAGTCCAGTGTGGCGATTTGCAAGCCGATTTGCTAGAGCCTGAGCAACGGGCTAAGGTCAAGGACGAGTTATTTACACGATGGTTGGATCGCACCCAAATTTCACCCACACCAGGCAATGCTATCGTGTCCGAGCATAACGATTTCTTCGATTCGATACGGCGGAGGCAAGAACCAAGGGTTTCTGGAACCTCCGCGATTCGTTCTCTCGAAGTCGCTTGTGCGATCACCCGGCAAATCACCCCAGGACGGCTCAAACTCCATCGCCAAGCGGCCTAAACTCAGCCCGCAGGATAAGCCTCTAGCTTGTCAGCGAGACAGCGATACCAAACCAAGGAACGGGTCGCTAAGATATCTAAGCGACACCGCATCTTCTTTTTCTCTTGATCTCTCGGAAATCAACCTATGCTTCGCCCAAGCTTGAGCTTGCTAGTACTAGCACTGTGTGGCTATTTACCGGACTTGGCCCTGTCCCAAGAACCTCAAACCACTCAAGCATCTGCGTTATCTGGACTCACGATCGATGGGATCCAGGTGATCGAACATCAAGTCTCCTCGGAAATGCAGTGGAGACGACCCCCAGAACCAAACCTCTCGGCGCGGACCGAACTGTTCCTGCTTAACAATTCTCAATCACCCGTCGAAGTCTCCGGGCCCGTGAAACTCGATGGAGCCTCGCCCAGCGATCTAGTCGCCGCCAATGCCCTAGCTTGGTTCGATCCCTCCTGGGAAAAAGGTTTCAGTCTGCCCCCAGGTGCCCTACGCGTTTTGCGCTTCAATGGCAAAACCACCGAGTGGGGAACCGATTCGATCCACACCCTGAGCTTGCCAACCTCTACCAACCAAACCACCGAACTCCCCTTCGAAGTCAATCCTCCTAGCACTTGGATCGAATCGATGGGATTCCTAAACTCCCCCGAGTCGTTTCGTCCTGCCTCTATCGTCGTTACCCTCCGAAACCAACTTGGGCAAAACCTCAAACTCCAGTCGTGTCAATTGTGGCTACCCAAAGACAACGACTCTTACCAAACCCTATTCCCAGCCAAAACCTTTGACACCACCGGCAGCCAGCCACTGAAGACTTGGGCAGGTAATCAGACCATCCACGCCAACGAACTATCGGGCTTTACCCTCTCGAGCGATCCGCTTCCGCTGACATACATGGCCCTCAAAGTCGTCCTGGTCAAAGAGGATTCCAACGAGCCGATCCAACTTTGGGCCAGCATGAAAGTTCGCCCAAGCACCTTCGATATCAGCGGTGGTTGGACCGCCAATAAGGTCAAAGACCGCATGAGCATGACCAACGAAGAGTATCTCAAGACTCTCGCGCTGCTGCATGTTAATACCGGCCAGATCGAAGAAGTCGATGGATACACTAACAACAACGAACTCTACTCGAAGTATCCGATGAAACGATTCAACCGACTCGGTGATCGCAGTCGATACGACACCCAATCCATGCTTCCAACGATCCACGCTGTCGAATTCCTTGGTGAACCTCAGTACGGTGGAGGTCGCCCCGTCCCGCCCCAAGAAGTCTTTGATAAGCTCGAGCCTTATGCCCCTTGGCAACTCCCCACGAGCGTCACCCTCAGCGAAGAGCGGACTTGGAGATTCTACGCCGGACTGTCTGACTACCCTCACTACGATGCCTATCGGGTTATCGCACCGGCTGCCGACGCTTGGAATAAGTACGATCGTTGGAACGGTGCATCGATCCGCTGGGGAGCACCCTTGGAAACCATCGGCACCATGACTCGCAGCTTGCGTCAGCAAAGCCGACCAGCAAGCATCGCTTACTGGTCCCAAGGTGCCCACGACGGCTGGGGTGGCATCCTCAGTCCCCGACGTGGATCGCCTACTCCCGAGGAACTGCGTTCGCAAGCTTGGCACGGTCTGGGCAACGGCATCATGTCGCTGTACTGGTTCAATTTGAGCATGAAGTCTCTAGCGAAATTTCCCGATCTGCTAGAGCCCATCCGACGTGTCGGTCGGGAAATCCAACTGCTCAAACCGATCCTGGAATCCGGTACTGCTTATCGCTATGAGCGAATTCTCCAATCTGGAAAACTATCGTGGGATCTCTCTTCGGTCGTTAACCAGGATTCAGCAATCCTCGTTGCCAACGATTTAGATTATTCAATCGATGAGAAAACTCGAACCTTCCAGTTCTCGAATCGATCCGATATCCTCCAATTCGAGTTGCCGGTATGGCTCGCCGCCACCGACCCATCAGGCGGGTTGGACTGCTTTGAAATCGACAGCCAAGGACCCAAGCCGGTCGCCTACCAGATCGCCAAAAATCAAATCAAGATCGATGCCAAACATGTGCACGTCGTGGGAGTCTATGTGGTGACCCGGGACAAGTCCTTGCGACAACGCCTTGCAGAACAATCGGCAGCCTTGGACCAACGAGAAAAAGCCTTGGGTTTCGACCCGATCGGCAATTCCGACGATCTTCGGAAACTTCAAAGCTGGGTCGACTAACGTTCCGAATCGTTGCCGCCGGAATCTTCGGATGACAGATTCGCCCTTTTGACTACCATGTAGGGTCACACGGGCTGACACCTGCGTTCATCGTTCCCTCCTATCCATCTCCCCCCATGAAAAATAGATCCCTGTTTGCAAGTGTGCTGGCGAGTCTTTGCTTGGTCCATTTGGGTTGGATCGAAAAGCTTAGTGCTCAGGAAACCGAAGCGACGTTTGTTTCGGGCGTCCGGCAACTGACCTTCGAAGGTGCCCGTGCGGGCGAAGGTTACTTCAGTCGAGACGGCCAGCAGATGGTTTTCCAAAGCGAACGCCAGCCAGGAAACCCGTTCTATCAAATTTACTTGCTAGACCGCGAGTCCGGGGACGTCGAGCGTGTCTCACCAGGCCACGGTAAAACGACCTGCGCATGGATCCATCCCGATGGCGATCGAGTCCTTTTTGCTTCGACTCAGTTTGACCCCGAGGCCAAGTCCAAGCAGCAAAGCGAACTGGACTTTCGCGCCTCTGGCCAGCAGCGCCGGTACGCTTGGGATTATGATCCTCAGTTCGAATTGGTCGAATGGAACCGAAAGACCGGGAGTTACAAGCAACTGACCCAAGCCATGGGCTACGACGCGGAAGCTTCCTACAGCCCTGATGGAAAGTGGATCGCTTTTTCATCCAACCGAGCGGCTTACGAAAAGCCGTTGACTCCGCGTGAAAAGACTTTGTTTGAAAACGATCCGGCCGTGGCGCTGGACTTGTACGTGATGGATTCCGATGGAACGAATGTTCGCAAGATCACTGACGTCTTTGGATACGACGGCGGACCCTTCTTCTCCCCCGATGGGAAACGGATTTGTTGGAGGCGATTCAGCGAAGATGGGGCGACGGCGGAAATCTATTCGGCCAACGTCGACGGCTCGGATCCCAAGCAGATCACTCGGCTGGGAGCCATGAGCTGGGCCCCTTTTTTTCATCCCTCGGGCGATTACATGATCTTCGCTACGAACCTGCAAGGGTTCGCAAACTTTGAACTCTACATCGTCGATGCTGCTGGGACCAAAGACCCGGTTCGCATCACTTCGACCGACGGTTTCGATGGCCTGCCGGTCTTCACTCCCGACGGATCGGAGCTTGCATGGACCAGCAATCGTACAGCCGATAAAAAATCGCAAATCTTCATCGGCAAGTGGAACGATTCAGCCGCTCGTAAAGCGTTGGGGTTGGAAGGCGATCCGGCCAAACCATCTAGCGACGGGCTCGGTGAAGTCTCCGGATTGGCCATGCTTAATGCCAAAGCCAACGACAACGACTACAAGCCATCGGATGTCGGACGCCACGTCGATTACTTGTGCCGACCTGAACTCGGTGGCAGACTAACCGGAACCGATGGCGAACGTCTCGCGACGGCTTATGTTGCCAGCTACATGTCTCAACTGGGACTTGCTCCTGCGGGCACGGATACTTTTTCTTCACTGATGGACAAAGTGAAACCCGCAACATCCCAAAAGGTTGATGTTGCCAGTCTCGATGAGTTCGGCAAGTACTTTTATCCCTTCCCTTACACCGCAGGGGTCGAACTCACCGGGAGCAACAAACTCGTCTCGGGTTCCAAGGAGTGGACGTTGGACCAGGACTGGAGACCATTGGCTTTTTCCAAGTCCATTGAAGTCGAGCCCACGGGAGTGGTGTTTGCGGGCTATGGCATCGTGGCTCCTGCCGATGGCGATCAAAAAGAATACGATTCCTATGTCCATTTGGACGTCGAGAACAAATGGGTCATGGTCCTGCGACAGTTGCCAAGCGACGTGAGTCCAGAGCGTCGCCAGCAGTTGGCTCGCTACAGTTCATTGCGATTCAAAGCGATGGTTGCTCGGGACCGAGGCGCCAAAGGCTTGATCGTCGTCAGCGGGCCCAAAAGCGGAGTGCGTCAGCAATTGGTCCCCTTGCAAAACGATGGATCCCTCTCCGGGACCAGCATCGCAGCCATCAGCGTCAGCGATGCGCTTGCATTGGAATGGTTTGCCAAGAGCGAAGACAAACTTGAAGATCTGCAAGCCGAACTGGACAAAGGGGAGATGATGATGGGCTTTGAATTGCCCGAAGTAAGCGTCCGGGCTTCGATCCAAGTCCAACCGATCAAGCGAACAGGGACCAACGTGCTAGGTATCCTGCGAGCTTCCGAGGATCCTAACCAAGCAGCCAAATCGGTCATCATTGTCGGGGCCCACATCGATCACTTGGGAGCCGGCGGAAACGGTTCGAGTTTGGCGCGTGACGAAGAGCGCAACGGGATCCACCGAGGTGCCGATGACAACGCTTCTGGAGTCGCAGCGATGCTCGAAATCGCCCAATCGCTAGCAAGTCAAAAGAAGGCGGGCAAACTGCAACTCAAGCATGACATCCTCTTTGCAGCTTGGTCCGGCGAGGAAATGGGACTGCTAGGTTCAGCGTACTTTGCAGACCACTTCCATGAGATCTATCCAAACTTGGACAAACCCGAAGGCAACAAGCTGTATCCCACCGTGGCCGCATGCGTGAATCTCGATATGGTCGGTCGTTTGAGAGAAAACCTCGTTCTACAAGGAATCGGATCTTCGCCGTACTGGAAGGGAGAAATCGAAAAGCGAAACGCGGTCGTTGGACTGCCGATCACGCTGCAAGCCGACAGCTACCTGCCCACCGACGCCAGCACGTTCTTCCTCAAAGGGGTTCCGATCCTTTCGGCCTTTACCGGTTCTCACTCGGAGTACCATACACCGCGCGATACGCCCGAGCTGCTCAACTACGACGGAGCGGCTCAGATTGCCAAGTTGATGGGATTGGTCACTCGAGCTTTAGGAACGACCCAGAGCATTCCTGAGTACACGGAACAAAAGGCACCCGAGAACCAAGGGACACGAGCCGCGATGACGGCTTATTTGGGCTCGATCCCCGACTATGCCCAAGGAGACATTCAAGGTGTGCTGCTATCGGGTGTATCCAAGGATGGTCCAGCGGCCCAAGCCGGGGTCAAGGCCAAGGACATCGTCATCGAGCTGGCGGGCCGCAAGGTCGAGAACATTTACGACTACACCTATGCGATCGAGGCGTTGAAAGTAGGCCAAGAGACCGAGATCGTCGTCAAACGCGGATCCCAAACCCATCGGTTCAAGGTCACACCGCAGTCTCGCCAGTAATGCCCAGCAATCCGACTTGACGTGGAACTTGCGCATTTTGTACAAGTCCCGCATTATGAAACTTGCGGTGATGTTGCCAAATTGGGTCGGAGATGCCTGCATGGCTACCCCTGCGCTGCGGGCTTTACGTACCGAGCTTGCCGCCGATACCTCGATCTGTTGGGTCGGAAGGCCCGGTCCTTTGGGGGTCCTCGAAGGCTTGGCGTGGTCCGATAAAACCCTTTGCTACAAACCCCGCTCCAAGACGCTTCTGAACCGACGACAGCTCGTTGGCGCACTGAGGGCTGAACGTTTCGATACGATCCTGTATTTGACCAACAGCCTCTCGACGGCACTGATCGGAGCCCTTGCAGGCATTCGTCGCAGGATCGGATACGCCCGCGACTACCGCAGTTGGCTTTTGTCCGACCCGGTCCCGGTGTGCACCGAGCATCACAACGCCCGCAAAGACCCTTGCATCGACAACTACTTGAGACTTGCTCAAGCCATGGGCTGTAGCGCTAGCGATCGACGCACCGAGCTTGCGCTGACTCACGACGACCAGTTGCTAGCCCAATCATGCTTAGAATCGATCGGACTCGATATCCATCGCAAGTTGATCGTCATGAACACTGGGGCGGCCACAGCGCTGACGAAACGATGGCCTGTCGAGCAAGCCGCAGCAGCCGCAAGGAAGCTTGCCCAAGACCTCGACGTCTGGGTGCTGATCCACTGTGGGCCCGCCGAGCGAGACAGCGCCAGTTCGATCGAGACCCTTGCCAATGACCCTCGCGTCAGGAGCATGGGTCGCTTTGAGGATTTGCCATTGGGGTTGAGCAAGTCATTGATCGCCCGATCGGCTTTGGTTGTATCGACGGACTCCGGACCGCGTCACATCGCAGTGGCATTGAATAAACCTGTTGTCTCTTTGTTTGGATCGATCGATCCGGGGCTGACGCGCACTTACAATGTTCCAGAAACCATTGTCACCTTGGGGTTGGACTGTCAGCCATGCGGATCTTACGATTGCCGGTTCAAACATGCCAACTGCATGAACCAACTCGATTCGGACCGAGTGGTTCGAGCCGCCAAAGCGGTATTTGGGCAGTCCAAAAGCCAATCGCTTCATTTAGCGAATCCTCGCTAAAAACAAATTCACGACAGAGATCCAAATGATGCTTCGACGTTCTATCGCATTCGCAGCGGTGCTGGCCGCAGGCGTTCTGATTGGGTGGGGTTTTCATTCGAAGATCGACACATCCAGTGCACAGGCAGGCCCTCAAAACCCATTGGTGATCCCAGCGCCACCGGTCCCTCAAGGCCAGTTCGGTGCACCGGCATTCCAGCCTGGAGGAGCTCCGATTCCGCCCAATCCGGTTCAAGCTCCTGCCCCTGCAGCGCAAGGCATCCAGCTTGCCGATGGCTTTATAGCTAGCTCGACCGAAGAAGCGATTCACGTGAGTGTTTATGAGTCGGTCAACCGAGGTGTGGTCAACATTTCGACTCGAAGCATACGCCCGGAAGCTTTCTTGCTGGTCGCCGAGATCGAAGGAAACGGCAGCGGTTCGGTGATCGATGGCCAAGGCCATATCTTGACCAATTTCCACGTCATCGAAGGTGCCCGAAACATCAACGTCACCTTATTCAACGGGGAGTCGTTTCCTGCGGAGTTGGTCGGCCAGGACCCTGACAACGACATCGCTGTTTTGAAAATCAGCGCCCCTGGCGAAATGCTCTTTCCGATCCGCTGGGGTGACTCGAGCCAATTGAGGGTTGGCCAACATATCATCGCCATCGGGAATCCGTTCGGATTCGAACGGACCATGAGCACCGGGATCATCTCGAGCTTGAACCGACAAATCACGTCTCGGACCCGACGAACCATTCGATCGGTGATCCAAATCGATGCTGCGCTCAACCAAGGCAACTCGGGTGGACCTCTGCTGAATTCTCGAGCGGAACTGATCGGGATGAATACCGCCATCGCTACCCGTAGCGGTGACAACGCGGGGATCGGATTTGCCATCCCGGTCAACACGATGAGCCGAGTGGTCCCGCAACTGATCCATACCGGTAGGGTGGCTCGACCGACCATCGGCATCATGCAAGTCTTCGAAACCGAAAACGGTTTGCTCATCGTCAACATGTCCCCCAACGGCCCTGCCGAGCGAGCCGGGCTTCGCGGTTCGAGCATCGAGCGTCGCAAAGTTCGATCGGTATTGGGAATGGTCGAACAAGAGTCGGTCGATCACAGCCAAGCCGATTTGATCATCGCGATCGATCAGACCAAGGTCAAACAAGCAGACGATTTGCTCAGTGTGATCGAAACCAAAAAGGCTGGCGATGTAGTCCGATTGACCATCGTGCGATCGGGCAAATCTCTATCGATTCCTGTGACGTTAGGATCTGGCGAATGATTCCATGGGAGCGTGTTGAAGCTGCCGATGCAGTGATCTTTGATTGCGATGGTACTTTGGTCGATTCGATGCCGATCCATTTCCTAGCTTGGAATCGAACCATGACCGAAGTCGGGATCGAGCTACCTGAAGACCGCTTTTATGCCATGGGAGGGATTCCGACCCACCGAATCATCGAGATGCTGGCTCATGAACAGCAGGTGCTGGTCGATGCCCACGCAACAGCCAAACGCAAGGAAGAGGCTTTTTATGAGCTGATCCACATGCTCGAGCCCATCCATATCGTCGTCGAGGTAGCCAAGAAACTCAGAGGTTTAAAACCGATCGCGGTTGCCAGTGGCGGGAGCCGTCATGGGATTGAGAAACAATTGAGGCATGTAGGGATCTGGGACTGGTTCGATACGATTGTTTGTGCCGAGGATACGGTCAGGCACAAGCCCGATCCGGATGTGTTTTTAGAGAGCGCTCGCCGCTTGGGCGCTTCGCCAGAAAAGTGTTTGGTCTTCGAAGATGCGGAACTTGGGATCGAAGCGGCAAAACGGGCTGGG
>JAGWZB010000460.1 GCA_018969045.1 Planctomycetota bacterium | reverse complement strand
CCGGAGCAAGCGTGGCACTGGATGCTGCATCGCGAGGGTTCTCGGTTGTCCTACTGGATCGACATGATTTCGGCAAAGGGACATCGAGCCGGTCGACCAAGCTCGTTCATGGCGGGGTTCGTTACTTGGCACAGGGCAACATTTCTTTGGTGCGGGATGCGTTGCATGAAAGAAGCTTGCTGCGTCAGAATGCGCCTCACACCGTTCATGAAATGTCGTTTCTGGTCCCGTGCAAATCGTGGTTTGAAAAGCTTTGGTACAGCATGGGTTTTCTTGTCTACGATGGACTCGCTGGCAAAAGTGGCTTTGCAAGAGCCAAACGACTGAATGCTCAGCAGTGTGCACAGTACGTTCCGACCATCGCACCGCAAATGGCTCGGCACGGGGTGCTTTACTCCGACGGTCAGTTTGATGATGCTCAGTTGCTTTTGGACATCGTCCAAACGGCCAGCGAGCACGGGACTGTGGCGTGCAATTATGTCCAAGCTACCGGCTTGATCAAGGATTCCAAAGGTAGGGTTTGTGGGGTGACGGCCATCGACGCCGAAGATCAGGCCAACGCAAAAACGATCGAACTCCAAGCTAGATGCGTCATCAATGCCACTGGGCCGTTTTGCGATGAGTTGAGACTGCTCGACAGTCCAGAAGAAAAACCGATCATTGCACCTAGCCAGGGGGTGCATATCGTGCTGGATCAAAGTTTCCTGCCAGGGGATGCTGCGGTGATCGTCCCCAAGACCAGCGATGGACGCGTCATCTTTATGATCCCTTGGCATCATCATACCGTGATTGGAACGACCGATACTCCGATCGCCAAGGCAATCGATGAGCCCAAGGCCCAGGATGAGGAGATCGAGTTTTTGCTAAAGACATCCGGACAGTATCTCTCCAAGAAACCTACCCGCAGCGACATTCTGAGCGTTTTTGTTGGGATCAGGCCGCTGGTTCAAGCCAAGGCAGCCAGTAAGAGTACTTCAAAACTTTCGCGAGACCATACAATTCTGATTTCCCAGTCGGGACTGATCACCATCACCGGTGGCAAGTGGACAACAGCCCGCAAGATGGCCCAAGACTGTGTCGATCGAGCGATGGAAGCGGCGGGTTTACCGCATGCCCAGTGCATCACCAAGGGGCTCGCGTTGCATGGTTCGGACTCGGTATCGAAAACTCAGTTGGCCGCACACGACACAGCGTTAGGATTGCCGATCATCGAAGGATATTCCCTCAAAGGTGTCGATGTGGTTTGGGCAGCTAGGCATCAGATGGCTCGAACGGTCGAGGATGTATTGGCACGACGGTCGCGTCTGTTATTTCTGAGAGCTCGCTTGGCAGTCCAAGCCGCACCGCTGGTTGCAACGATCCTCGCTCGAGAACTTGGACGAGACGACGCATGGATCGACCAGCAACTCATCGCCTTTCGGGAGTTGGCTCGGTCGTACTTACCCCCTGGGGAGAGTTTGTGAACCGTTCTCAGTCCGAGAATCCCTCAGCTCTGTCGACGGCCACACTTGTTGGTTGGATGTGGATCGCTTACTTTCTAAATTACTGCGATCGGCAAGCCGTGTTTGCGATGTTCAAAGTGCTCAAGTCGGATCTTTCGATGACCGACACTCAGCTTGGGCTTACGGGGGCTCTGTTCTTATGGGTTTATGGAATCGGTTGTCCGATAGCAGGTTTTCTTGCGGACCGATATTCCAAAACGTGGCTTATTGTTGGTAGTTTGATCCTTTGGAGCTTGGTGACGATCGCCACGGGGCTATCGGTATCGGCAATCATGCTTTTGGGGATGCGGGCTGCGATGGGGATTTCTGAAGCATTGTTCATGCCCGCAGCGATCTCACTGACAACCAACCGAACTCCCGAGCGTTGGAGATCCAGAGCCGTGGCGAGTTTGACGACGGCTCAAATTGCTGGCGTGATTGCGGGAGCATCGTTTGGAGGTTGGATGGCTCAGCAGGGGCAATGGCGCACGGCCTTCGTAGTCCTGGGGATTTTAGGCTTAACTTACTCGATCCCTTACGCTTGGTATCTTTGGCGATTGTCTAGCACCGAACCATCGTCGGGAGTTGAGCAATCGGAGAACCTAGATCGGACGAACTCTGCGACGAGTGTCCTTGAGATTTTTCAGACGGCGACTTTTTGCATCTTGTGCGTAGCGTTTCCGTTGTTTGTTTTTGGGTTATGGATGATCTACAGTTGGCTAGCTCGATATCTCGAGGAGTCGTTTGGATTGAACACCGCACAGGCAGGGTTGGTATCTACGGCGTACCTCCAAGGAGCAACGGTTGTCGGCTTGTTCAGTGGAGGTTATTTGGCAGATCGGATGCGTAAGCGGATTGCATCTGGGCGGGTACTTGTGCTGCTTGGAAGCCTTGTGATCTGTTGTCCTTTGCTAGTTGCTATAGGAACGACCAGAGATTTGAACATACTCAAATGGGTGTTGGTCGGATATGGGTTCTTCAGTGGTTGGATGATCGGGAATATTTTTCCGGCTGCCTTTGAAGTGGTCCGCTCGGACCAGCGTGGTCTTGCAGTCGGGGTTTTGAATCTCTTCGGAGCCGCTTTATCGGGGTTCGCTCCATTGCTAGTTGGTCGATGGAAAGAAACACTCGGACTGCCGGGAATGATTCAGTATGCAGCGGTTGCCTATGGCTGTGCTTCGATGCTATTGCTTTTTGCGATCCTCTTTACATTGAAAGGTGACTTGGGACGCTATGTCGAAACGGATACTGATCGCTGAGTGCAAGCAAGAGGTCTCGACGTTCAATCCGAATCTGAGTCGACTCGATGACTTTGGTATTCGGCGTGGGCAGAACCTGCTCGATTACCATCGGACGGTCAGGAATGAGGTCGGTGGGGCGCTAAGTGTCTTTGATCAGGATCCTGCTATCGAGCTGGTGCCGACCTACAGTGCATTCTTTATTACTTCGGGTGGCACACTTGCACACCAAGACTGGGAAATCATCGCGAAAGATTTTCTCGATGGAGTGCACCAAGCACTAGCAAGCGGGCCAATCGATGGCATTTACTTTTGTATGCATGGTGCCATGTGCAGTCAGCATGAATTGGATCCCGAAGGATATTTGCTAGAGCAAACCCGATTGATCGTTGGCCAGAATATTCCAATCGTCGTGTCTTTGGATTTGCACGGAATTGCCACACGCAAGATGTTTCAACACTCCGATGCG
>JAGWZB010000459.1 GCA_018969045.1 Planctomycetota bacterium | reverse complement strand
AGGTGGCTCTGCGGGAGATTCTGATGCGGCGGATTCTGATGTAGGTGTTTCGGGGTTCGAGGGTTCTTGGCTTTTGGTTTCGTTGACTAGTAGTCGCCGTGGGTCGATCCAAGCATACTGGCTGACGACCTTGTTGGACTCCATCCATTTCCTGAGGTTCTCTGGAACATCTTCTCCGGAAGCCTTAGCCATTTCCTGGATCGATTGTTTTTTGTAGAAGTTTTCGAGAGACTTTTCTAGAGGACCTTGCATGTAGGCGACGACTCGGGTGGCAAGGAGCAGACCTACGAGCATACCCAGAGCCAACCAAATCGAGGATTTCACCAGAGCGATGCGGAGTTCATCGAGATGCTCGCCGAACGTCATCGAACTTTTTTCAAAAAGATCGTCACCTTTCATCGGGTGCGGATCCCCTCTCTTGCGGAAAAACGCGATTAGAATCGAATAGAATACCCTGCGGCGCCGTCCTGAGGATGTCTTGGCAGGACCGACACGCCGCACCATTCTACTCAGCTTTGTTTGAATCCTTTGATTTGGCAATCCATGTTTCGAGCATTTCCACCGTTAGTCTTTGAGCCACTCTACCGGTCGTACCTTTGGGGAGGACGTCGCCTAGCAACAAAGCTTGGAAAAACCTTACCCGCCGAGGGGATTTGGGCAGAAAGCTGGGAGATTGTCGACCACCCTCAGGGGCAATCGGTGGTGGCTAGCGGGCCCTGGCAGGGCTGGTCCTTGGGAAGGTTGGTCGAAGAGTATCGGGGCGAAATTCTTGGACCTGGTTTTGAGTTGTTTTCGGGAGCGGAATCCAAGCTAAGTCATTTATCTCGGTTTCCTTTGTTGCTCAAGTACTTGGATTGCCAAAACGTATTGAGTGTTCAGGTACATCCTGACGACGCTTATGGATTGCAGATGAGCACCCCCGACTTAGGAAAAACCGAGGCTTGGTACATCATCGACACTGAGCCTGATTCGGTTCTGTATGCAGGGCTCCAATCGGGCGTGTCTTGCAGGGATTTGGCCGAAGCGATCTCAATGGGGAGAACCGAAGAATGTTTGCATGCGATCAAGCCTCAAGCTGGGGATTGCATTTTCATTCCTTCAGGCACGGTCCATGCTCTTGGAGCGGGACTTTTGGTGGCAGAGATCCAGCAGGCTAGCAACTGCACATTTAGGCTTTTCGATTGGAATCGGGTCGACGCATCAGGTGCTGCGAGGCCTTTGCACATCGAGCAGTCCCTGGATGTGATCGATTTTGATCGCGGACCGGTGCATCGAGTCGTTCCTCGGCTCGACGGGGCTTCTAATTCTTGGGAATTGGTCGCTTGCGACCAATTTCGCTTGGTCTCTCTGGGAGAAGCCTCAGCCCATTTACTGGACTTACCTACATGCAAAATCATTGCCGTACCTCAAGGTGCAGCCACGATTTCGACGTCGTCAGGGGACCTCGAGCTTCGTGCTGGTCAGTCGGCGTTGATTCCTCATGCATGCGGTCAGGCCAAAGTGGTTGTCGCAGGCAAGTCGAAGGTTTTGGTCGCAGAACCGGTACCTCAGAACCTGTGTGAAAAGAGCCGATGAATCTACAGATGCATCATGATCCGCTTAAGGACTTGGTCTCCAGAGCCATTGCTGGTCCTGAGCGCTTTGAGCTGCCTTGGTATTGCCATGGCATTTCACCCATGCACCGCGCGATGATTTATAGAACCGCAAAGACAAAGCTTGCAGAGTCGTACGGACCGAACTACCAAATACTCTGGAATCCCATCCAAGAACTTACAAAAATAGACCTTGAGTACCAATTAGGCCAATGCTTGGAGTGGATCGATGCCAAGCACTGGACAAAACAGATCTCGCAAGCAGAGAAAAGCGTTGAAGGGTTTGTCCAGGGGGAACGAACCGTTCGGGGCAACGCTTCGATCAGGGTACTTTGGTGTTGGAACCAATCGAATTGGCGAGATTTCTTGAACGCTACACCTTGGATGGCTACCGGTGTTGTTTACAATTTAGCGACGCTAAGGAGTTGGGTGAGTCGGAGCCTTGAGTTGGGTAAGTGGCAACCCGCAGTTGGACCAACATCTAGATATCTTTTATGAAAACTATTTTTGTCACGGGCGCTGCGGGATTCATCGGTTTCCATTTTGCCAAGCGTTGTTTGAGTCTGGGCCATCGCGTTGTTAGCGTCGACAATGTGAACGATTACTACGATGTCGAGCTCAAGAAAAGCCGGTTGAGAATTCTGCAAGAGGATCCGAATTTCGAATTCCATGCGATGGATCTTGAAGACAGATCGTCGATATTCAAGGTTTTTAAATCCCATCGTTTCGACCGGGTGGTTCATTTGGCTGCTCAAGCAGGAGTTCGATACTCAATCGAGAACCCCTATGCTTACACGCAATCGAACATCGATGGAACGATGACCATCCTTGAAGCGTGTCGGCATGATCAGATCGAGCATTTGATCTTTGCGAGCAGTTCTAGCGTTTACGGACTCAACAGCCTGCAACCCTTTTCGACGGTTCATCACACCGATCATCCAGTGAGTCTCTACGCGGCGACCAAGAAATCCAACGAGATGTTCGCGCATTGCTACGCACATTTGTACAAGATACCCTGTACCGGTCTTCGTTTCTTCACGGTCTATGGTCCGTGGGGACGACCGGACATGGCACTTTTCAAATTCACCAAAGCGATCTTTGAGGGCAAGACGGTTGATGTTTACAACCATGGCAAGATGAAAAGGGATTTCACCTACGTCGATGACATCGTCGATGCTATGATCCCACTGATGGATAGAATCCCCCAAGCCAATCCAGATTGGGACTCTAACCACCCAGATCCATCAACTAGCTCTGCCCCCTACCGAATTTACAATATAGGAAACAACCAGCCGACAGAACTTTCCTACTTCATCGAGGTCTTGCAAGAAGCCATTGGCAAGAAAGCGGACTTGAGATATCTCCCTATGCAACCCGGTGATGTACTGTCGACCTATGC
The DNA here is from genome assembly GCA_018969045.1 of Planctomycetota bacterium. Classification (GTDB taxonomy): domain Bacteria; phylum Planctomycetota; class Planctomycetia; order Pirellulales; family Pirellulaceae; genus JBKCUI01. The sequence continues at coordinate 198 of JAGWZB010000459.1, read as the reverse complement.
CGATGTCGATTCTCTGGCAGAAGCTGTTGGATTTAAACCCAGAACTCAGATCGAAGATGGGATCGCGCAGTTCGTCGCGTGGTACCGCCAGTACTACAATGTCTAAGCGACGATCATCGTTTCACCCAGCACGAGTCTCTATCAATCGGATCGACCTGTTGCTATCTCTTGATCAAGATCAGGTACACCTGCGACGAC
>JAGWZB010000458.1 GCA_018969045.1 Planctomycetota bacterium | reverse complement strand
GGGAATTACAGGACAGGATGGATCCTATCTAGCTGAACTCTTGCTCGAGAAAGGTTATCGCGTCCACGGTCTCGTTCGCCGTTGTTCAAGTTTTAGTACCGGACGTATCGATCACCTCTACAAGGATATTCACGACGACCCAGGCCTGTTGCTCCATTACGGTGACCTTACCGATGGCCAAGCACTCACAAACCTTGTTTTGAATCTTGAACCCGACGAGATCTATAACCTTGGTGCGCAAAGTCACGTTCGGGTGTCGTTCGATCAGCCTGTTTACACCCTGATGACCGACGGGGTCGGTGCGTTGAATGTCCTGGAAGCGGCCAGGATACTCAATCAAAAGAAGCAGGTACGTGTTTACCAAGCCAGTTCATCAGAAATGTACGGTGCGGTGCTTGAGACTCCCCAAAAAGAAACCACTCCGTTTAATCCCCAAAGCCCGTATGCATGCGCTAAAGTCTACGCGTATTTCCAAACCATCAATTACCGTCGTAGTTATGGCCTTTTTGCATGCAATGGAATCCTTTTCAATCACGAATCGCCCCGAAGAGGAGAGACCTTCGTCACGCGGAAAATCACCCGAGCTGCCACCCGTATCAAATTGGGATTGCAAAAGAAGCTCTATCTGGGGAATCTCGATGCGAAACGCGATTGGGGTTACGCCAAAGATTATGTGGAAGCCATGTGGCTGATGCTTCAACACTCTCAGCCTGATGATTTTGTTATCGCTACAGGCCAGACGTTCTCCATCCGAGATTTTCTCGAAATGGTATTTCGCAAGCTCGACCTGGATTGGCAAGAGTTTGTTGAGATTGACCCTAGGTACTTCAGACCTGCTGAGGTCGAATTGCTGCTAGGCGATCCATCTAAAGCGAACCGATTGCTGGGCTGGAAGGCCAAAACATCCACCGAGCAACTCGCCGAGATCATGGTCGAGCACGATCTGGAAATCGCAAAACGTGAAAAGCATAACCAATCTTTTAAGAGCTAAACTGCAAGCTACTTAGGACCAGTTATCGCTATGCGAGCAGTCATCACTGGAATTACCGGCCAAGATGGATCCTATCTCACGGAACTACTCCTTGGCAAAGGGTACGAAGTTCACGGGATTGTTCGCCGTAGTAGCACCCTCCAACGTCCGCGTCTTGATCAACAAGTGCACGATCAAGACATCTATGGCAAGCGTCTTTTCCTCCATTATTCCGATCTGACAGACACCACATCGCTTCGACGAATTCTCACCCGCATCAAGCCAGACGAGTTCTATCATCTGGCCGGCCAGTCCCACGTAGGGCTCAGCTTTGAGATACCCGAAAGCACCTGTGAGCTGACCGCCATGGGAACCCTTAGGATCCTGGAAATCCTTCGCGATCTAAACCCATCGCCTCGATTTCTGCACGCTAGCAGTCGTGAGATCTTCGGTACCCCTATCAGTTCACCACAGGATGAGCAAACCCCAGTCAATCCAAATTCTCCCTATGGGGCCGCAAAGGCATTCGCAAACCAAATCGTAAAAGTATACAGAGATTCTCTTGGTCTCTTTGCCTGCAATGCGATCTGCTACAACCACGAAAGTCCCAGGCGTGCCGAAAACTTCGTCACCAGAAAGATCAGTCTGGCTGCAGCCAAAATTAAGCTTGGACTCCAAAAGGAGTTGGTGCTCGGTAACATCGATTCCTCGAGAGATTGGGGATACGCCCCCGAATTCGTAGACGCCATGTGGCGAATGCTTCAGCAATCCAAGCCCAAGGACTACATACTCGCCACGGGAGCCACACACACGGTGTGCGATTTTATCCAATACGCCTTCGAACATATCGGACTCGATTGGAGGTCCTATTATCGACACGATCCTCGGTTTCAGCGGCCCATAGAACCACAAAACCTTCGGGGCAATTCGGACCTTGCACGAAAAGACCTCGGATGGATCCCAAGTACCTCGATCGCAGAGCTAGCTGCTATCATGGTCGATTCAGATCTTCAATCCTTAAAAAACCAGCAATCAAATCGTTCTTCATGAAGAACGAAAGGGGCTAAACTGATGTCCACGCATCCAATAGCGTCCGCTGTGAAATACTTTGGTCCATTGCTGTGGGCTTTGATAAGCACCACACTTTCTGTGGCTCAAGAAAGCACCAGGGGCACGACGGTCAAACTCAAGGCAGGTGCTTACGCCAAGAATGTTGATCCTGTCTCCCTACCAGTCTTTGTCAGTGGGGGTATCGTTGCTGGCAAAGCCGAAAGGATCGTCGACTCGCTGTTCGCAAGGTCGATCGTCCTGGTGAACGAATCAGCCGACCAAAGCCGAACCGATCAAGCCGTAGCAATTTGTGTTGTCGATAGCCTTGGTGTTCCAGCGTGGATAGTCGATAAAGCAAAAGAGATGGTGGCTGAGCAAACTCCGCTGAAGCCTCACCAAGTGCTTATCAGTGCCACTCATTCGCACTCAGCTCCCGCACTTATGGGAGCTCATGGTACTCCTGCACAGGAAGATTATGCGAACCAAATGCCTAACTGGATTGCAGAATCCATCGTCTCGGCTTATCGAAATCGAACCGATGCTCAGGTTGGCTATGGCTTGAGCAATGCAGACCGGTACATTTACTGCCGCCGCTGGATTATGGAACCAGGGCACGCCGGTGGGGTTCTCTTTTCAGGACGAGATAGCAATATCGTGGCCATGAATCCAGGTCACGATACACCCTACAAAATTCGTCAAACTGCGGATGTGGATCGCACGATCCCCTTTCTTTCGATCAAGACCATCGACGGAAAACCGATTGCCCTTTTGGCTTCGTTCTGCACCCATTACGCAGGTGCACCGGCCATCTCCTCCGATTACTTTGGCGTTGTCGCTAAAGAACTTGCGCAGAATCTCAGGCCTGAAGATCCGGGCAGCTTCGTCGGGATCATGGCCAACGGTACCAGCGGCGATGCCAATTGCATCGACTTCTCCCGCCCTGCAAAACCTTTCGATTATCACCAAGTTGGCTCGTATGTCACCTCTCGAATCTTGGCGGCACTACCAAGCGTTGAGTATTCACAAACCTTGAGTCTCAACAGCAAACTGGAATCGATAAATGCGAAAGTTCGCCTAGCGAGTGACGAGGAATTAAATCAAGCGATCAAGTACGTTGATTCGAAGCTAGCTGATCGCTTACCGGCAAACATCGAGGAGAACTACGCAAGAGAGA
>JAGWZB010000457.1 GCA_018969045.1 Planctomycetota bacterium | reverse complement strand
GGAGAAAATTCAGGGGGATCGATTCGACCGAGAGTTCTTTGAGGGAGAACGCCATATCGACGATGTCTTGGCGGCTTTCACCCATCCCGATGATCCCACCGCTGCAGAGTTCCAAGCCGGCTTTGCGGACATTTTTGAGGGTTTCGACGCGGTCATCGAAGGTATGGGTCGTGCAGATTTCTTTGTAGTATTGCTCGGAGGTGTTCAGATTGTGATTGACCTTATCCACTCCGGCTGCTGCTAATCGTTTGGCTTGGGCTTCATTGAGCAGGCCTAGGCAAGCGCAGATGTTCAGACCGTACATCTGCTTGATCTCCGGCACGATTTTCTCGACGGCTTGCATTTCTCGTTCGTTCGGAGCCCTGCCACTGATGACGATGCAATAGGTTTTGCTCTGTCTTTGAGCCGCCAGCTTGGCCCCTTCGAGGAGTTTATCGCGGCTGAGGATGTTGTATTTGGGGATCGGGGCATCCGAGATTTTCGATTGGGAGCAGTAGTGGCAGTCTTCTGGACATAGACCGCTCTTGGCGTTCATCAAGAAGTAGAGCTGGACAGTTTTGCCAAAGGCTTTTCTTCGGATGTGGTAGGCCGCATCGACCAGTTCCAGGAGTTGGTCGTCTGGTGAATTGAGAATCTCCAGCGCTTCGGATTTCGAGATCGACGCACCGTTGAGGACTTTCATGGCCAGCGATCGCCACGGGGTTAGATTGCCGACAGGCTGCGTCGTTGTGAGCATTTTGTTCCTTGTTAGTTGTGGTGAATGGCTAATGGGTAAACGCCTGCTGAAAAGCCGATAGGCCGACTACTTTGGGTAGGCCAGGGTTGCAGTGACACAGGCGGCAAAGTCGGCACAATTGACTCGGAGCTTGGATTGTAGCATTTTGGCGTCGGATTACGTACACCGCAAATCCGTTACACGTGGTTTCGCTTGGGATTTCTTAGCAATTATTTCACCCGATGGCCGATCCACCAGACAGCGGGAAGGTTCTCGCATCTTGGCGCACTGCTTTCACCTTGCACTCCCCAACACGTTTAGGCTCAATCATGGCTTCCCCCCATCCGTTCGATGACAGCGTGGAGGACACGGTCGACGAAGAGGTTCGCGTGCTGAGCAAAAAGCGTTTGAAGCCCGAGGCAGACCACTTGCAGAGTCCCTTGGAAACCTACCTGCGTGAAATCAACGAGACACGTCTTTTGACAGCCCAAGAGGAGCAGTCTTTGGCCAGGCTCGTCGGCCAAGGTGATGCGGAGGCTAGGGATCGGATGGTTCGGTCCAATTTGCGACTGGTGGTCAACATCGCTCGCAATTATGTCGGCAAAGGGCTAGGGTTGCAGGACCTCATCGAGGAAGGCAATTTGGGATTGCTCAGGGCTGTCGAAGGGTTCGACCCGGAAATGGGAACCCGATTTAGCACCTACGCAAGCTATTGGATCAAGCAATCGATCAAGCGAGCGTTGATCAACTCCTCGAAAACCATCCGCATTCCAGCTTACATGGTCGAACTGCTGAGCAAATGGAGGAGGGCCACGAACCGCCTGAGCGAGGAACTCGGACGGGTACCGACCCAAGAGGAAACGGCTCGTCTCTTGGGATTACCCAAGAAAAAGTTACCGATCATCAAGAAGGCCATACAGATTCACAATGCCACTCCCCAAGGGGACCAATCCGAACAAGGTTGGTCGCTTGGTGAAATGGTGATGGATGAGCGGCTCAAGAGCCCAGACGAAGAGTTGCTCGATCACGACGTTTTAAAAACGGCATTGGATTTGATCGGGACTTTGGATCCCAGGGAAGCGACAATATTGCGGATGCGATTCGGGTTGGATAATACCCCTCCGCACACTCTCAAAGAGATCGGCCAAGAGTTGGGTTTGACACGAGAGCGAGTCAGGCAGATCGAAACCGAAGCCCTGCATCGGTTGCATCAAGCATTGAAGGATCCCAAGGAGCGATTTGGTTGGGCTTAAGCCCCCCCTGTTGGGCGATCGCTTGCTTGCGTGACTTGAGAGAAATTCGGAAAAAACAGTCCGAAACTCTGGACTTAATCCCCCCGCTAGCCGTACCATTGGTGCGTGGATTACTGAGGGATTCACTTTGTTTAGGAGTCTTCGGGCCAATGAGGGTCAGCTCTATACCGTTCAACGTAGCACAAGTCAGCACCCCATCGGGTGCAACCTACCATGGACACAGCAGCACCTAGGTTGGCGATTCCTCTAGCGTTCTTCGACGATCCGGTCGTGCAAACCATTACCGGAGTCCTTGTATTGGTGGTTGTGAGTTTGATCGCGTTGTATGGTTTATCCCGACTGCGTAGTATTAATGCTCACAATCTGCAAATCGAGGACATCGTCCGCAAGAATTTTGAGGAAATGAGAACCGAGGGTGACTTGAACGACCAGGAATTCCGAAAGATTGAGGCGTTGCTTTCGAAAAACACATCGAAAGATCAGCTTCATGAATCGACGAACCAATCCTCATCGGATCTTTGAATTCACATCGGCGATCGAATGATATCGAGCCAGTGATTCATGTGGTAAGATGAAGAGCGGTGAGGAATCATCGTCGAGGTTCCAGAAAGCAACAAAGATCGGTCTGGGAGGCCGCACCCATAGGGCATCCATGCCCATGGGGAACCAATACCCAAAGCTCGAAATCCAAGGCACGGAATGCCGGTTTGCAGGGTCCTTATCTGCAGGCCATCGAGCAACCAACCCGTGTCCCCATCGCTGAGCCAGATGCACCGTAAGCATTTGGGGAAGCGATAGATTTGGAGTCGAGTATGTCGTCAGGTAAAGATGTGGTTGCCAGCAGGAGAACTTCTGGTAACAGCAATACGAAAAAGAACTGCTCTTTCTGTCGCAAAAGCTATCGAGATGTCGGTCCCTTGGTTGAAGGGCCAGGCGAAGTCTACATCTGCGGTGAGTGCATCGACCTTTGCTCTTCGATGCTTCAACAAGAACAACGCCGCCGAGGCCCTAGCAAAAAGTTATTCAACGAAATACCAACCCCTCGCTCGATCGTCGAGCATCTCGATCAGTACGTAATCGGCCAAACACAGACCAAACGAACTCTAGCTGTTGCTGTTCACAATCACTACAAGCGGTTGAGCGCCGAGTGGGAAGGGTCAAACGTCGAAATCGAGAAATCGAACATTATGCTGGTAGGGCCGACCGGTAGCGGCAAGACACTTATGGCT
>JAGWZB010000050.1 GCA_018969045.1 Planctomycetota bacterium | reverse complement strand
CCATGCGATGAACTTCGCAGTAAAGCCTCTCCTTGCCGCCGCAGGCGGTCGGCTTTCCAAAAGCTGGTGATGGTTGAAACTGGATTTGTACCGATCAAACAGCCAACTGATTTCGGAGAAATCAGCGACTCTCAGAACCGCCGTCAGTCGCGTCAACAAGGTCCGCAGTCAATCCCGTCAACGCCGTCAGTAAGGTCAATGCCGTCCAAAGCCTTTCCTTGCCGCCGCAGGCGGTCGGCTTTCCAAAAGATGGTGAAGAATAGCAACTGGATTAGTACCCATCAAACAGCCAACTGATTTCGGAGAAATCAGCAACTCTGGAGCAGCCAGCATGATTTCGGAAAAATCAGCAACTCTGAAGCAGCCAACTAATTTCGGAGAAATCAGCGACGATGGCCTAATTCCTTGACGATCGGTCTTCGATGTACACGTCAACCTGCTGGCCTACGATCGCTCCTAACACCTGCGGACTGACCGCATAAATCACTTGCATCACCCGTGTATCCACCCGCTCCGATACCGTGCCTGTCAAATTTCGCTTGGGCACCACAAGCGGCTCAGTCCGCACATACTCTAACTTGAGCCCAGGACCACTGGTCCCCCGCAACGTCGCCGTCGCCGTCGCGTCAGACCGAAATCGCGGTATCTCCGACTCGTCAATGTCGACCCGAATATGCAAAGGATCGATCTGCCCCATGGTGATCAACGGATTGGATAAAATCGATGCCGGTATAAACTCCCCCTGACGTATCTTCACACTCAGTATCGTTCCCGCCCTAGGTGCCCTTATCGTTCGCAACTCAAGACTGGTCTGGGCCCGCACTAAACTCGCTTGCGCTTGCGCAACGGCCGCCCGCTGCACCTCAAGACTCGCTGCAACGGGCTTGCCATCAAACATACTCAAACTCGCCTGCGCCTCGCGAACCCGTGCCTGGGCCTCCCTAAGCCTTGCCTTGGCCGTCTCCCAATTGAGCCTCCGCGTGTCGATCTCCTCCTGCGATAACGCACTCGATACACCAATCGCATTGGCTCGGTCCAAATCCCGCTTGGCATTGGCTTCGGACGCCTGGGCCTGATCCTGCATCGATGCGGCTGCATCCACCCTTGCTCGCAACACATCGACCTGCATCTGCAACTCAATGAGCTTGGCCTCCTGCGCTCGCAACTCGGATTGGGCTACCCCAACATCAGCCAACGCACTTCGCGAGTCGAGTTGAAGCAACTCCTGGCCCTGCTGCACCGTAGCACCCGGCTCGACAAAAACCCGCTCAACCACCCCCGCAAGCTGCGATCCAATCACCGTGGCTTCACCCACCGGCTCGACAATCCCAACACCACCGATAAACGCCGCACCAGACTCAGGACCCTTGCTCTGGGCCGATACCGGCGCTGTGGGCGGCAACGTCTTGACGGTGTACTGCTTTTCGCTAGGCGTGTTCTTTTCAATCAAGCGAACCGCTTGAAAAAGCAGAATTCCCGCACCCACAATCGATCCAAACGCAAAAAGAACTTTTAAAGTACGCTGCATCATGGACCCCTAAGTAGCATTCCTTCGAAACGATTCGATCCGACCATCAGACATCGTCGCTATATGATCGGCAAACGGGAAAATGCGATTGTCATGCGTCACAACGATCACCGCCCGATCGTCAGCCGAAGCGACCTGACGCAACAACTCCATCACCTCACGCCCGGCTTGGGCATCCAGCGATGCTGTCGGCTCGTCGCTGATGACAATCTTGGGATTATGCACCAACGCCCTGGCTATGGCCACTCGCTGCTGCTGCCCCCCGGACAACTGGTTCGGATACTTGTGCTTGTTCTTGTCCATCCCCAACTGATCGAGCAACGCCGCCGCCTGCCGCTTGGCACTGGCTAACGTCGATCCCTGAACCACCAACGATACGGCCGCGTTCTCCACGGCAGATAAACTCGGCAACAAATTGAACTGCTGAAAAATAAAACCCAAACAGTCGGCCCGGAACTTGACCACCCTGCCCGGCCGCATCTTGGTGATCTCTTGATCCAAAATCCTCACCGTCCCAGACGTGGCTGTCAACAACCCGGCTATGATCGATATAAGGGTCGTCTTGCCACACCCACTAGGACCCACCAAAAAAGTCGTCGCTCCGATCGGCACTTGCCAATCAATGCCCTGGAGCACCCGCTGCTTGACACTCCCAGTCCCAAAGTCTTTGACCACTCCAGTGCACTCGACGGCAATCTGACGGTTCATCGCGGCCTCCAAAATTTCTCTCAACCGCGAAACACAATGGCAGGATCGACAAAGAGCACCCGACGCATGGCCAAAAGCGCCGCCAATACAATGATCGCCGCAGCAATCGCACCAGAACCGGCGGCCACATACCAAGGTAAATAAAAGCCTTGAAACGTCGGACTCTTGCCCGCTGTTTCAAAAAACATCGTCGCTCCAAAAAGCCCCACACTGAAACCTACAAAACCGACCACCGCCGCTTGCAAAAACACCATGCCGATCAGACGCATGTTGCTGGTCCCGATCGCTTTCAATACCGCAAACTGCTTGAGATTCTCCAACACAAACAGATTGAACATCAACCCCACAACCGCGATCCCAACGAGGATCCCAAGCCCCACAACCGTTCCGATACTGATCGGAATCCCCGTATTCTGGACCACATACATGATCGCCTTGTATCGAAAGTCCTCGGCGCTCATGGCTTGCAATCCCGTCCTGGCCACAACACTCCTTGAGACCTCCTGGGGTGTGGCTCCCGGTGCACTCTTGGCCACAATAAACGACATCTGATTGCGCCCGTTGTTGGTGTACTGCAAGGCCTGCGAATAACGGGTAAAGAAGGTGATCGACGAAGTGAACTTGGGTGAGTCCTTGACAATCGCTACGACCACCGCACGCCGGTCGTTGAGCTCTGCAATGTTGCCCAACGACAATGGCTCGTTACGCCAAACCTTGCGAAACCCATCAACACTCACAGCCACCGCATCGGGCCTGCGCAAATCGTCGATGTTCCCCATGACCACCTCCGGTGGCAAACCGATCAGCGTGCTGTCGTCGACTCCGATGAGCAAGGAGGCTTCGAGCTCCCCATTCCCAGTTCGTATCGTCACATTGGATTTGTACAAAGGGACCGCCCAAGCCACCCCGGGAACGCCTCGGACTCGACCAAGCTCGGTGTCTCGCAAAGGAAAGATCGTATCGAGGTTCTTGACCCCAGGGTCCATCACCCAAATATCGGCCTGCGGCACATCGACAATCACCGCCCCGGCTCGCGTGATAAGACCGATGAATATCCCCAGTTGCTGATTGATCAACAGGGTAGAAAACGCCACTCCTAGGATCAGCCCCAAATACTTGGCTCGATCATGAAAGAGCATCTTTAACGCGATCGCGAACATTCTGGCCACCACGCATCGATTTCTTCGCCCAGATCTTCGACCAACTGCCTGTTGGTCGATGCCAAATTCCGCTCTTCGGTCGGATCGGCCTGGAGATCATAAAGCTCAACAACCCCATCTTTCTCGATGGCCGTGTTAGGAACAATCAGCTTCCATTTCCCCTGGATCGCCCATCGCCAACGAAGATTCTCTTTGGGGACATCCAAGTTGTTTGCATTGTGCGTAAAGCATTCTCCAAAAATGATTTTTCGCTGCGAAGTCGCTTGAACGTCGAGCAAATCGATCCCGGGAAGATCCTTGGGCGCATCGACTCCGATGGCCTTGAGTATCGTAGGCATCAAATCGATGCTGTGGGCAAAATCAGTGGACTGCTGTGCAGCGATCTTTCCCGGCCAGCGAACCAGGATCGGTGTCCGCACTCCGCCATCGTAAGGGGACTGCTTGGACTTGGGCGCATACCGAGGATTGGCAGGGTCCTGAATCCAACCATTGTCTGTGACGTACACGATCAGTGTGTTGTTTGTCGGATCCTTGGACTCGATGATCCGCATGAGCTCTCCGATGGTGTCGTCAAACCACTCGACGTTCGCCCAGTACTTGGCCACCGTTTCACTGGGAGCCAGCGGTCGGGTTCGCTCAAGGTACTTGGCCGGTGCGTTGTGAGGATCATGAGGCAGCATCGGAGCGTACCAGATCATCCACGGCTTGTCCTGCTGAGTTGCCGTATCGATGAACTCTTCGATGGGCTTCATCGTCTTGCGGCCAATCTGCAGTCCGTCGTCACCATGCCGAGAGCCTTGCGTCATTCCGTGCGTAAACCCACCGTGCGAGTAATGGCCTTGCCAAAACTTGCCGGTTTGCAAAGTCAAGTAACCTTGCTCTTTGAGAACACCCGGAAGCGTCGGGACGGCCCGAAGATGTTGGTTCATCCGCTCGCGACCAACTTTGAAAGCTTCGGACTCTTGAAAGTTCTTGCCGGCAAGCCCCGGGACTGCGGGTGGATCGTTGCTGGTGATCTTGTGCTGGTGCGGAAAGCGACCCGTAAGAATCGTCGCCAAACTCGGACAACACAGACTCGCAGGGACATACCCACGTCGAAAGGTCAAACTCTCGCGGGCAAGCCGATCCAGGTTGGGAGTCCTCAAGTGAGCATGTCCCATGAAACCGTAATCGGTCCAAGCTTGATCGTCCGAGACGATCAAAACGACATTGGGCCGCTTGCCAGCGGGCCCATTGCCAGCGGGTTGCCGGGTCTCTTGAGAGTGAACCCGTTGGCTTAGCCGATCGGCTTGGAAGAGAGCCAGGAATCCGGCGAACAGTAGACTGAATCGAAACAATCTTCGCGGGATCGACTGGCTGATCATCAGACTTGCTTTCTCATGCAGCAGTTCTTGAACTTCTTGCCAGAACCGCAAGGGCACGGATCGTTGCGACCTGCCTTTTCGGTTCGGTTACGGATGGTCTTGGGTTCCGGCACAGACGCGCCGGCTTGGTCGGCTGCCTTGAGGTCTTCGATCTTCTCCTGCGAAATGTACTGAGAGTCGTCGAAGGCGTCGTGACGGGCCATGGTTTCGACAAACGAGCTTTCGACCATGCCTTCTTCGATGGCTTCCATACGGAAAATCACATCGGTGATCTGCTCGCCAATCGAGAGCCACATCTGATCGAACAGACGCATCCCCTCTCGCTTGAACTCGACCTTGGGGTCCATCTGACCCATGCTGCGGAACCCGACGCTCGATCGCACGTGGTCCATGGCCAACAAGTGATCTTTCCAGCTTGAATCGAGCGTTTGCAGCAGAACGGTTCGTTCCATACGTCGGATTTCCGGATGGTAACGATCGTCAAAGGCTTGGCTCAGCTTGGTGTAGCATTCCTCGCGGTTGGACCCCAGGAGGTCTTCGGCAGTCCCCTTCCAGCCCAGTTCGCTTTGCATCCACTGAGCCAGCGAGTCGGCAGAGTTTTGGCCGGTGGCAAACTCGGAGATTTTCTTGGTGGTGTTCTTTCCGAAAATGCTTTCGAGCTTCGCATCGGCTGCATCCCAAACCGACTTGGAACGAATGGCTTGGGCCTTGCTGACCTCCATCAGGACATCGAAGGGGTGTTCTGGGTCGGCGCGAAGCTTGTCCAGCACGTTGGGATCTTGGAATCGAACCGCAGCCCACTGCGAAAGCGCTTCGCCGTCGACGGTGAAGGTGTTCGGACCAGTCTGGCTACGGAAGCGATGGAAACCTACCAAGACGGGGAACTGGATTTCGCGATCGAAATAAGCTTTCTCAGCCGATTCGAGCATGATCTTTTTGACGGTCTCGGGTTCAGCGCCCCTGAGTACAGCTGGATCGATGTCGATGCCGAATTTGTTTTTCATCCAGCCCGAGAGCATCTTGTTTCCGTATTCGGGGTCCAAGAATGAATCCCCCTCGCTCAGATCGATCCCATCGATGAACGTATTGGCTTTGCCGATGAATTCTTCGTCCATGCGATCGCGGTCGATCTTCTTGAGCATGCTGACGGTGTAATTGGTGCTGAAGCGATTGTTGACCCACTTGACCATCGCTTCCCAGTTCCACTCCGACTGATCCTCTTCGCTTGGCAAATTCTCATCGATGGCATCGAGGATTTGGGATTCGGCGACCCGTTCGGCTTGGTCCTTGGCATAAAGGATCGCGGTTTGGGGTTCGATACCTCGGAAGTCTTTGGGGTCGAGCTGGACGCCCAGTCGAGGTCCGGCCCAACGCGAGTAAGATTCCGGACCGAACATTGGATCGGAGAATTGATCGACGTTCGCTTCGATTTGTTCACGCAGTTGGTGCATGACCAATTCGCGACAACTCTTCCCTTCGAGGACTTGCTGTCGATAGGTGTAGACCCGCTTGCGTTGATGGTCCATCACTTCATCGTATTCGAGCAAGTTCTTTCGAGCTTCGAAGTGGCGTTCTTCGACTTTCTTTTGGGCTCCGGAGATGCGTTTGGAAAGGAACGAGCTTTGGAGGGCTTCGCCATCTCCCATGCCCATTTTTTCCATCATATTGCGGACCCAGTCTCCGGCGAAAATTCGCATCAAGTCATCTTCGAGCGACAAGAAAAAGCGGCTGGAACCGGGGTCCCCTTGGCGTCCGCATCGACCTCGCAGCTGCAGGTCGATCCGCCGGGATTCGTGGCGTTCAGTGCCGATGACATACAGACCACCTAGGCCGCGAACGAATTCGCCCTCTTGCTCCATCTTTTCCGTTTCCTTGATCTGGGTGATCAAGTTTTCCCACTCGTCTTTGGGAATATCCAAACGGGTTTGGTATTTGTGTTGGAGCTGGGCCCAAGCCATCGTTTCGGGGTTGCCTCCCAAGATGATGTCGGTACCCCGACCGGCCATATTGGTGGCGATCGTCACAGCATTGACGCGGCCAGCTTGGGCGATGATGTCCGCTTCACGCTTGTGGGCTTTGGCGTTGAGAACTTGATGCTTTACCCCTCGCTGCTCAAGCAAGTGCGAGAGCTTTTCGCTCTTCTCGATCGAAACGGTGCCGATCAAGATCGGACGACCGGCACGTTCGATGCGATCGATCTCGGACTTGGGGATCTCGATGACTTCTTTTGAGTCGGCTTTCTTGAACGCAATGCTCGAGTCGGTCTCGCGGATGATATTGCCGACGATCGATGGCTTTTTGCGATCATTAAACTCGATCGTATCATGCTTGTTGACCCGATCGATCTCTTCAGCGACGGCTTCGTATTTTTCTTTTTCGGTCAAGTAGATCGCGTCGGGATACTCGATGCGTTGGAGGCGTCGGTTCGATGGGATTTCAACGACACCCAGCTTGTAGATTTTGCTGAACTCTTGGGCTTCGGTCATCGCCGTACCGGTCATCCCCGAGAGCTTCTTGTAGAGCTTAAAGAAGTTCTGTAGGGTGATCGTTGCGAGCGTTTGAGTCTCTTCTTTGATCTTCACTCCTTCTTTTGCTTCGACGGCTTGGTGGAGACCATCGGACCACTGGCGACCCTCCATGAGCCGTCCTGTAAACTCGTCGACGATGATGATTTCCCCTTCGCGATTGACGTAATTGACATCGCGGCGATAGAGCTGATGAGCCTTCAGCGCGTTGTCGATCAGGTGGGGCCATTCCATATTCCCGACGGTGTAGAAGCTTTCCACTCCAGCGAGACGTTCAGCTTCGCGAACCCCGGCGTCGGTCAAATTCACGGTGTGGTCTTTTTCGTTGACGATGAAGTGTTCATCGCGTTTCAAGCCTCGAGCGACACGGTCGGCTTCAGTGTACTTGGCCGAATCGCGCATGGCTGGCCCGGAGATGATCAAGGGAGTCCGGGCTTCGTCGATCAAGATGTTGTCGACTTCGTCGATGATCGCGTAATGCAGTGGGCCTTGGACCTGCTGCATGTAGCTTGGGAATCGATCATCGTTTCGGGCGGCCATCCGCATGTTGTCGCGGAGGTAATCGAAGCCTAGTTCGTTGTTGGTCGCATACGTGATATCGGCGGCGTAAGCTTTTTGGCGGCTGTCGTTATCCATACCGCTTTGGATGTTGCCGACGGTCAGTCCCAGCCCCATGTAAAGCGGTGCCATCCATTCCATATCCCGCCGCGCCAAGTAATCGTTGACGGTAACGACGTGGACCCCTTTGCCTTCGAGGGCGTTGAGGTAGGCCGGTAGAGTCGCCACAAGCGTCTTGCCTTCACCGGTGATCATTTCGGCGATGTTACCGCCGTTGAGAACCATACCGCCGATGAGCTGGACATCGTAGTGACGCATTTTCAGGAAACGCCGACCGCCTTCTCGGCAGGCGGCAAAGGCTTCGACCAATACGTCTTCGATGCTTTGGCCGTCTTTGATGCGCTGTCGGAATCGGTCCGTTTGCTCGCGAAGTTCGGCGTCGGTCAGGGCCATCATCCGAGGCTCCAGCTCGCCGGCGCGACGGGCCAATTCGCCGTAACGCTTGAGCTGACGAGAGTTTGCGGATCCGAAAAGGACGGTCAAGCCACGGTCGAAACCAGTCAGAACCCCGTTGACAGCATTGGTGGTCCCTTCCCAGATTTTCTCGATAAATTCCATGTTTCAATAGCCGATTGGAAGAACGAACGAAGGTTCCGACGAGCGATAAGCCGTGTGGATTGTAAGCAATTTTCGGTTTTTTCCGAAGACCTAACTTGCCGAGGGTACCGATTCGCAGGTATTGCGTCAATTGAAGCCGGATTGAAGCTGGCCTCTGTGAGGTCCGGGCCGCTGAAGGCTCCGGGGGCGTCGAGATTCCCGGGTAAATCCGCTCGGAGGGGGCAATTTGTCCTTTTGCCCTGCGGTAGAGCGCAAGCCGCCCTTACGTCCTTCGGCGGCGGATCAAGACCTGATTCTCTTTGACCTCGACGACTTCGATGGGCATGTCTTCGTCGATCCAACCTCCCTTGGAAACCACATCGACGACCACATCCCCGAGGATTGCTTTTCCATAAGGGTTGCAACGAGTCATCGTCGTACCGTAACGACCTTTGAGCGTTTGGCGATCTTCTTCGAGACGGTCCATGGCCACGACGAATTTATCTCCGATGGGATGCTCCAAGGCAAACCACCGAAACATAGGCAAGCGACCTAATTGCTTGTGGAGCAGCAATCCGGCACCGAACAAGCAGATCACACCCAAGCCCATTTGTCCGAGACCTTGGACTAGCTGATCGAACTGGTATCGATTCGTGGGGATGGTAAAGTTCTGGCCTGCTAGCAGTAGCCCTGCAGCGAGCATGATCAAACCTGCAATTCCAAAAATGCCAAAGCCAGGCAGGATAAAGATCTCGGCAAGCAGGCAAGCGATGCCTGCGAGGATCAAGAGAATCTCAAGCCACTCGATCGTTCCTTGGAACATGTTCATCCAAAAGAAGATCAGGAAGCAGACCAAAGCGATCAGTCCGGGGACACCCACTCCTGGGGTGCTAAGTTCTGCACTTAGGCAGATCAATCCGACTAGGAAGCAAACGTAGGCCAGCCAGCGCTGCGATGCGAGCCATTCGATGGATTGTTCGATCCGGCTGGTTTGTTTTTCCATCGGCAATTCGGCGACACCAAAGTTCTGTGCCACACCGGCAAGATCGTTGGCGCGACCGGTGGCGATCCCCATGGTGATGGCTCGATCGGTCGCAAGTCCGTTGCTGTAGTCGACGGCTTTGCCTTTGTTCCAAAGGGGTTTGGCAGGATCGTCCGAAATCCAGTTCGGAAGGGTCCTGAGTTGCCGGCCGTCTAAGGCTTGGAATTCCTGGATGGTTGCGTCGGGTTGGGTCAGGCCGACCAGATCCCCTGGTGCTCGATTGGCAAGTCGAGCGAGTTCCAGGAAGTTGTTTTTCCTTTGTTCGATCGCAGCAGAATTGATGCTGGCTTCGCCCCCTGTACCCAGGACTGCGTCGGGTGCCATGTAGATCGCATCGCCTGCAAGAGCGATCAAAGCGGCATCGCCACGGGCGTGCTGGCTGACAAAGACCACCACTTCGGCTTTATCGGCTGGGATCTCGGCGAGACGATAAGCCAGTCGGATCGAGTCATCGAGGTTACCCCCTGGGCTATCGAGTTCGATCAGGAGCAGATCTGCACCTTGGTTGTTGATCGCATCATCGATTGCGCGAATGCTGCGGTTGATCACGCGTCGATGCAGTACGCCTTTGAGTTTCAGATGAACCGGCTTGCGAGGAAGCGCAAAGGTAGGCTTTTCGAGAATGGGGCCTGTAAGTTTGAGAGCGGCTGCCAGGGCTTCCGCTTTTGGAACGGTTGCGGTGATCCATCGGCGCTGGCGGAGTTCCTGGCCATTGAACGTAGCCATTTGATTGGCAGGGACGAGTTGTCGCGGAGGCAATGCTCCGACGGGCTGTGGCTTAGACTCCAGTTCCGGAGCCGTGGTGTACTCGACGCCACCTCCTTCGAGAAAGTACTGCACCAGAGGCTGGCTTGGGTCCAACATGGATTTCACGAGTGCAGCTGGGAACATTCCGCGTCGTGCGGCGACGTCCAGATAAGCTTGTTGGAGCGTTGGATCGATCTGGATTTCATCGATGCCGGCTTTGCCGATTTCAGCATCGGGTTGCATGGCAAGTTCCTCACAAGCCAAGGCGACAAGAACGGCGTGACCTCGGAGATTCGAGGTGATGTATCCGATGCTCTTGATCCGGTTGCCTTTGGGGCCGCTGAGCCAACGCGAGATCGTAAGTGCTTTTTCGAACGAGCTCCCTTGGCCGATGCTCTTGGATTCACCGGGTGGGTCGGGAGCTTGCGCGGCTGGATCTGCATTGGGGCCTGAAGGTGGGCCAGCCTCAACGAATTCCAGGATAACGACGGGGCGCTGGTTGCCTTCGCTACGCATCGAAACCGATTCCAACGAAGCTAGGATCCTGGTGTCGGCATCACCCACTAGAGGTAGAGGAACACGGATCCGAGTAGCCCCTTTCTGGGTCGCTGCGGGGGCAGGTGTTGGTGTGTCGGCCTCTTGAGATCTCGCAGGTTGCAAATTCCACAGGCAAGTGGCCAGAGCGATGATCAGCAGCCATGGCTTGGACACTAAGGGACGAGACGGGCGGATTGGCTCAGACTTGCTCATGGCTTGCATCGAACGATCAAAAAAACACTGGGCATTCAAAACCCGGACGCTTTGGATTCTATTCGCTAGGCCGAGAAAATGCTTGCCGAAATTCGAAGCCAAGCCTTATTTGGGGACTTCGTGGACGAAAACCAGATTGTGGGTTTGGTTAAGCAGTCCTGTTCCGGTAACGAAAACGACACGATCACCGGCCGAGAGGACTCCGGTCGACTTGCCCCATTTGGTAACATCTGCGACGAGGTTTTCTGGGCTATCGAGATGAGGGACTTGGTGGGGCATGATACCCCAGAACAAACACATGCGACGCAAGGTGGCTTCCGAGTCGCTCACGCCTAAGGTCGGGATGTAGTTTCGTTGTTTGGCTTTGACCCAAGCGGTCCCGCCGGTTCGTGTGGCAACGACGACCAGTTTCGCTTGGATGGCTTCTGCGATATTGGCAGCGTTGTGGGTTACTGCCGAAGTGATTGGATGAACGTGGGTTGATTGTCTGGCCTTGGCATCCGAGGTAGTATTCTTGAGCATCGTTTCGGTGCTGAGCATGATTCGGTTCATCGTTTCGACGGCCACAACGGGGTACTGACCGATGGCGGTTTCGCCGCTGAGCATACAAGCGTCCGCACCGTCGAGGATCGCGTTAGCCACATCGCTTGCTTCGGCGCGTGTTGGGCGACGGTTG
Organism: Planctomycetota bacterium; assembly: GCA_018969045.1. Classification (GTDB taxonomy): domain Bacteria; phylum Planctomycetota; class Planctomycetia; order Pirellulales; family Pirellulaceae; genus JBKCUI01. The sequence continues at coordinate 7,791 of JAGWZB010000050.1, read as the reverse complement.
TGGTGCATACTTTCGAGCATTTGGGTGGCGACGATCACCGGCTTCATCTTTTCCTTGCAGACTTGGATGATACGTTTTTGGGCGACGGGAGTTTCTGCGACATCGATTTCCACTCCCAGATCACCTCGAGCGACCATCACTCCATCAGCGGCTTCGACGATCTCTTCGAGGCACTGGAGCGCTTCGCGTTTTTCGATCTTGGCGATAACCATTGCGTGCGCATCCATCGACGCTAGAAGATTCTTCAGCGAAGCGACATCTTGGGCCGTACGAGCGAAGGACAAGCTGATGAAGTCGATTTCGTTGCGGGCTGCCCAGAGGGCATTCTCAACGTCTTCGGGTCGCATCGAGGAAACCGACAGAGACACACCTGGAAGATTGATCCCTTGTCTGGAGCGGATGGTGCCTCGGACGGTGACGGTGCATCGCAATCGGTCTTTGGATTTGTCGATCACATCGAGACTGATCGTTCCGTCGGCGAGCATCACACGATCACCGACGTTGACTTCATCGATCAGTTTCGAATAGTTGCTCGTCAGTTCATCAGAATTGGCAGAGCTTTCACCTCGGACAAAGGATAGTTCTTGGCCGACATCGACTTCCAAGGGGTCTTGGACAAGTTGACCCAAGCGAATTTTCGGGCCTGCAAGATCCAGCAGTACTGCGACCGGAAAGCCGGTTTTCAGGCGGACCGATTTGATTTTGTCGAGGATACGTTGGAAGTCCGATTGTTTGCCGTGGGCGGCATTGATACGAAAGACATCGACACCATTTTCAACTAGCTCGGTAAGGATGTTTTCATCTTCGCAGGCAGGTCCGACAGTTGCGACGATTTTGGTACGGGCTTCCCCAAGAGTATTTCTAGTCATACGACAGTCAGGTCCTTTGGCTTTCGATCTTGTAGCGCGTGTGTAGGATATCGGAAAGCCGAATATTCTAGCTCTGCGGATCGAAAAGTGCCACGCAAAGGCCTTTAGAGCATCGCTTGATCGAAAAACAAGGCGATTTCCCGCAGTGCATCTTGCGATTCAGGGCTCGGATAGGATCTCAAGTAATCGGCATGCGATTGAGCTTCATAGACATGGAGTTCGGATTTCACACCGGCGGTTCTGAGTTTCCGGTGGACTCGGACGGTATTGCTTAGAAGCAAGTCCCTTGTGCCCGAGATCAAGATCGTTGGTGGAAACCCCGACAGATCACCATAGACAGGGGAGAGAAAAGGATCCTTCATATCCTGGCCGCAGGCGTAAAGTTTTAGCGACGCTTCGATGAAACCTTCATATCGACCAAGACCGTTGTCTACGTCTTCGTTTGTGGAGTACGAATCACCGGTTTTGGTGATATCGCTTGCGGGAGTTCCTACGAAAAGTGCCGCGGGTAGGGGTGTTTTGAGTTCCTTGAGTTTAAGAACGGTTGCAAGCGTCAATCCGCCGCCTGCCGACGTCCCGAGCAAGGCCATTTTGTTGGGGGACTGGGATTTGATCAGTTCTTGCCAGACAGCCACGGAGTCTTCCAGAGCTGCTGGGAAGGGGTGGTTCGGAGGAACACGGTAATCAACCGAAATCGCGGTTGTTTTGGTGGCATGTGCGACCAGCACTGCTTCTTGGGCAGCACCGATGCCGCGGCCTAAGACGTAAGCGCCACCGTGGAGGTGGACAAGCATACGATCCTGGTTAAGCAGGGGAACCTCTTTAGGTTCGACCCGATAGCAAGTCACACCGGCGATAACCAGTTCGGTAATTTTTGCGCCTAAGGCTTTTGCGGTCAATCGCGTACGATCGGACCTAGCGCTGTCGAGTTGGGTTTGGATAGCGCGCCAATTTTCATCGGTTTGGGGGATATCGATCGAGGGTAATGGTTGTGCGACGACTTCCGCAAGTTCACGGCTGATGGTCGAGGGAACAGCAATTACTTTCGACGGAACGGACTTATGGGATGTCGGTTTCATGAGCGATGATCCTTTGGCGTTGGGATTTGAGAGGGGGCGTTAGAGTTTAGTGGTGATTCTTTCGAAAACTCAGGGACGGTCCCCGATCCCCCCAAAAAATGCTAGCCTAACCCCCGAAAACCCAGGGACTGTCCCCAGTAGCGACTCAGAAATGCTAGCTTTGAATTACCGAGAACTCAGGGACTGTCCCCGATACCCGCAGAAAAATGCTAGCCTAACCGCCGAAAACCCAGGGACTGTCCCTGGTAGGGACTCAGAAATGCTAGCTTTGAATTCTCGAGAACCCAGGGACTGTCCCCGCTAGGGACCGTTTTGCACCCGGTGTGCTTCGACCCCTAACAATAATCTCCTCAAACGTCTGCTTCATACTCTGTACCCTCTGAGGATTCTCGCCCGCCAAATTGCGACTCTCCAGTCTGTCATCTCCCAAATGATACAACTCCCCCTCCTGCTGTGGCTTGACCGGCGGTATCCAATCGGCCTGATGCACTAGCTCCTGACACACACTCCCTGGACCAACTACTCCCGACCACCGGACTATCATCGGTACGCGATGCACATCCATTGTCCGATGTAAAGACAACCATCGTCTCGTCGCTTATCCCAGCAATGTCCAATGCACTAAGCACCTCTCCGACCGCCGCAGCGGTCTCCATCACCAAATCTGCAAAATCACTCTGCAATCGGCAGCTTGCCTTTGGATGAAATCTACCGAACGCTTTACCAATGCAGGTAGAACCTCCTCTAACTGCCACCCTGCAAGCGCCGGCCCTTGCAGGCTCGCTTGGTTCTTCACTAACTTTGCTGATGGCAACAACTCCGTTGGGATCCCCACAGTTCGATTTCCATCGATAAAGCAGTAAGGCGGCCAATTCGGAACATCCCTACCAAAGTACTCATCGAAACCATGCTCCATCGGACCACCAGGAATCGCTTGATCAAAAACTTGCTTCCAGACCCTAACATGATCGTCGGTACACTCCGACTCGACTTGGCCTCCACCCCCTGCCTTACCTCCAAAACCCTGAAAGTATTTCTTCTGCTGCTGTGTGATCGGCCAATCATGCCCCAAATGCCACTTGCCAACACAAGCCGTCTTGTAACCTGATTGCTGGGCTAATTTGCCAATTGTAAGTCGATCTTGCTCCGTTCTGGGTTGTTGCATCGCACATCGCCATAACCCAAGTCATCGGCATAAAGTATGACAATATTGGGCTTGGTATTCGCGTTCTTCCTTTTGTTACCCTGATTTGGAGCCCCTGGATTGCCTCCCCAAAGCGGTGGAACATTGCTCTGATTCCACTTATCCCAATCAGCTTGCAACTCTTTGACCTTGTCAGGATTTTGAACCGAAAGGTCCTCGTCTTCATGGATATCTTTAGACAGATCATAGAGCTTTGCGTCGGTCACCTGCGCTCGCGGTCCACCTCCGTTTGATGGTCCCTCCGCAGCTTTGTCGTAGCGAACCAATTTCCAAGACCCCTTGCGTATCGCCATCTGCTGACCGAACCGCCAATAAAGCGACTCGTGAGGAGCCGAAGTCTTCGTGCCAAGAACATAAGGAAGCAGATCGACTCCATCGAGATTCCACTCCGGCTTGATCGGAACTTGGCATGCAGCCAGCGCCGTTGCGTGCAAATCGAGCTGTATAACCGGCTTTGAATATACTCCGGGCTTGATCACACCCGGCCAAGCGACCACAAACGGGACCCTTACTCCCCCCTCAAGCGTCGTGCGTTTACTACCGCGCAGAGGGGCATTGTCTGACCCATTGACCGTGACCCCTTGCATCGTCGGTCCTCCATTGTCACTGATAAACATCACAAGCGTTCGTGAATCTTGCTCGGTGGACTTCAAAGCCTGCTGCACCCGCCCGATCGCGTCGTCCATCGCGGACATCATCGCTGCATACTTACGACGCTGTGGGTCTTGGATGGAATCGAATTTATCGAGCCGCTCCTGCGTTGCATGCATCGGTGTATGAACCGCATTAAACGCCAGATACAAAAACCAAGGTTGTGCGCGGTTCTCTTCGATGAAACGTACCGCCTGGCTGCCAAATGCGTCCGTGGCATACTCGATCGCTTTGACTGGCTCATCGCCACGAAGAAATCCATCGGCCTGGAAATAACTATGAGCTCCCCCCAGGAAACCAAAAAACTCCTGAAACCCCCGCCGCATGGGCCGTCGATCGGGAGTACTGCCTAAATGCCATTTGCCGACCAACCCAGTCCTGTATCCGACCTCCTGCAATCGATCCGCTAACGTCGTCTGACTAAGCGGCAACCCCTCAGCATTCCCCCCCGGATTAAACTCATGGCCAAATCGGGTTTGATAACGACCTGTCAACAACGCTGCTCGAGTCGGCGAACAGTAAGGTCCAGTGACGTACCCATCTGTAAATCGAACTCCACTTGCCGATAACGCATCCAGATTCGGGGTCGGAATGTCTTTGCAACCATGAAACCCTACGTCGGCATACCCCATATCATCGCCGACTATGATCAGCACATTAGGTGGCATTGCAGTCTGGTCCAAAGCAAACGATTGCTTAACTAAACCACCTACCAACACGAAGTAAATCAGACCCAGAGCCATTCGCAAAGTATTCATCGATTTCAATCCTATCTTCAGCGGATTTTCTGATCTGGAAGCGACTCTTTGATGCCTTCGTCGATCGGCATAATATCGGTTTGCTCGTCAAGCCCTACCCCGGACATAACACGCTTGAGCTCTTGCTGCATCTGGACCAAAACTTCCGCATAACGCGGATCGTCAATCAAGTTCTTTGACTCAAGCGGATCCTCGGCAATATGGTACAACTCGGCTCGATGACGGTCCGGTCCCCGGTCTCCATGAGGCGAGCAACTGTACTTCCACCTATCAGTCCTCACGCATCGCACATTCGGGGTGTAAGGAAACTGCTTTTCGTAATTGTAGTGATACAAAAAGCTTGTTCGCCAGCCTTGAGTATCTCCCTGAACAAGTCTCTTCCATGACTTTCCATCAATATTGCCGATCGGATCACAACCGCAAAGCTCTAGAATCGAAGGTGCAAGATCGACCGTCAGCACCGACTGATCAATCACTCGCCCATGCTCTTTGGAAACCAGTCCCGGATACCGAACCAATTGCACGATCCGCATGCTCGGCTCATGCGCCGTACGCTTATCGACCATTCCATGCTCGCCATTGAGGATTCCGTTGTCGCTCATGTAGACGATCACGGTGCGATCAAGTTCTCCGCGTTCTTCAAGCAGCCGAAGCAACTCCCCTACGCTATCGTCGACCGAGAGAATCGTACCCCAGTAAGCCCTCGTCATCGCCTCGAAATCCCTAACCCCCTCTGGAGACTCATCAGGAAACTTCTTGCGCCAGTCAAACAGCGGTCCATAGATTCCATGCCAAGTACTCCGCCGTTTGCGAATCCACTCCGGTTTATCTGCCAACGACCTATCGCTCGAGGATTCCGGATAAGGGACCGATACTTGATCAAACGCCTTTTGATACTTGGGCTCTGGATAATAAAAGCTATGCGGAGCTTTGTGCCCGATCATCAAACACCAAGGTTGATCGCCCCTAGGACGCTTGAGCCACTCCGCAGCCATTTGTGTGACTGCATGGGTGTAATAACCCGGTACCACTTTGCGCTCTTGACCATTTAAGTTGAATTCCGTGTCGAAATACTTACCTTGCCCCTTGTGCGTCACAAACCAATCAAACCCAGGTCGGGGCTCATCGTTGTCCTCACCCATGTGCCACTTGCCGATATAAGCCGTCTGGTAGCCAGAAGACTGCAACACTCGAGGAAAGCTTTTCAAATTCGTCGGGTACTCGGTAAAGTTGTTGGTCACTCCATGCTTGTGCGCATACAAACCGCTCAGAATGCTTGCACGGCTCGGTGAGCACAATGAAGTGGTGCAAAATGCATTGCGAAAATAGAGACCCTCGCGTCCGATCCGATCGATGTTGGGAGTTTTTAGATGCTCGTGGCCGGCGATTCCCAAGGCATCCCAACGCTGATCGTCAGTAAGTATGAAAAGAACATTGGGCCGCTGCTGAAACTGCTTGATGGGATCATCAACTGCACGCGATTGAGTATGGCCAATCAGCCCCAACGCAACGACGCAGCAATAAAAAACCAGTTTCAACAGGTATGGATTCATGATGGTTGGATTTCGCGATTGCTTGATTTTAGGTTCATTCACAAGGAAGTGTGCATCCTAATACGCTCGTCTAACAAATCAATTAGCTGCATGAACACCGACACAGCGATTGCGTGCTCTGCTAAAGCGATTGGAGATAAGCCATCAGATCTGCAACGTCTTGGATGCTCTTTCCATCGAGCAATCCTTTTGGCATCAAGGACTCGGTCGATATCCCCTTTTGCCTGATCAAGTCCGCGTTGATTCGCAGCACCTTCCCGTCGGCAGCTTGCAACGTCACCCCATCGGACGCTTGGTAAATCACCAAACCGGTTAAAATCTCGTCGTCGACTGTAAGCACATGCATGCTACGGTAGCGATCGGAAACATCGCGACTGGGCTCATAGATCGAGCGGAGTAAGTCCAGAGTCGCGAATCGTTTCGAGACACCCAAAAGAGCCGGTCCAAGCGCAGTTTGACCTCCGTGACACTGCGAGCATTTGGCTTGATAGAGGTCTTTACCCCGTTGCGACTGTCCAGTTAGCCCTTTAAGTTGTTCGGCCATCGCCTCCAGATCGATTTGGGTGCCAGGCAACACCAACTCGGCATGCTGCTCTTGAGCAAGCTCCTTGCTGTAATAGCTTTCCCAATCCTTCCAATTCTCGGATTCAGGAGGCTGGGGCTTTTGCAACTGCTTGGCCGCGATTCTGGCTCGTTGCATCACAGCGCTTTTGGGAATCCCTAGGTTAGAATTCAAGGAAGCCGATACCAACTTGGCCAACATCGGGAACTCACGTGCTGCTTGCATCTGGTTTGTATTGTCGGTGACTTTCTGCGAGATTGCCTCAAGGGCCCTCCATGCACTTACCCAACTGGATCGATCTGAGGATTCAAGCGTTTGTACAAATAAATCGTACTCAGACTCGACGGGTTGCTTGGCAAGCAACTCTAGCGATGCAGGTCTGAGTGCTTCGACCTGACAAGCCTTTCGGAGAGATTCTCTCAAACTCGGATCGATATCGCTTGCAACCGCGTACTTGATCACGGCAACATCCCAACGGTCTACGGGCAAGTTGACCAACTCTCTTTTCAATCGCTGCTTGATCAAATTCTGGATCTCTTCTGAGAATGCGTTGACCACGACAAGATCGTCTCCGGTCAAAGGTTGGCTCAGCGCCGCATAGGATGCACCAAGTCCAGAATCCTTTTTGGTCAAGGCACCGATAAGCTGCTTGAATCGATTCGGCCATTGATTGTCGGTATACAATCCACGACCTTTGATCTTGCGAATGATCTGATTGAGCGCAGATGCCGTTTTGAGCGTTTGCTCCTCGGTCCGTTTGGCACTGCACTGAGCAAGGGAACAAAGAACATGGATATCGGAAGTTGGATGGCTATCGGTATCGATCTGCTCGAAAAGATATTCGACAGTCTTTGTATCGCTGGGTTCAAACATTCCGATCGTGCGAATCGCTTCGGCTTGCAATGCGACTTGGCCACTCTTTTGAGCTTGCTGAGCAAAGTAGAGCGCCCAATTAGCCCAGCTATTACGCACCGGCTGAGTCATTTTAGAGGCATGCACAGCACGCACTCCATCGAGCGCATCGGCAGGTACGTCTGATTGCAAGGGCAACAAGCCCCGACGATCACCAAGAGCCGCCTGCATCGTATGCAAACACTCCATTTGATCTCGACTGG
>JAGWZB010000049.1 GCA_018969045.1 Planctomycetota bacterium | reverse complement strand
TAATCCAGTTGCTATTCTTCACCATCTTTTGGAAAGCCGACCGCCTGCGGCGGCAAGGAGAGGCTTTGGACGTCATTGACCTTACTGACGGCGTTGACGGGATTGACTGCGGACCTTGTTGACGCGATGGACGGCGGTTCTGAGAGTCGCTGATTTCTCCGAAATCAGTTGGCTGTTTGATGGGTACAAATCCAGTTGCAACCTTCACCAACTTTTGGAAAGCCGACCGCCTGCGGCGGCAAGGAGAGGCTTTACTGCGAAGTTCATCGCATGGAGTCGAGTACTTCCAGGATCCGCTTGCGTCTGGATTCAGGTTGCTGACTATCCCGTTGCTTCTCTAAATGGGGTATCGCAGTTGGTCCAATGCTTTTAATCGCCTCCATAATCTTCGGTACATAGCGATCTTGGTCTTGATGCCCTAGGCTGCAATACAACGGGGCAATGATTGGCAGGGCGTCTTCACCAAGCTTGGCTATCAAGTCCACCGTTCTTGTCGGACTGTATTGAACTGACGATCTTTGAAAGCCCGCTGAATCATAAAGTACTATACCGAGCGTATTGAGCAATGCTGAGTCCTCACGTAGGATCGCTTCGAGCTGGCTGACTTGCGATTCGCTCAATTCGAGCAAGTCCCGTGACGCGATGACAAACAAAGCCTCCTGACGAATCGTTTTCGAAATACTGGGATCCAAGACTATCTGTAGCATCCGATCCTGCGCTCTTACAGAGATTCTTAGCGACGGCATCCGCAACAACTCAAGCGCAGCCGAAGTAACGCTCGCAGAAGAGTTCTCAAGGACGCTTGCCATCGACTCTTCGCTTAGTATCTCTTGTACCGTGGATTCGATCCGCTCTCGTCGGTCGAGATTTGGCGGTCCTGAGGCTTTCCATAACTGGAGCAGGGCGGGTAAGGCGTCCTTGGCAGCAGGTCCGCAAGCAGCTATCGCCTGGATACTCCAGGGGATACGATCATAGGTTTGATAAAAGCTCAGCGAGCGAATCAACTGGGGCAGGAAAACAATCGCTTTTGGGCCCAGACGATCGAGAATCTCAAGGGTCAATTCCGAAGGCTTTGCGTTTTGGTCTACCATCGTATCGAGCGAACGTCGGAAAACGTGTTCTGATTCGGTGTCCGACACAATCGCTTCGAGAATCGTTTCGAGTCTGATCGGTTCTTGGAGTTGGCTGGGTGACTGGCTCATACGGCATAGAATCAGATAAAGAGCTTCGTTTCTAACCGCCTTGCTCAGCGCACCGTCCGAGTAGATCTTAAGCAATCTAATCATGACATCGGCATCCCGAATAACCGATTGATCGAGACTTCGCAACGTCAGAAGCACCACCTCTTCTTTGCCGCTAAGCAATTCGAGCACATCGGTTGAGTGGAGATGATGCAGTTCCTGAGGATCGATGTCTGGATCGACCGTTTCGAATCGCCGTTTGATACTAAGCCGGTTCACTTTCTGTTGATGGATTTGCGCCATAGATTCGCGGCCAAGCTTTTCAGAGTACCTTTTCCTGAGCGAATATGCCGCGACATCTCCAAAAGCTCCGGCGATCAAGGACACCAGCATGCCCAATAAGACTGCCCAAATAGGATCCTTGCGTTGGTTCATCGATTTGGGGTGACTTCGAAAACTATTCCATAACATCACCAAGAAACCGACGAAATAAATGGTGTATAAGACCAAGCATGCCAAGAAAATCATGAGTCCAACAACCGGAGGTCCCATGCTGCTGGGGCCACCTTCGCTCAGGGAAACATGTCGCATGACTACCGCGAACCCAATGAAAACCGTGGCCCATGCGATCAACGATGCGACGTAGCTGCCGATCGCAAATGTTGGTCTTCGAGTCACCAAGCTGATCCCGAGGACAAGGTGTGTTAGTCCTAACAAGAAGTAAGGGGTTGGGAATTCGAGGGGTAGCGGTACCATCGACGTAATCCTGAAACTGAACCGCTCTGGGGAAACCGCATCGATGGAAGAGAACCCCAAAACAAAAGAAAACGCGGCGAATACTAGGCTGAGGACCCCAAAGATTTGGGACGCAATGGATCGCGGTGTCATGATCGTGAGTCGGTGGAAAAAAGGAGTCGATGGTTTGGGTGCTTCCAGGACCATAGAGGCTAAACAGGAGAGGGTATGACGTAATTTTGTGGAAAAAATGCGAGCTTTGGACCAAAAACTCACCAGAATGCTTGCCCCTTTCGCTTTTATCCGTGTAAGCCGTGGATGCTGGAAGAGCTGGGAATTGACTTGGTTCCATTGTCCAAAATCGCCATGAAGAAAGAGGTTTTTTGGTTGTTTTTTTAGATGCCTGAGTTTCTTCTGGTCTGGATTTCGCCTAGAACCATAGAGAGTTGCTTGAAGGCTCTTTTCGCCCAAGCCGTCCCGACGACAATCGATCTTGCATCGGTAATCGCTTCGAAGGTTCTTGGATTCCCCTGTCTTTGGTCGGAGATGCTCGATGAACTCGCAAACCTATCGATGGCTGTGTGGCTTGTTTGCTGGACTGGTCTTTTTGACTCCGTCGGTGCAGGCCCAGGTCGAGTTTCTCAATCAGAACTGGTCGGCCACCGAAAGGCAGGAGTTTTATACGACTTCCCAAGGCTCCCGAATGATGCCTTACCGCTGGTTCCTAGCCCTTGAAGTCAGCGACTCTCAGGACTCATTTTACAAAACACGCCTGCCTGAACTGGGCTACTTACCCAACCCCCAATCGGCATCCAATCCCGATAGCCTTCCTGTTGGATTCGTTCGCGACCAAAATGAAATCACCAAGGAGGAGTTCATCGGCATGAATTGTGCCGCTTGCCACACCAACCAACTCTCTTACGCTGGCAAGACGTATCAAATCGATGGAGCACCAGCTTTGTCGGACATGTGGGAAGTGCTTAGCGGTCTGGATGATTCGTTGAAAGCAACTCGCGATAACTCAGAGAAATTCGATCGCTTTGCTTCCAAAGTCTTAGGCAACCAATCCAACGTCGCCTCGGCAAAACTGAAACTCAGAAGCGACTTAATCAACTTCCTGAAGTATTGGAGCAAGTTTGTTCAAGACAGCAGAGTCGAACACCCTTGGGGCCGAGCTCGGATCGACGCCTTTGGAATGATCTTCAACCGGGTCGCTTCGATCGATCTTGGTATCCCTGGCAATAGCACCAAACCCGACGCCCCGGTGAGCATCCCGTTTCTCTGGGGTACTTCGTTTCAAAGTCAAGTGCAATGGAACGGCATCGCACACAACACCAACGACATCGAACGGCTTGGACGCAACGTTGGAGAGGTTTTGGGCGTCTTTGCACAAGCCCAGTTTCGTGCTTCAGCCTTTCTGGAAATTCCTAAACCTGCGCGCACCAGTGCCAAACGGCTCAATCAAGCGCGCCTTGAAAACCACCTCAAGAAGCTATGGTCACCCAAGTGGCCTGAACATCTTGGGGCAATTGATCCGGTGAAGATGGAGGCCGGTCGGATTCTCTACCAGACCCATTGCATCGAATGCCATCAGGTCGTGCCCCATGGTCAGCAGAATACTCCTGTAGACGTTACGATGACCTTGCTCTCGGAAGTGCGAACCGATCCGAAGATGTTGGCCAATGCCTCGACAGGAGTTGCTTCAACCGGAGACTTAAAGCTCCTGTTCCAAGGTCGCTCGAGTGTGCCAAGGGGGGAGTTGTTGCAAACGCTTGTTCAGCTGAGTGTCGCAAGCCCTTATCGCGATGTGGCCCCTCCGGGTGGTCTCTTGACGCGGTTGACTTCGGACGATCTGTTTAGTCCTAGTGAGATCCAAGTCTTTCTCAGGGAGATCGGGTTTTCGGAGCAAATCGCTCGCGATTTGCTAGAAGCGCAGAACGAAAAGCTCAAGGGTTACTTCAAGGACTTGCAAGCGACGGTCGAGTCGTTCATCGAGCGGCCTGAATCGGCGTCTGTTGCGGCCGTAGCCCCGCCGACGCTCAAGTACAAAGCGGCGCCGCTTGCGGGTATCTGGGCAACTGCACCTTATCTTCACAACGGTTCGGTCCCTAACTTGTACGAGTTGCTTTTGCCGAGCAACCAGAGGACCACCAAGTTCTATGTCGGTAGCAAGGAATTTGATCCTAAGAACGTAGGCTACCAAACGCAGCAAAGTGTTGGAGCCACGCTGCTGGATACGACGCTGCCAGGAAACTCCAACGCAGGCCATGACACATACGGTGATTTCACCCAGGAGCAGCGCTGGGAGCTTGTCGAGTACTTGAAATCGCTCTAGTAGGATTCTCGATGGTCTTTGAGAGCGTATCGGCAGGCTGCTGGCTTTTTCAGAGTCGCTGATTTCTCCGAAATCAGTTGGGCTGTTTCCCTTCCAACTTCACCTTTCAACTGGCTTGGCTCCCTTCCGCCACCGGGCTAGCGTTAGTTACTGCCATTGACGACTGCTCACCGATCGCCGGTGGCGAAGGCTCATAGTAGTAGGCACATTCCATGTGCCGTCGGCCGCATTTAATCAAGTTCAGATCGTACCCTGGCGGACGGCACAGCGGAGTGTGCCTGCTACCTTGTGCTGGGTGTTCGATTGGATGTTCGACAATTTCGGAATCGAACTTATGAAATCATCCATTAGCGTTGATCAGTGTCCATTAGCGGTCCGGTTTCTTGAACCGCTGATAGACGCTAATATTCGGTAATAAAGAAGTCCGACCAATCCACCTGGGCCAAGTTGACGATCACGCTTGGGCGTGGCGAAGGCTCATAGTAGTAGGCACATTCCATGTGCCGTCGGCCGTAATTAATCGAGTTCAGATCGTACCCTGGCGGACGGCACATCGGAGTGTACCTGCTACCTTGTGCTGGGTGCGGACGGCACAGCGGAGTGTACCTGCTACCTTGTGCTCGGTGCCAGAGAAAGACAGCCAACAAGCGAGGTAGACCAGTTATTGCTAGACATCCAAGCGGATGGGGAGGGATTCGAACCCACGGTAGCCTTACGACTACTCCGGTTTTCAAGACCGGTGCATTAAACCGCTCTGCCACCCATCCTTTGCGATCGCTAATTTTATGATATCCGCCGGAGATTCTAATCCAATTCCATTGCAAGGTCTAGACTGCAACGTCGCCCTGAATCCCCGGATGCGGATCGTAACCTTCAAGCTCCAAGTCCTTCCAACCGTAGTCCAAAACACTCTCCCGCGTCGTTACCCGCAACTTCGGAAACCCCTTGGGCGTCCTGCTCAACTGCTCCTGGCACTGCTGGATGTGATTGTCGTAAATGTGCGCGTCTCCAAGCGTATGTACAAACTCACCTGGCTGGAGCCCCGTCGACCTGGCCAGCAATATCGTCAATAACGCATACGATGCGATGTTGTAAGGAACCCCCAAAAACATGTCCGCGCTGCGCTGATACAACTGGCAACTCAATCGCTCTTGCGACACATAAAACTGAAACAACGTGTGGCACGGTGGCAACTTCATCTTGTCGATGTCCGCAACGTTCCATGCACTGACGATGTGCCTGCGCGAATCGGGGTTCCGACGCAACGAGTCTTGCACTTGGGTTATCTGATCCACCACTCGACCATCAGGACACTCCCAGGACCGCCATTGCTTGCCATACACCGGGCCTAACTCTCCATCAGGATCCGCCCACTCATCCCATATCGTCACCTTGTGGTCCCGCAAATACCGAATATTGGTTTCACCGCGCAAAAACCAAAACAACTCATAAGCGATGAATCGAAACGATATCCGCTTGGTCGTCAGCAACGGAAATGTATCCTGCAACGCAAACCGCATCTGCGCTCCGAAAATACTGCGCGTGCCAGTCCCTGTCCTGTCCGATTTGGCATCCCCATGATCGAAGATGTGACGCAAGAGATCCAAGTACTGCTGTTCCATGATCATACTCTGAGCCACCGCTCTAGGACTACCTTCCAATTGGTTTTCGATATGCCAAGGTCCAGTGCCGATCGCTGGTCATCGACAAACTCGATGCGTCGATCCCAAGCGGGCTGAGTATTTCCATCAACTCCTCAATCGTCCAACCAGCTTGAAGACTCTGCCGAAACAACTGCTGCGAATGCTGGTTCTCGCTCCCTGCATGCAGGGCCACTAAGCTCTCGATCTGATCGAGCGTCTGCGGACGAAACAAGTCCCTGACAAATAGCACTCCACCCGGACGCAGCACCCTTAAGGCTTCGGCAAAAAAAACATCGCACTCGGGCAGATGATGCACCAGCGAATTGCTGATGACTGCGTCGAAAAACTCCCGACCAAAGACCAACTTCTTGGCATCCCCACGATGCAACTGGATGCGGTCTAACATGTGATGGATCTCGATGTTGTATCGAGCCAGTTCAAGCATCTGGGTCGATGCATCCGAAGCCATCACTCGCACCGATGGGACTTGGGTGCACAACTCGACCGGGATCCTGGCCGTTCCAGTCCCCAAATCCAGGACGTCAGGACCCAACGATCCACCATCTTGATTGGCAAATGCAATCAAGTCGTCGACGAACGCTCGATTGACCTGCGAAAAGTCCATGTCGTTGTACTCGATGGCTTCTTGCAGATCGTTCATCACTTCGGGCTCTAACACACGATTTAGCATCGGCTACTCCTGGTCCAAACGTGACACTTAACAACAGTCATCCACAGGTGCCTGGCCGATCCCTCGTCGCCGTGGGCCGGGTATCTCGCGCCCGGTGTGGGTGATCCGATTGTTGGCATCGACAAACACCACTTTGGGCTCAGGCACACGAACTTCGTTGTTGGTCTCTGCGACCAAGCCAAATGTCGCGATGATGATCACATCGCCCGGACGCACCAAGTGGGCGGCCGCACCATTGATGCACACGTCTGTGGACCCTTGCTCACCCAAGATGGCATAGGTTTCCAATCGAGTTCCGCGGGTGACGTCCCAGACGTGAACCGACTCGAAGGGTGCGATGCCCGCTGCGAGCATCAAGTCCGGAGGAATGGTCAGCGACCCTTCGTAATGCAAGTCGGCTTGGGTTACCGTGGCACGGTGAATTTTCGAGCGAAGAAATTTTCTATACATGCCCCAATTGTGATGATTCATGGGGCTTTCGGCTACCGCTAATTGAGCCTATCGCCGTGGCTAACGCGCTTTGCCCGATGGGACCTGCCTGACGATTTGCCTTGCGATTTCCAGTCCTTTGTCCAGAACCAGATCGGGTTTGCCTTGGGGACCAGGCTGGGAAGCTGGCTGCAACACAGGTCGCTGGGCTGTTAGTTTCGTCCCGTTTTCGCTTCCCACAGGGATCGGCTCTATGGGCGAGCTGCCTGTGTCCGAGGGTGGCTTGAGGGCCACCAAGGTCGACGGGTTGGCAGGCGTCTCCTCGGGCACCGTCACATGCGGGGTGATTCCTCGCTGGCTGATCCCTGTTCCGCTTGGTGAGTAAAAACGACTCACCGTCAGTCGCAATCCTCCGATCCCTCGATCGCTTGGAAAAACACCTTGGACACTCCCTTTACCATAGGAAATCTGCCCGACGACGACTCCGCGATCATGGTCTCGGATCGCACCTGCAAAGATCTCGCTGGCACTGGCGCTGTCGCCATCGATTAAAACGACTAAGGGGATATCCCAAGTCCCTGCGGCATGTGCGGTGTAGATGCGGTTCTCGGAAGTGTTTCGACCTCGGGTCGATACGATGTTGCCCCGATCTAGAAAGTAATCGGCCAGCTCTACTGCAGACTCTAGCAATCCTCCTGGATTGCGTCGCAAGTCGATCACTAGCGACTTCATCCCTTTGGAACTTAAATCGAACATCGCTCGAGCCACTTCGTTGACCGTTGTCTTTTGGAAGTTGGTGATACGAACATAGCCGACTTGGCTATCTTGCATCTGGGCGACCGAGACGCTGGGGATTTCGACCCTCTTGCGTGGCACTTCGATCGCTACACTTTGATCGCCGCCCGAAGAAATCACCAGTTTGACTCGGCTTCCTTCGGGTCCACGCAGCATATCGGCAGCGCGCTTGGCACCGATACTCAGGACCGTTTGTCCATCGACATCGAGGATGTAGTGACCAGGGAGTAAACCGGCTTCTGCTGCCGGACTTCCCTTGAACACATCGACGATCCTCAGTTCGGTTCCTTCGGCCCACAGCTCGACACCCAGTCCAATGAGGTTCCCTTCGATCTGGGACATGATCTCTTTGTATTCACCAGGGGTCAGGATGGAGGAATAAGGGTCGAGCAATCCGACCGATCCACTGATGAATTCAAAGACGGTGGCCGTTGGATTCAAACCGATCTGCTCTTTGGCTTGGGCAGCCACTAGTTGCACAAGGTTTCGAAGTTCGCTCGAGTTTGCAATTCGCTTACCAAAAACCAGACGATGGACATTTCGGCGAAAGTTCTCGACGGCTGCAGGCGGAGTCTTGGACAAATGCTTGCTCAAGAAGTCTTTCTCGGTCAGTGCGACTTCTAGGAATGCGGTGCCATAGAGTGCCAGTTTGGGATAGTCCACCGAATCGACGTAGTAGGTTTCGAGCTTCGCAACGACATCTTGGTAGACTTCTAAGGATTGTGCCAGCGTGGAACGTTCCACGCTTTCAAGAAACGAGCGATCGCAATATCGGCGAGTCACGTCCAGGTGGACGCGAGCGATCTGCATCCGTTCGGTGATCTGTTTATTCAGAGGCAAGACTTTGAGGGATTTTTCGTAATGCTGGATGGCTTCTTGCCAGCGGCGCTGTTGCTCGAGCGCCTTGCCGACTCGCAACGCTTCGTCCACGGGCGATTCGGGTGCGGGGTCGAGAGCGGAATTTTCAGATCCGGGTGGATTTTCTGGAGGGGTGTTTTGGGCGAGAGCCAAGCTGCTGCACATCCATGCAAGACAGCAGCCGGCTGCGAGAAACAAAGATCGTAGGGAGTTGTGCATCTGGGTAACTAGACAAGATGAAAGTGCATGGATGACAGGCTCGCGAGTATAAAGCGCGAATTACGAAGGTCAAAAAACGATTGTAGTTTTTTGACCTTGCAATCTGCACAACCCATAGAGCTTGACATCACGGATCACTAGGTGACGCCAATGGGGGTAGTAACGACCGAGAATCCCTTCGAGTTACCAGAGCATGGATAGGGCCCCACCGGAGCCCCCGCCGACCTTGGCATTTGCATCTTGCAAGTTTGTCCGTTTTGGACGAATCACTCTACGCAGAGAGCTTGGCCTGGGCAAGTGATTTCATCGGAGAGCTAAATCAGTTCTTTGATCGGTTGATGTCGATCGACTAAGTACTGAGGTCGTCCGGTGAAGTCTGGGATCGTCGCGGTGCTGACATCGATCCCGAGCCGATGGTATAGGGTTGCAAAGACTTCTTGATAGTGGACGGGTCTATCCTGAGGGACCTCGCCCAGTCGGTTGGTTGAACCGATGACTTGACCGGTTCGCATTCCTCCTCCTGCGAGCAAGCAGCATGAGACTTGTGGCCAGTGGTCTCGACCTCCATCTTTATTGATTTTTGGAGTGCGACCAAATTCGCCCCAAGCCACCACGCTGACGTCTTGGTCGAGTCCTCTGTTGTGAAGGTCTTCGATCAACGCGGTGATGGCTTGATCGAATTTAGCAAGCTGCACTGGGAGCCGTTCGAAATTGGAGTGGTGTCGATCCCAGCTGCCAAACGACAACGTCACGCATCGAACTCCTGCTTCGACCAATCGTCTGGCCATGAGGAACTGATCCATCCAGTGTGGACCGGCATCTTCGCCAAACGCTGGGTCGCGACTGCCGCGTCCATATCGATCACGAACGGATGCTTCCTCGCTCTCTAGATCGAGGGCTTCGACCAGTCGGCTTGAGGTCAGAACGTCAAAGGCTTTTTGGGTCATGGTATCGGCGGCCCGATAGCCTTCGTTCAGGTCGACTTGATTTCGGAATTGATCTAGGCTTTGCAGGAGCCTGCGACGGTCCCCGAGTCGATCGAGGCTGATGCCGCTGAGTCGCATGTTTTGCATCCCTTCGCCGTCGGGCTGGAAAGGGGCATAGGCTGGACCTAGGAAGCCTGGGTAGCCGGGATTGCTGTAGGGATCATGCTTGGTTTTGATCGACAGGCCCACGAAGGGAGGGACGGCAGGATCGACGGTACCTTGTAGTTTCGAGACTGCAGAGCCCAGCGATGGATGATTGTCTTGGCGACCGTTGCCGCTCATGGGATATCCGCTCATGCACAAGTCCGAAGCGTGTTGGTCTGGGCAACCGTGCAAGGATCGGATGATTGCGACTTTGTCCATGATCTTGGCCAGTTTGGGCAAGTGCTCGCAGATTTGGATACCTGGCACGTTGGTGCTGATGGGCTGAAAGGTCCCGCGAATCTCTAGCGGTGCGTCCATCTTCAGGTCGTACATATCTTGGTGGGATGGGCCACCTGAGAGATAGACCATGATGACTGCTTTGTGACCTAGAGACTTGCCGGGTTCTCGAGGTGCTGTTTGCTGCGCATGAAGGATCTGGGGGAGCGACAGTCCGCCAAGGCCTACGGCGCTGAGTCCAAACCCACCGATTTTGAGAAAATGGCGGCGTTGGCGACGATCGCAGTGGGTATCAAGGGGGCTCCCGAGGATATCGAGCATAGGGTTCTCCAGATCGGAGTTGGAGGGATCGCATCATGGCAGGCGTGGTGCCAGCCGGGGCGTTTGGCCCACCCTATTGTAGCATCGAAGGTTAACCGGGACCTAGAAGAGTTAGATCGATTTCGCGGGAATGCCCCGATCCATCGGCGATTTTGACGACCGCCTTGATGTGCCCGTGGTTGGCGGCGGTGATCCCTACCGGAGCGGTGACCATGATCGGAACGAGTTTGGTTTCGTTGGGCGTTAGGGTGGGAGCCGCATCGCTCCACTGGACCGAAGCGCTCGAGGGGGAAAGGATTTCGATCGAGTACGTTTCCTGTTGGTTTGAGCGGTTTCTTAAACGAACGCGAAAGTTGTTTTGCAGGGTCCTTGAGTTGGTCACTGCGTAGGGGGATCCAGGGCTCGAGAGGATCCTGGCGTCGAATGCGAATTTGGTGGTAAGGAGCACCAGGAACAGGGAGCTTGCCAGCAGCGCCAAGGCAGGATAGATCAGTGTTCTTGCCCGGATCCAGGAGTGCTTTTTGCCGGCCAATGCATCTTGGCTGGAGTAGCGGATTAGCCCGAGGGGTTTGCCGATCTTGTCCATGACCCCGTCGCAAGCGTCGATGCATTGAGTGCAGTGGATGCATTCCATTTGCAATCCGTTTCGGATATCGATCCCGGTAGGGCAAACCGCCGTGCAGTGTCCGCAATCGATGCAATCGCCGGTCTTGTCAGTCCCGATCGCTTTGCCTTTGTGCCGAGGTTCTCCGCGATGGATATCGTAAGTGACAATGAGGCTTTTGCGATCGAGCATCACCGATTGGAATCGACCGTAGGGGCAAGCGACCATGCAGAGTTGTTCTCGGAAGAACATGAAGTTGTACATCAGTCCTGCGGTGGCTGCGGCCATCACACCAAAGGCTGTTGGATGTTGCCAAGGTGACAAGCGTATCCATTGGGCCAGACGGTCGGTCCCCACGAAATAACTTAGGAATGTATGAGCTAGAAACATGCTGCAGACCAAGTAGACTGCAAAGCGAGCTAGCTGAAGGGCCGTATTGAGAGACTTGCGAGGCTTGCCACCTTTGCCAGCGGTTCCTGCGAACAATCGGTCGATGGGACGAAAGAGGAACTCGAGGTACACGGTTTGAGGGCATCCCCAACCGCACCATATTCTCCCTCCGACGGCCGTTACAAACATGACAGTGAAGAAAACCGTCCAAAGCAGCAGCAGCAATAAACCCGAGTCGGTGGGATAAAACGTGTGACCAAAGAAAGTGAATTCTCGCGAAACAATATCGATCAAAACGATCGGTTTGCCTGCGAATCGCAGGTGCGGAAGCGTCACAAAAAAGGCGATCAATGCGTAAGCCAACCAGCGTCGGCGTTGCCAGTACTTGCCCTTGGCAAGGGCGGGGTTGATCCACCTTCGTTTGCCATCCCCTTGGAGGGTGGGCAAAACCATTTCTTGAGCGGGGATTAAAGGACTGTTAGGATCAATATGGCCAGACATCATCATGCTTTCATACGTCGTTTGTGGGAAACGCTCCCTTAATCATCGGACGTATCGCCAAACTAAGCAAGGAAAACTGGCTGTCTCATTCTGTCGCAGTGAAGTGGCACGCAATGTCCAGGGTTTAGTACTTTAGTTCGAGTCCGGCGTCGAATCCATGAAAGAGGATGGTCGCATCGGAGCTGGTGCTAAGGGTGATGTTATCCGAGAGGGCTGGCAATGCTTGATCGTCGACGCTTGCAAGTCCGGAGACTGCCAACCAGCGATAACCGCCATAGAGTCCGGCCCAACTGCGCAGTTGGTAACGGGCTTTGAGGTGCACGCCCAAGGATGCGGCAAGCGATAGATCGTCATCATCGACCCTCGAGGCTTTGCTAAGTCCATCGCTGGCTTGGACGTGGGCATTGGCAAAATTTCCGTAGAGAGCTCCTTCCACCGCACCACCCAGAGCGACACGTTGGCTGATCGGGCGCCATAGCTCGATCGAACGCCCCAGTCCCACGAGCCAATTGCTTGTGTCGGCTGCGTAGTGCCCCTGTTGGCCTTGTCGATTCGATTGCAAGCGATACTGCTCGTTGTAGTCGATCACACGAAGTCCAAAGGCGCTGTTGCCGATGTCGTCGGTCAACCAGCGTCGGCCCAGGCTGTATTGCCTAAGGTTTGCTGCGTGAGTTTGGCTTAGGGAGTCCGCGTTTTGGAAAGGGAATAGCCATTGCGGGTCAAAGGAGCTCAGCAGTGCTCCGACTGGGCCGATCGACTCGAGACTGCGATTCCAATGCAGCGAACCCAGATAAGTCATCTCGTAGCAATCGATGGGGTTGGTCATGTAGCCGATCGAGATCTGGCTAGCCAAATCCGATCCAAACGTTCCCAGCTGTCCTGATGGAGACAACGACAAGCTTTCGTCACCCGGACGGCGCATCCCGACGCTCGCGTAGCTTGCGACCCAGCGAGGGCCGGTCCATGGTTGATTGGCAAGTTCTCTGGCGCTGGACCACGGGTTCATGGGCTCCGATGAACTTTGCAAGCCACCCGAGGGATTGGGTTGGGCTGCTGCATAGAAGTCCGGAGGGATTGGGTTATTTGTGACCGGAGTTTGGGGCAGGGGCGAAGCTGGAGGGAACCAAACTGGTTGTGGTTCCATAGCCGACTGCGGTGCAGGCGGCTGCGATGGCGTAGCTTGCGGTAGAGTTTGTTGCGGTAGAGTTTGTTGCGGTAGCTGGATGGTCGCAGCAGGGGCTGGGGCTGATGCGATTGCAGGCGGAATTTCGAGGCTTCCGCGCGGCCGGGGTTTCGCGCCGGCAAAGTTCCCGCCGACGGGTTGAAGGCCAGCAGCGGCGTTGGCCTGCTCCATGAGCTTGAGGTAGTCGGCCGAGGACAAAGGAGCTTGGGCTTGCACCTGAGCACTCTGGCACAGCGCTATGCAACCGATGATCATCGCTGTGGTGTTCCAGTTGCTTTGCATTGCCCAAACATCAGCCAGAGGATTCTTAGCGTATCTCAAGCTTGTCGATTACCGGTACGAGAACCATCTTGCGGATGGCTTCGAGCACCTTCTTGGCTTGCTGTTTGTTATCAGCAAAACCAGAGACGACCAAGCTGCCTTCTTCGGTCGGTTGTACGGATACATCGGCAGAGGGTGCAAGACGACTTACGATATCTTGCATCTGATCTAGGCTGACGCTGGCCGCAGAGCTTCTGGCCCAAGGGCGTTGGACCACGACTTTGACATACATGGGTTTGTGCATTTTACCCATATTGACTTCGATGAGTGTTTCGCCGGTTTGGTCGGCGACCACAAACATTCGGTTTCCATTGCAGACGACTTGGCAAATCGAGCTATCGACGATGTGCAATCTCGAGATGGAGGCGTTGACTTGGAGGGCTCGGATGTCTTGCGTTTCGAGCAAGATTTTTTCGTCGGGCTCAAGCTCCGCTGAGCTGACCATCGGGCCGGTGGTGATTAGAACTGCGGCGCCTGGTTGGCTTAGGACACCATCGGTTTTGGCTTGGGTGGATCGAGACAGCTTCGAGATCGCTTCGATCTCTTCGCTGGTTGCTTCGATGCTTGGAAGCGGGACGATGGTTGGAGCGGCGCTGACGGGCCCAGGCGCGCTTGGCTTTTTGTGGACGGTTTCTTGCGTGGAGCTGACGTCGGATTCTTCGACAAGCGACGCTTCGGGTTCCATCTCGACTGCAGCTTGAGGTGCTGGAGACTCTGGCTCTACGGTAGGAATTTCAAGTGCAGGTAAGGCCAGTTCGGGTACAGCCGGCGCGGGTTCTTCAAGAACCGGTGGTTGGGCCGGAAGTTCAGGAGCTTGAAGTTCCATTTGAGGAGCGGCTAAGACCCCGATGTTAGGGAGTTCCATCACGGGCGCTTGAGTGTCCAGGATCGATTGGACCGTCTCTGCAACGGCTTCGACGCGTACGGGGATTTCAATCCCCGATTCGGCGTAAGGGCTGCCGGGGCTCGGGAGTGCTGGTAGAGCGAGAATTCGTTCTTGGTTGAAGTTGACTTTAACAGGTGTCTCGGCGGTGATATCACCGGAGCGGGTGACTTTGAGATTGGATGAATTGGTTGAAGTCGAGCCGGTGCTTTGGATTGCGCTGTCGACGACGGTGCTCATGCTCAATCGGACCTTGGCTCCGATGCTGCGCGAGGTTTGTGTATCCGCAGAAGGCTCGCTTGGAAGGCTCGCCGCAGGGATCTTCATCGCAGGGACTTTCACCAAGCTCGGTTCACGGGACTGGGTCGTTGCGATGGCGCTGACGACCCCCGTCGGTTCACTGCCGGTTGCCTCTGAAGTGGATGACTCCGGAGAGGATGACGATGCAGGGCGAACCAAACCTGATCCATGAATTTGGTGGATCCCTTGGTTCGATGGAGCGGATGGTTTGCGGGGAGCGATGCCGATGGCTCGCCAAGGTCCGGAGCTTTTCCAGACTTGGGCCGAACCGGGTTTTAGCGGTTCTTGAGCTAGTGCGTCTGTGGATGCCAGGGCCCAGGCAGTGGCCGTACCGGCCAGGATGGTTCCGTGGCACAGGAGTTGGCCAAGCCAAGCTCTTGCTTGAGATCCGCGGTTTTTCGAGCCACTGCTTTTTGAGACAGCATTCTTTAAGTCAGTGTTCTTTAAGGCAACGGGCGAAACCTTGTTTGCAACTCGATTCGATTTCATCTTCGACCCCCGGCAGAAACAGCTTGGGAAAAGCCAGCAACTTAGCAATAGAGGTGAGCCGATAGGGCTCGCCTTAAGGGGCTTATCGGAATACTGGTTGGAGAAGATTTAGGGGTTTTAGCGAAAGAGCGGGTTATTCGGGATCGAATGCATGCGAGGGATTGTCGGGTAATCTCAACTCTTTGCAGACGGACGTAAACGCCCTAAATAATGGTAAGCAAATGGGTTGCGCGTTTGATTAAGGGTCGCGATCGGTTCATAATTGCCCTAGGCAAACCGGGACCGGACCCGGACAATAACCAGCATTATTGTTGAAAGATCCAAGCAACGAGCAACCTCGAGCAGTTTACCCTTGAACACACCAAACGAACCGCCCCGCAGCGAGCGCAATAGCCGATTTCTAACATGGCTCTTGATGGGCATGGCGATCTTCTTTTTGATCAGCAGTTTCCGGCAGCAGCAAGCCATGCGCGAGTTGCAGGAGCGCAAGAAGCTTGAGGATATCTCAGACACCAAGACCAAGCGAGTCGAGCAGGCCAAGGTGCTGGCAGAGAAATTTGCCAGTGAGAATCCCGATGTGGCCTTGCCCGAGCAAGCCCCCCGCAAGCGATGGACGCTGGGGACGATGGATGCTGCCGATGGGTACCGATTCTTGGTCACGCTGGATAATCTTGGAGGCACGATCGAGAGGATCGAGTTGGTGGAGCAAAGCGAACCGGGACGTTTTGCTTACCGTTCCTTGCAGACCAAGAACATTGGCGGCTATTTGGGTTATCTTGCACCTGAAGATCGCTCTGGGGGAGGAGTGGTCGTTCACTCGGTACCAAGGGGATCGGCTGCGGCACTTGCCAGTGCTCAAGGTGGCGATGGTGCTGATGGGATTCAGCCCGGCGACGTGGTGGTTTCTTGGGAAGGGCTTGTGGGTCCGGCGACGGTCTACCAGCTTGAGAGAACCCTTACCAAGGCCAAGCCTGGGGACGAGCTTCGGCTGGAGATCGAGCGTCAGGGGGATGGTGCCAAGCGGCAGACGGTCCTTGCCAAGTTGACAGAGCAACCCGTCGCGGTGCTACGTTCTGAGGATGACTTTCCGATTGAAAGCGTGGTGGGTAATTCACCGCGAGGCTCCTGCGGTTTGACATTTGCCAAGATTGACTCGAAGGAAATCGCCGAGGGGGACCGTTCCATCTTGGGTTTGGAGTCGACTCTCAATGGGACTTGGGAAGCCTCTGAGATACCGGTCCAGGGTGGAATGGGAGTTGAGTTCCGTTTACCGGTTGGGACGCAGTTAAAGTTTGCGGGGATCGATGCGAACTTGGAGTTGGTCAAGCAGTATCGCTTGCTCAAGGGGCCGGAGTCAGGGTCTCCTGCTACTGCCGATCAGTGGCAATATCATTTGGAGCTCACGACGATTGTTCGCAATTTGGATGACAAGCCCCATGAGGTGGCCTTGCGGCAGGAGGGTCTAAATGGCATCGCGCTTGAGGGGTGGTGGTATCCGACCAAGATATCCCCTAAGTTCTTCTCGGCTCCTGGTGCGCGGGATGTGATTTTTGGTAGCCAAGACCTAGAGTATTCGATTTCGATGACTCGGACTTTGGTCGATCATGCCAAGAAGTTCCCTACCGAGCCTGATTCGCTCCTTTTTGGTCCTCAGGATGCTCCGCTTAAGAGGAACATCAAGTACATCGGACTCGACACGCAAGTGTTCGCGGCGGCGATGCAAGCAGCCCCATCGCATCCAGATTCGATGAACGATTTGAACAAGGCCAAGGCGATGGTGCTTAACGACCAGTTCTTGGACCCGGCCAAATTCGATGCGGCTCGCCAACAGGCTTACAACACTGGTTTTTGGTTCGTGACCCCGACCAAGACGATCGCTCCGAAGGCAGAGCAATTGTCTGCGTATCGAATATTCGCTGGACCAAAATCCCCGGAGTTGCTTGCAGCCTACCAGCTCGATGAAGCCATCGAATATGGTTGGGACATTTTTGGGTTCTTTGCGGTTCGGCTCGGCTGGATACTGCACTTTTTCTACTACATCGTTGGCAACTATGGTCTTGCGATCATGATGCTCACGGTGCTGGTCCGATCGTGTATGTTCCCGGTCTCACGCAAAATGGCGATCAATGCGCAGAAGATGCAGTCGGTGCAACCGGAGATGGCCAAGCTCAAGGAGGCACTCAAAGAAGAGCCCACCAAGATGATGGCCGCTCAGCAGATGCTTATGAAAAAAGCGGGCATCAATCAATTGGCAGGATGTTTGCCAGCGATGATTCAGCTACCGATCGTCATCGGTCTTTATCGCTGTGTTTCGGTCGACGTGGCGCTGAGGCAACAGCCCCTGATTCCGGGTTTGGAATGGTGTTCCAATTTGGCTGGCCCAGACATGTTTTTGGATTGGCAGCAGTGGATGCCCCAGTTCATCTCTGGCAAGGGTCCGGGTTGGTTTGGACCTTATTTGAATATCTTGCCATTGATCACCATCACCTTGTTCATCATCCAGCAGAAGGTGTTGATGCCAAAAGCCACCGACGAGCAAACTCGGACGGCACAGCAGATGATGATGTTCATGACCATCATGATGGGTGTCTTGTTCTTCCGAGTCCCAGCGGGATTGTGCATCTACTTCATTACCTCTTCGACATGGTCTTTGATCGAAAGGTTCTTGATCAAGAAATACACGCCGCAGGCTGAGATCAAGAGTTTGCCTGAGGGTACAGTCAACGAGATTCTTTCGGCGGTTGCCAATGCGGGACCTGGTCAGCGGCCTTCATTGCCCAGCGCACCGAAAGCCGACAAGCCCAAGCTCAAGAACACCAAGCCACCGGAGACGTTTGCTGAGCTGTTCGAGCCATTTTTCAAGAGAAACCAGCAGCGAAGCGAGTCCAAGGATTCGCAAAGCAATCCAGGGAGTTCCTCCTCGGCGCGACCCGAGCGAGCTAGACCCAATCGAAATCCCCAGGGTAAGAAAAAGAACAAGTAGCCCAATCGCAAGAGCCGTATTGGTTCAATCAGCAATCTAAGGAACCCAGCCATGTCGAAGTGTTGTCTTGGAATTCTCCTGAGCATGGTTTGTTTGTCCAGCGTGTTGGTCGGATGTTCAGGGGGTACCAAGTCACCCGTCAACCCCAGTGGCACTGGCAGTTCCAGTGGACCGGTCAAACAGATCGGAATATCGATCCTCACGACGGCGAATCCTTTTTTTGTGGAGATATCGGATTCGGTCAAAGAGGCGGCCAA
This sequence comes from Planctomycetota bacterium, assembly GCA_018969045.1. GTDB lineage: Bacteria > Planctomycetota > Planctomycetia > Pirellulales > Pirellulaceae > JBKCUI01. The sequence continues at coordinate 976 of JAGWZB010000049.1, read as the reverse complement.
GAAGGCTGGTTACGAGCTGATCAGTGTTTCGGGCGAGTACGATTCGAACAAGCAGCAGAATCAGGTCAAGGATTTCATCGTCCAGAGGGTCTCTGCCATCATATTGACCCCGTGCGATAGCCGAGCCGTAGGGACAGCGATCCAGGAGGCCAACGCGGCGGGGATCCCAGTGTTTACGGCCGATATTGCTTCGATTGCTCCTGGGGCCAAGGTGGTAACGCACGTCGCAACGGACAACTATAGCGGCGGTCGCCAAGCGGCCATTGCGATGATCGAAGCGTTGGCAGGCCAGGGCAAGGTTGCCATCTTGGATTTCCCTCAAGTCGAGAGCGTGATGCTTCGGACCAAGGGATTCCGAGAGGAGCTTGAAGAGCAAAAGCAGTCCAAGGGAGTCACGATCCAGATCGTAGGGGTATTGCCTGGTGATGGGGCTAAAGACAAAAGCTACAAAGCCACTCAGGATCTGCTTCAGAGCCATCCGGACCTCAATGGAATCTTTGCCATCAACGACCCATCGGCCCTGGGTTGTTATGCCGCTTTGGAGAACGCGGGTGTTGCCGACAAGATCAAGATCGTCGGTTTCGACGGGCAGAACGATGGCAAGCGAGCCATTCGCGACGGCAAGATCTACGCCGATCCGATCCAGTTCCCGGTCCGAATCGGACAACAGACCATGGAGGTGATCTTGAAGTATCTCAACGGCGAAGAAGTCCCTCCGGAGATCCTGATTCCGACCGAACTGTACCGGCAATCGGATGGCAAGTCCGATACGACTCTCTAAAAGGGCATCGCTTGAATGTTGGAGTCTTACCGGCAAAGAAACGTGGTTCGCATTGGATCGTTGCCGATGGTACTTGGATCGGCTCTGGCGTTGATGTGCGGTTTGTTCTCGGGTGGTTCTCCAAGCCAAAGCGATGAATGGATCCTGATCGAAACCGAATCCAAGCGGTTGTATATTCCCGGGTCGAATGTCTTA
>JAGWZB010000456.1 GCA_018969045.1 Planctomycetota bacterium | reverse complement strand
CCGGTGAATGCTCGGTAAACAACCGCTCATGCTTTGCCTATCCAACCAGCGCACTACCAATACCGCTTGGCCCCCTTCCCCCGACGGGCTTTGACGCCCGGGGAAAAGGCGGGGGGGATGAGGGCACCACACACCAGGTTGTTTGGCTGCTTTCAGGCTGGAAGCCTATGCCTCGGCTAAGCACCGTTAGCCGACATGCGCAAGCGGGCTGTCTATTTAGTGCGCTCGATCGTACGTTTTAATTTCAATCGGCGCGTTTCAGAATCGGATTTACTGAACTTGCTGTGTTGTTATTAAGCTGAATGATTGCAGCGCGGCAGTTTGATCGATTTAAGTCGAAAACCAACCCGCGCAGGGCTTTTTCTGGCCCTTTTATACCCCTGGAACGATCCCGATGAGCCGCGATCTACGGAGTATCCCTACGAGTTTCTGTAGATTGAAAGCTGTTGCACCCCATAACCACTCTTGGTTCACACCATCGATCCCCCGTAAGAGGAATCGACGGATTCCGATGAGGCCTTTGATGATCGCAAACTGAGTCTCCCCATAATGAGCGCGACGTGCGTTGGCGTCCTTGGCCTCTTGGGTTTGCATCTTCTTGCGATGCTTATCGCGGTGTGGATCATAAATGTCTCGCATGACCTCACGGCCCTTTTTGGACTGTGTGTTCTTGCGGCAAAGATCTGCCAAGGGACAACCATGGCACCCTTTGCAAACATAGATTCTACGGATCGGTTTAGTTCGGCTGGCAGTGTTTTTCTCTGTGTAGCGGTATTCTAAAACTTTACCTGCTGGGCAGTAGAAACAGTCCTTTTGGGAATCGTAAATAAAGGCTGATCGATCGAATTTTTTACTCGTCGGATTCTTAGGAAGCCGCAGTGCATCTTCCCGAGAAAGACTCACCGTTGGATTGTCTCGCATCGCTGGATTGTCCTTGCATGTAACGCCAGGAATCGGTCCGATGATTTCGACTTGATTGTCATCTGCTTGTTTGAGATTTTCGCCCGTCGTGTATGCCGAATCGACGAGGACTCGATTTACATTTACACCCAAGGAATCTTGGACTTGCTCGACGATCGAATGGAGTTTGGTGTGTTCGACATTACCGATTTCGACTTGCGCCTCGACGATAAATCCATTCATCGTTTCGGTGGCGACCATTGGGGTGTAATTGGGAGCATAGCCTCCTTCTTTATTCGGTAGGATCCTACTGTCTGGGTCGGTCTTGGGGAGTTGAGCTGGTTTGCCTTCGGTTTTCTTGCCCAAAAGCCCTCTGTATCGTTCCATCTCTTGGAGCGTATTGAGGTGTTCTTGCAATTGTTCTTTCAAGCTGTTTGGGGTTTGATCTTGAGTTTGGGACTCTTCATGATCGTCGTTACGATCCAATTCCTGGAGTTCTTGGTTTACTTGCACATCGAGTTTCTCAAGTACCTTTTGGATGCTCTCAAGCGTCCAGACTTTGTTTTTGTTGGAATTGGCAAGCACTCGAGTTCCATCGATGCAAAGCTCTGATAGGTTGGCAACCCCCATATCGATTGCCATCGAAACCAAGCTTCGAAACAGTTGCTTGAGTTCTTTGCTGTTGGCACGACGGAATTTACAAAGAGTTCCGTGATCCACCCTGCGACCAGAGGCTAGCCACATGAAATCGATCGAGTGCATTAAGGCATACTCGACTTGACGACTCGAACGGATTCTTCGCATGAGGGCAAAGATCCAGATCTTGCACAAAATAGAGGGGTGGATGGGTGGTTGGCCCATGGACCCGTGGTACTTCTTTTCCCACGAAGTCCAATCAACGGCATCAAGAATCTCATCGACGATACGAACCGGATGGTCGGCGGGTATAGAATCGTCCAGAGATCTTGGGATCAAGACAATTTGTTCGCGTGGCAAGGGGGCATCTTGCCAGTAGGAACGCTTGCGAATCCTTCGACTCATAAAAACTAGATATCGCTGCACAGGAAAAGTAGCAAAAAACGCATTTTAGCGCGGTTTTGAATCCTGGGTACCTATATCGGTCAAAAAAGCCACTCAAAGTCGACTAAATAGACAGCCCGCAAGCGTCGGGCATTGGACCCTAGATTCTGGGCTTTAGCCAAACAGCCCACATGATTTCGGAGAAATCAGCGACTCTCAAAACAGCCAAATAGCCCACTTGATTTCGGAGAAATCAGCGACTCTCAAAACAGCCAAACAGCCCACGAAATTTCATGCTTTCCATTGGCACCCATCCACTCTTTCGTTGTATGCTATACCTGACCTGCTTCGACCCAATCCCAGGATCCGATCGGCTATGCTCTACCGTCCCTCTCCAATCACCGCCACCCTCGCCCTGACCCTCTCCCTCTTGGGCCAATCGTGCCTCGCCCAAGATCCCACAACCTCCGACCCAAACCACAAATTCTTCGAAGAACAAGTCCGCCCCATCCTGGTCCAACACTGCATCGCTTGCCACGGACCCGATAAATCCGAATCCTCCCTACGACTCGACCAACCCGACGCATTCCGACATGGTGGCGACTCGGGCCCCATCGTCGATCCTCATCAACCCGAATCAAGCCTCCTGCTCCAAGCCGTCCGTCACGAAGGCTTGGAAATGCCCCCCAACAAAAAACTTACCGAACACCAAATCCAAACCCTCGAAACCTGGGTCCGCGCCAATGCCCCCTGGCCCCAGTACCTCCAAAAAATCGCCCCAAGCTCCGATCAAGAACTCCTCTCCCAAAACGATCGCGACTACTGGTTCTTCCAACCCCTCAACGATCCGGCTATCCCTCCTTCAACCTACCCCAACCCCATCGATGCCTTCATAGCAGAAAAACTCCAATCGCAAGGACTGAGCCTTGGGGAACCCGCCGACCAGACCACCCTTGTCCGAAGACTCTATCTGGACCTCCTGGGGGTTCCCCCCACTTTCGACGAACTTCAATCCTACCTCGATCTACCCATTACCAACCCCCAAGGCCAACCTCGCTACGAACAAATCGTCGACTCGCTGCTGGCAGATAAACGCTACGGTCTACGATGGGGGCGCTACTGGCTAGACTTGGTCCGGTTCGCTGAATCAGACGGTTTCAAACAAGACGATTTCCGTCCATCCGCCTACCGATACCGTGACTATGTTGTCGATGCCCTCAACGACGATATCCCCTATCCGCAATTCATCGCCGAACAAATCGCCGGAGACGAAATCGACCCAAA
>JAGWZB010000048.1 GCA_018969045.1 Planctomycetota bacterium | reverse complement strand
GGGATGATTTTCACGATGGGCGTGATCTTGTCCTTTATCATTGGAGCCGCGATTGTGTATATGATTTTGGCCAATGACGTAACGAATCGATTGCCAGAGTACGCGACGCTCAAAGCGATGGGTTATTCGCAATGGGCCCTTGCTCGGATCGTGCTGGTGCAGTCATGGCTTTTGGCACTGATGAGTTATTTACCTGCGGCGCTGATCAGTGTCTTGCTCTACGAATTGACAGCGGGGTTGTCCAAGATACCAACGACGATGACTTGGGATCGCGTTTGGGGAGTGCTTGGAATGGCAATCGCGATGTGTAGTGTATCGGGTTTGATGGCGATGCTACGTCTTTGGCGCGCCGAGCCAGCTTCGTTGTTTTAACATGAGTTGCTGAAGCTTTGATGCGAACCCCACTGGCATGGCTCAACGTGACAACGAATCTCGGGCGTATGGTTTTAAACGCGCTTGGGATTGGCTTTGCCGTGGTACTGATGTTCACTCAGATTGGATTTCTGTATGGCTTATTCGACAGCGCAGTGGAAGTCTTGCGTCTGATGCGTGCGGATTTGGTGATCTTGAGTCCTGCTCGATACACGGTTCCTAGCGAGCAGCGATTTGATTATGGGTTGATCGATCGGGCCAAAGGGGTGCCGGGTGTCTCTGGGGTCATTCCGCTGTACATGGATCGTTCGTTGGCTGTTGCGCGCGTGGAGGGGCACATATCCAGATCGATCCGAGTCTTGGGGGTACCGGTCCAATCCGATCCCTTTGTGGATCCGGCGATGAATCAGCGCTGTCGAGAATTGATCGACCCGAGCATGGCGCTAGTGGATCGTCGAAGCAAAGAGACGTATGGCTTCGAGAAGCACGACCTGCAGAAACTTAGAACTCAGAATGTCGAATTGTCGGGCAAGAAGATCAAGTTGCATGATTGGGTGAGTATCGGTACGGACTTTGTTTACGATGGAACACTGATTGTCAGCGAAGCTGCCGTGGAACGGTACTTCCCGACCCGCAACGGTCGAGGGCAAGCTTTAGCTGCTGTCGATCTGGGATTAGTGCAAGTGGAATCTGGAAATCGAATTGATTCGATACAGAAAGCCTTGCAATCGAGATTGGGGGGGAGTGTCCAAGTCTATACCCATCAGGAGTTGGTGCAGCGAGAGATAGGTTTTTGGGCCAGGAACACTCCGATAGGGATTATTTTTTCGATCGGCACGATCATGGGGATGTTGATTGGAGTGATCATTTGTTATCAGATTCTCTTTACGGATATTCAAGATCATCTGCCTGAGTATGCGACGCTCAAAGCGATGGGATATGGTCCGGGATATTTTTTGCGATTTGTATTGGCACAAGCATTCTATCTGTGCATGTCGGGATTTGTTCCGGGGTGGATAGTCAGTTGGTTTTTGTATCGATGGCTATCGGACTGGACAGGCTTGGTGATGCGATTGAATACAGATCGAGTGTTGATCGTCGGAGCCTTGACTTTGGTGATGAGTGTTTTGAGTGGAATCTTTGCGGTGCGCAAGTTATGGCGTACCGACCCTGCGGCTTTATTTAAGTAAAACGAAGATGCTTACACGGACAACCGGAAATTCATGGGTTACCACCAGCTGGCTAGTCGTGGCTGTTTGTTGTTTGGTAATGGGATGTTTGGCATATCGAGTCGGAGCGCAGCACGATCCAGAGAGAGCCTTGGGTTTTCAGAAACGCCATGGCGACGAGATTGTGGTATGCGGACAAATGTATCGGATAGGGACACCGGTGAAGCTATGGATGGATCCAGGCGGCTTTGATGCTTATCGAACCACAAGGCACTTTAGTTCATTTGAGAAGCGGGACTGGAACAGCACAGTCCAGGAGATGCAAGCTGGTAAGATCAATTTTGTGACCAAACCGCAGGAGAGCAGTCCTGATCGATATGGATTGAGGTTCGGTTCCCAGGCGCAGGAGCTCTTTACGCCCGAGCAGATCCAGCAGATACGATCCGGAGGATGGACACTGGAATTGTTGCAGGACAAAGTGGATCAGTTTGTATTGCATTTTGATGTCTGTGGTACGAGTTCCCAGTGCTTTTTCATTTTGCATGACATCCGTGGACTGAGTGTTCATTTCATGTTGGATGCCGATGGGACGATCTATCAGACGCTTGATCTCAAGGAGCGGGCATGGCATGCGACCAAGAGCAACGACAGGAGCATTGGGATCGAGATCGCCAACATAGGGGCTTATCCCAAAGACCAAGCCAATCCGTTTGAGCAGTGGTATGCCAGAGACGACCAGGGGGCTTATTTGATTTTTCCGCCGAAGATTCGGGGGGTAGAACGGTTTGGGGGCAAGAAGTTACGTCCGCGTCGGCCCGAGTTGGTGACTCTTAAGGTGGGTGAGACGATTTATCAGCAGTACGACTACACGGCTCAGCAGTACGCTGCGCTGGTCAAATTGACAGCGGCGTTGTCGGATATCTTCCCAAAAATCCGATTGGACGTGCCCCGGATGCCCGACGGCAAGTTGCTTGACCGGACGCTTACGGATCAGCAGTGGGCGTCCTTTAGTGGCATCATGGGCCATTACCATGTCCAGGGGAACAAGTCTGATCCGGGGCCAGCGATGGATTGGGAGTATTTGCTTGAGGAGTCTCGGGCGCAACTGTCAGAGATTCAAAAGCAGCGTTAGTTTGGGCTCTGTGCCATTGGCAAGGGACTTGGGGGTGAAATCGTAGCGGAATTTCACCGAAACTGTGTTTAAATACGTTACAATGTTGGGCCTGTTGGTTTCGTACCTTGCGGAGATTTTTCAAAAACCGATGCCTGATTTTTCGGATCTTGTCAAGATCCTTACAGCCGTAGTGCTGGTCCTTGTCAATGGATTCTTTGTCGCTGCTGAGTTTGCACTGGTTAAAATTCGGATTAGCCGCATCGAGCAGATGGTTTTGCAGGGCCGGTTATTCGCAAGGACGGCCAAGTGGTTGGCGCAGCGTCTGGAGCATTCCCTGTCGGCCTGTCAGCTTGGGATCACCATGGCCAGTTTGGCTTTGGGTGCCATTGGCGAGCCGGCGGTAGCTCACTTTGTTCGACCGGTTTTGCAGAGGGTTGGGGTCGAGTCGGACGCTCTGCTGCATGGGATTGCTTTCGCGATTTCGTTCACTTTAGTGACCGCATTGCACTTGGTCATTGGCGAGCAGGCCCCCAAGGTGTTTGCGATTCGCAATCCCGAGCCGATGCTCCTAGCGTGTGCGTTGCCACTGAAGATCTTCTATCTTCTGACCTACCCGTTGATGTTCATCTTGAGCGTATCGACCGACAGTCTCTTGAGGATGCTCGGTGCGGACGAGAAATCCAAAAGTGCGATTCCTTATACCGAAGAGGAGATTCGAGCGTTGTTGCGCGAGGCTCACGTTCATGGGAATCTGACGCGCAGCGAGCATAGTCTAATCAACGCGGTATTTGAGTTTGACGACTTGGTTTGTCGTCGGATCATGGTCGCTCGCAAGGACATCGACTTTGTGGACATCAACGACGATACCGATACGGTTTTAGCGATGATCCGCAGGACCAAGCACACCCGGTATCCAGTTTGCGATAGTTCGCTAGACTCGATTCTCGGGGTATTGCATGTCAAGGATTTAGCCGGGTCCAATGTTCAGCCGGGTTTCCAATGGACGAGCCTGATGCGGCCTCCCAAGAAGGTGCCGGAGAATATGCCGATCAGCAAGTTGCTTAGGCATTTCCAAGGAACTCATCAGCACATGGCGTTCGTTGTCGACGAGTATGGCACGATCATCGGAATCGTGACCTTGGAAAATGTGCTCGAGGAAATCATAGGCGAAGTAGCTGACGAATTCGACGTGGAAGAGCCCGAAATTGTTCCTGACGGTCCAGAAGCCTACGTGGTCCTGGGGTCGACTTCCGTCCAAGCCGTCGAGAATCGATTGGGGATCAAATTCGAGGAAGCCGATGTCGATACCGTGGCTGGGCTTTTGGTCCACTACGCCGAAAGATTGCTTGTTGCTGGAGACATTATTGAGTTACCCGGCGCAACCGCTAAAGTAATGGCTGTTTCTGATGACCGCGCCACCAAAGTTCGTTTTACCCTCTCACCAACGAAGGATTAGTTCACCATGAGAATTTCGCTCAAGAAGATCGGGCTTGCTGCCATCGGTGCTGTTTGCGTTTTTGTATCAAGCACCAGCCTGCTCTGTGCGCAGGAGAAGAAAGCCGACGTTGCTGCAGTAAGTCTCTTTGATGGCAAGAGTTTGCAAGGCTGGTCGGGATTGACTTCCAATTGGAGCGTCCAAGACGGTGCGATCACCGGCGAGAACAAGGCCGATGCTCCGATCGCTCAGAATACTTTTTTGGTTTATGAAAAGCCGGTCAAGGACTTTGAATTGACCCTTGAGTTCAAAATCGTAGGTGGCAATTCGGGAATCCAGTACCGCAGCAAGGTTTTCGACAAAGATAAGTTCGTCGTTGGAGGCTACCAAGCTGACATCGATGCCAATAAGCGATACATGGGGATCAACTACGAAGAGCGCGGCCGAGGGATCATGGCTGAGCGAGGAGAAATCATCGCCGTGGACGGACAGGGCAAAAAGAGCCGCGTCGGTTCGGCAGGGGACGCCGATGCTTTGCTGTCCCAGATCAAATGGGAAGATTGGAACCGCTACAAGATCGTCGCCAAAGGAAATGTTCTGCAGCACTACGTCAACGACCAATTGATGTCCGAGGTCCAAGACTCCGAGTCGGCTAAGTCGGCAAGTGAAGGGGTTCTTGCACTCCAATTGCATGCTGGGCCACCGATGAAGGTGCAATTCAAGAACATCATGCTCAAGGCTTACTAAGCGCGTCGGTCAACCAACGTTTCATTTCCACTTTCGCAATCCATTATGAGTTCCATTAAGCGTGTAGCAATTCTGTTTTCCGGTGGGCCAGCACCTGCAGCCAATGCCGTGATCTCTTCGGCGGCTTTTTCGTTGTTGCAGGCAGGTGTGGAGGTTATCGGGATCAAGCATGGGTATTCCCATTTGATCGATTTCGATCCTGCGAAGCCTTTGGTAGAAGGGAAGCACTATTTGCGTTTTACCCTTGAATCGCTTGAATTCATGCGGACCGAACCTGGGATTCGCATCGGCACTGCGCGTGCCAACCCAGGTAAAGTGGTCAAAGGGCCAGCGGACTTGAAGGACGCCGAGAAAACCGCACCGCTGGGGCGTTGTTATCAAGCGCTTAAGTCCCTTGGGGTCGATGCGTTGGTCAGTATCGGAGGTGATGATACACTCAAAACCGCCAACAAGATGAAGCTCTATCAGGAGACATTGCCGCCGAGCGAAAAACGAATGCCTGTGATCCACTTGCCCAAGACAATCGACAACGATTACTCGGGTATTGATTTCACGTTCGGGTATTTCAGTTCGGCGGAAGTTCTCGCCAATGAGATACGGAATCTCAATCGGGATGCGGCAGCCGGGCAGGCTTATTTTGTCGCCGAAGCGATGGGGCGATCTGCTGGTTGGCTGGCTTACGGGGCCGCCATCGCCGGAGATGCTTGCATGGTTCTAAGCGTCGAGGATGTGGTTGGGGATATGGAAACCACCGAGACCGTTGAAAACAGAGACGGGACCAGAGAAACTCGCAAGATCATGCAGATGGATGCGGTCTTGGCCAAGATGGTTTCGATGATGATTGCTCGTGAGAAGTTAGGGCGTAACTACGGCGTGTTGGTGATCGCTGAAGGTCTAGCGGAATTTCTTCCTGAATCGTACTTGCAGGGGATCCCTCGAGACGAGTTCGGGCACCTTGCCGTGGCCAATGCCGATGTTGGCAAAATCGTCGCCAAGCACCTTGCGGCAGCCTACAAGAAAGCCACAGGCAAGACTCGCAAGATCAATGGGCTTCAGATGGGATACGAATCACGTTGCTGTGTTCCTACTGCTTTCGATGTGATGCTTGGCTCCCAAATCGGGATTGGTGCCTACCGCGCCTTGATCGAGGAAAAACTCAATGGCGTCATGATCTCTGTGGGTGGTCAGTTCGATATGTCGTTTGTGCCTTTTGAGCAGCTTGTTGACCCGGTCACCTTGGTCACTCGTGTTCGATTTATAGATCGCAAGAGTGATTTCCATCGCATGGCTCGATTGCTTGAGCAAAAGATCGACTAACCAGGTAGCCAAACAATGACCGCTTCTTTACCGACCAGACCTGTGGCGTGGTTTTTTCAAGTCGCGGTTGTTCTTTTTGTCGCGTCAGGATCAGCCAGTTCTTTTGCGCAGGGTCCTGCCCAGCAAGTTTCGTCCCAAGAAATTCAGCGGATCGCCGCGGAGATACTAGCCCAATCCGACGAACCCAAGCGTGAGGCGATCATCGCCGAGCACCGATCTAGGGCACCGGAATTGATCGTCCAGTGGACCAAGGATCTTGGTGGCCGAGTCGATCCGACACCCGATGCGACGATCGAGTATCAGCGGATTCCGATGATTTGGCGAGCGGCGATCCTTGCGGTCCAAGATGCAACGATTCGTCAGCAGGTCATGCCCAAGCTGCTGGATCTATCGTTGCCGGCTGCCGATGGAAAGATGAGGGACTGGCAATCGGTGGTCCTGGGTGGAGCGATCATCAACGGTTTGAGTTTGGAAGGTCTCTGGCCTAAGACCGAACTTGAGGCCTTGGTGTCTAAGCATCCTGGCTGGAACGCCCGCTGGAATCGAGCTTTGGAGTCGTCCAAGCGTGATGCTTATGATTCCAAGATACCTGCGGGAACCAGATACGATGCGATACGCGTGCTGGCGATGTTGCCTGAGCAGGAGGCGATATGGAAAATCGTTCCCTTTTTAGCGAGCGATTATTTCGATCCAGCGATTGCAGAAGAACTTCAGATGGGGGCCGTCAGTGCTCTGAGCGATATCGATGATCAAGGAATCCTCGATCCACTCTTGAGCAGTTATTCCAAACTCACAAGCGGCAATCAGAAGATAGCCCAGCAAGCCCTGCAGCGCACCGAGCATCGCAGGATCGCTTGGGATATCTACCAATCCCAAGTGCGCGAAGAACTCTATCGAGCGATACCCATGACGCTCGATCATGCATTTACCGAGGGGATCGAAGGTCCCGCGAGCGATCGCCATGGAAACGTCTATGCGGTGAATTTTCAAAAGCAGCAAACGATCGGCAAAGTCGATCGGTGGGGAAGTGGACTGGTTTGGGGCCAATTGCCCGACCGAGGCGTTGGCAACGGAATTGTGCTCGATAGCCAGGGCGATTTGATCGTCGCCGATTATGTCGAGCACAAGATATGGCGAATCGACCAAAAGACACAACAACCGAGTCTTTTGTGCCATGAACCAAAGATGCATCAGCCCAATGATTTGGCGATTTGCGATGATGGAACTTTGTATGCAAGCGATCCAAACTGGAGCGACGGAACAGGACGTGTATGGCGTATTGATAGGCAGGGTGTAGCAACGGTTGTGGCCGATGGGATGGGAACAACCAACGGCATCGATGTCAGTCCCGACGGCAAATTCTTGTCGGTCAACGAATCCCAGCAGCGCAAGATTTGGAGATTCGAGATTCGCCATGATGGCACTCTGGGACAGAAGATTTTATTCAAGGAATTTCCCGATCACGGTTTTGATGGAATGCGCTATGACCAACTGGGCAACCTTTACGTGACACGCTACGGAAAGGGGACGGTAGTGGTGCTTAGTCCAGCGGGAGAGGTTTTGCGAGAAATCGATGTTTTAGGTGCAAGGCCTAGCAATCTTTGTTTTGGGGGTAAGGATGGTAAAACCGTTTGTGTCACGGAAGTCGAGCATGGTCGACTCGTGCGATTTCGGGTTGAACATCCAGGTAGAATACCTCGTTGGAATCCTGATTATGCGAGGGAACTTTGGCAGCAACAAAGATCGCAGACACAACGACGCTTCGATGAGTTGTTGGGTCCAATGCCTATGGCAGGCCAAGCACCAGACTATGAAGTATTGTCTGAGGAGTTGATCGACGGGGTTGTTCGAAAGAGGCTTAAAATCGAGCTTGACGCAGGTGTTGGACTGGATGCTTATTTACTGGTTCCAAAGGAGGCTTCGTCTGACGGGCCGCGACCAGCAATCATCGCGCTTCATCCGACCAACAGCCTGACGATCGATGAGATAGCCGGGGTTGGTGCTCAGGGTCCCAGGGCCACCGGGCTCGAGTTTGCCAAACTCGGCTATATCGTGATCTGTCCGAAATGTTTTCTGTGGCAGGATGCTAAGGATTTCGATGTGGCGGTCAGTAATCATCGTCGTAGGCATCCTGATGCCAGGGGTATTGCCAAGATGGTTTACGATGCTCAGAGATCCGTCGATGTGTTGGTTTCGATGCCTCAAGTCGATTCGAAGCGAGTGTATGCGATTGGGCATTCCCTGGGAGCCAAAGAGGTTCTTTACTTGATGGCCAAGGATTCGCGGGTTGTGGCTGGCATCGCCAGTGAGGGAGGTCTGGATATGAAATCCACGAATTGGGAAGCCCCCTGGTACTTGGGGCCGGCCCCGAGGCTTGGGGGAGTGGATTGGGGCCATGACGAGCTTCTTGAGCTGATTGCACCACGACCGCTTTTGATCATGGGTGGTCAGCATGGTCCTGGGGCAGCAGATGGTACCCAAAGCCTTACGGTAATGGACCTTGCGCGAGGGGCTTGGGAGCAAGCGGATCCGTCGAATAACCTGGAAAAACCCATAGAATCTCGGGTTAGTGAGGGTTTGGTTTTGTGGAATCACGGCCAGGGGCATGTGTTTGGACAGTTGCAATTCGAACGTGCTCGGGAGTGGTTCGAGCGGATTGGGGCCCGATGAACTGCCATCTGGCCTTCCTGTCTGGATGAACCTCAGAGGTAAAATTACACCATGATTTCGGGCTGGAACCTTCGGCTGGGACAGAGGTTACGCACTAGAAAATTTATGAATATTTGTCGGTAATTTTCGCTTAAGGACTGCCAAAAGTCCGTAAATCCGGCATATTTATCGGCGTTGCCGCAAGGCGTTTTGGGTTTCGGTTCCTCTTCCTAAAAAGAAAGTTTTGAGTATGGCAATCAATTTGATGGACTTGGTCAAAACTGCGATCAATACCAGCGGTGTCGCTGATCAGATTGGCTCAGCAGTTGGACTGGAAAAGAGCAAGACGAATTCGGCAATCGAAGCCGCGATTCCTGTGTTGCTCGGTGGATTGATGAAGAAGGCATCGACGCCATCGGGTGCGTCGGAGCTGTCGAATATTTTCAAGAAGCAAGATGCTGAGCCATCCATTTTGGATAACCTCGGTAGCTTGGTCTCCGGTGGTTCAAGCTCCAAACTTTTGGGGATGGGAACATCGCTTTTGCCAATGCTCTTGGGATCCTCTCAAGCCAGCATTGTTTCGGTTCTGATGAAGCTTCTGGGACTTGGCGATAAGTCGGTTCTTGGATTGCTTGGATCATTGGCACCGATCGTTATGGGTGTTGTTGGTAAGCAAGCCAAGTCCGCTGGTGGATTTGATCCAGGTGTACTGACCAATCTTTTGGGTAGCCAAGGTAGCTCGCTCAATGCGTTGTTGCCAAACGAACTCAAGGGCGTAATGGGCTTGGCCGATTTGGGCAAGGCTGCTAGCGAAACCGTTTCGAGCGCTGCTCGCACTGCAACTCAAACGGCACAGCGTACGGCTGCACAAGCTGCTCCTGCATCGAACCCATTGGGTTGGTTGCTCCCACTCTTGGCCTTGGGTGCTTTGGGCGCTCTTGCATACATGTTCATGGGTGGCAAGAAGGAAGAGCCAGTTAAGCCAGTCAAGAACGCACCAGCCGTTGCTGCAGAAACAGCACCATCGGTCAAGAACGTTCCAGATATCACGGCTGCACTCCCAGAGCTTCCTGCTTTGGAATTGCCCGGTGGCATGAGCCTTGATGACCTGAAGAAGAAGCTCACCGGTTCCTTCGAGGGAATTCAAGAAACGCTCGGAACGATCACCGATGTGGATACCGCCAAGGGCGCTGTTGGCAAGCTTGAAGAAGCAGCCAAGGCGTACGCTGAGTTTGGTTTGGACAAGTTGCCTTCGGCAGCTGCCACCACTGCATTGGGTCCATTCGTGAAGCCCTACTTCCAAACCATTGGTGGTTTGCTTGAGAAGCTCTATGCAATCCCAGGCGTCAAGGAAGTGATCGAGCCAGTTCTCGGCCCGATGGTTTCTGGTGTAGCCAAGCTCGTTGGCTAGTCTGCTAGTCCAATCGATTGGAATGGATACAAACAAAAAAGCCCGCAGATAAATCCTGCGGGCTTTTTTTGTTTGCGTAACCATACCAAAGCAACCGATTCGGTTGAATCTCTTTACTGCGTCGGGTCCAATGACCAGCGGTGCAAACGACCCAAACTGTCCCCTGCAATGACCGATCGGTTATCGTTTGGAATCACAACTCTCAAAAGCAGGGGCTTGATTCCTAGGCGTTGATCCTTGGAATTTTGCGAAGCAATCAAGAGACTCTTTGGATCCATCGAAAACTGTTTAGACTCGCTTCCGTCGGCCGCCCAAACACGAACGATTCCATCTCGACCGCTACTGGCCAATTCTCCTTGGGATCCGAAACTTATATCAAGAACTCCGCCAGCATGCGAGGATGGTTTCTGAATCACTGGCCAACCATCCTTGATATCCCACCATACAATCAATCCATCTTCGCCACAGGAAGCCAGCATGAGACTATCCGAGCGCCAAGCCAAGCTTCTAACGGATTTCTTGTGCGCGGAGAATGCCAACAGCGCACCGCCTGACTTACCGTCCCAAAGATAGATATTTCCAATCCTATCAGCCGTCGCCAGATACTTACCGTCTGGGGAGTAGGCTAGAGCTGTGATCCAATCGGTGTGTTTATCGATCGATGTCATCAATCGACCGTCTTGTGTCGAGTAGACTTTGACAAGCCGGCTCGTGCATCCGATGGCGACAGACGTTTCATCGGGCGATATGTCTGCAGCCATGATCGCATCGGGTTCGTCGGCAACGCTTGCCAAACGATTGCCTGAAGAGACATCGTAAAGCACTACGGATCCGTTTTGAACGGGCTTACCACCTCCGGCCAATAGGATTCTTCCGCTGTGACTGAACTTTAACACTAGCGGTTCGCCTTCAGGAAAGGGAACTCGACCGAACTCTCGGCCAGTGGACGGGTCGATCAGTTCGATCGATTGATAGCTGGAAAAAGCGGCCACTTGAGCTCGTAAACTGGTAGCGAGTCCAAGGATCGGATAGGCCCTTTTGACTTGAGGTCTGTTCAACTCAGGTAAGCCCTTTGGGACCGGGCCGGCAAGAGTCGATGCCGGCATGGCCATCGGTTTAAAGCCAAGAGTTCGGCGCTGGGCAGCAGAGCTGCCTGCATTTTCGCGTAGACCTGAATCGATCCATTTCTTGATGCTCGCGATTTGAGCTTCTGTTAGCCGATCTCCCTCTGGAGGCATTCGCTGACTTTCGTCCTCAGAAGTGATGACTTCGATCAAGCGACTTGTGGTTGATTGCCCGGCTAGGACGATGGGTCCACTGCCACTGCCTTTGATGATTCCGGCATAACTTGTGACACTCAGACCCGATTCCTGCTTGCCGTCTCCGTGGCATGTTCCGCACTTGGATTTGAGAATCGCTGCAATTTGCTCATCGTAATTGACCGCAGTTTCTTGAGCCGCTGCATCGATGCAGATCGATAGGGCCACGACAAGCGTTGTCCAAGAGGAAACAGATTTCATAGATCTAGCATATCAGTGGTTGAAGAGAAACTCGGTGGAATTCAGAAGTCCCCAGAAGATGTCTTCGTAAATTTCGGGGTTACTTTCATTTCCGGAGATGAAGTTCCTAAAGTCCATTTGTTCCTTGTCGGTGGGTTTCCTGGACAAGGCCCTTACGAACAACGTTTCGATGATCTTTTCGGGTTGTGTGTGAGACTCCAGGAGGGCTTTGACAACACTTGGTGAACTGAGTCGTTCGCGGATCGTATCGCCGACGACAAGATGCATGGTTTGCGAAAGAGTTGGGTCTGATTTGGTCTCGCAGGCGCAGACGGTCCCTCGGGTTGAGCGGCCAAAGGTTTCGAAGAATGGATCGCCAGGATGAGGGCCTTCGGTATCTCCCGAAACCCGGGGGTAGTAGTGGACCGCTTTGGTCCCGGCGGGCCAACCGGGCAGATTTCTAGGGATACCAGTGACTGCCACGATTGAATCCAGCAGCACATCGGCCCGGAGTCGCCGAAGTTTCGCATGTGAGAATTGCCTGGTATCCTTTGCATTGGTGGGCGTTGGCTTTGAAGCCAACTGATAAACTCGTGAGTTGCAGATCTCACGAACGAAACTTCGCAGGTCGAAGCGGAGTTCTACAAGTCGCTTTGAAAGTCCATCCAGCAGCGGCGCGTTGGTCGGAGGATTGCTTACTCGCATATCGTCGACGGGTTCGACAACACCCCGGCCAAGAAAGTGGGCCCATATTCGGTTCGCAATGTTCTCCGCAAAAATATCATTCTCGGGTGAGGTTAACCATTTGGCCAATTCCCCACGAGGGTCGCCTTGGACACCCACCGGATCGATCGCACCTAGCGTTTTGGCGGGTCTTGCTCGGCCATCGACCGGACTGATGGCAGGGTTGGATTTGTCGTCCCAAAAAATTCGTTTCTCGCGAGCTTCCACGCCGGGTTTTCGGCGAACTCCGGTAAAGAAACTCACAAAGCCATAGTAGTCGTCCATCGTCCAGCGATCGAAAGGATGGTTATGGCATTCGGCGCACTGGATCTGGACCCCGAGGAACACTTGGGAAAAGTCCGCCGCGAGCATCTTGGGGTCGACTTGGGGTTTATGAACAAGCATCGTATAGAGATTGACTGGACCATTGGCGATGTTGGGACCGGAGGCTGCCGTCATTTCGGATACGAATTCGTTCAGAGGTCGATCTTTTCGAAATTGATCCCGAATCCAGTTGGCCAGCCGATCGGCGGCTTTGATCACCGTGGCACCTGTGGAATAGTTCCCGCCGATGACCCGCAGTTGTTCTGCCCACAGAGCAGCTTGGTAGTCGGCAAAATCGTCAGTGGCAATCAATGCATCGATCTTACTGGCTCGTTTATCGGGATCCTCATCGGCCATAAACCCTTCGTACTCCAGGGGTGTCGGAGGTCTTCCCACAAGATCGAGCGTGACGCGCCGAAGGAATGTTTGGTCATCGCACAGATCCGAAGGTACGATCCTGAGTTTTTCAAGTCGCTGGAAAACCAATCGGTCGATGAAATTATTGGCCGGGGGATCTGGCCAGATAAACCCATCGGCTGGCGGCAAGACGATGACTTCAGCCCCGACGGTAAATCGGCTGTACCGCCCAAAGACATTCGTATCCCCAAATCCATGGCCTGTGACGAGTCCCTGGGCATCGATCTGAGCGACACTCGGATTGTTAGAAAAGAAACGGCTCAGCGAAGTCACATCTCTGGTGCTTCCATCGGAGTAATTCGCTGTGACTTGCAACGGCAACTGACCGCTTGGTTGGTCAAAGACCACAGAGGTATTCGAGAGAGTGATACCGATCACCTCTGGCACTGCGCCTGAGTCGTCGGGAGCCCCAGCTTCGATCCACTTCAAAAGAGTTTGATAAAGTGGGCTCTTCGGGTCGAACAACTTGCCACCGGTATGCGGGACACTGGCGGTGGCTTTGAGCAGCAACAAACTTTCTTCGGGGACCGATCCATTGATTCTTCGTCCAGGTATTTCCTCGACCGTCCGTCGGTAATCGCCTGCAGGATCGTAGCCAAAAAGTGAGAGCATGAATCCGTCTTTTCCCCTTGCTGATCCGTGGCAAGTTCCCGAGTTGCAACCAGCCCGAAAAAACACTGGCATGACATCCTTGCGAAAGCTTGGAATCTGTGGATCGCCTCTGGATTGAGAATCCTGTGCTTGAAGACTGCTGCAAAGAAAACCTATGCAAAGGATTGCGAGCATCGAGCATCGTTTCATCTTGTTCATAGCCTCGGGTCGATCCTAATGGTTGCGTTACCGGCCCGCTGACGAATTTCCTGCCCAGCGACTTGGACGATCAGTTCGCATTCGAGTCCACTGACTGGGCCCAGGAGCGCTTCATCGGTAGCTTCGAGTTGAAATGAGATTTCCTGGGCGTCTTTGGTGATCTTAGGTACAGGCCCTACGAGTTGCAAACCTTTTGGCAGCCCCAACAACTGCACCGTGGCTTGGCCATCAAAGGGGCTTTTGGATTGAACGCTAAAGACCACGTCGGCTTGTCCCCCGCGACGGATACTGGTTGGTTGGCTGGCTAGTTCAACAAAAGGTTCGGTGACATCGATTTTCACCAATTGCGAGGAGACTCGTATGCGACCTGGGCCTAGGTAGTCGCTTCCTCCCATGGTGCTTGCCATGACATACAACCAGCCTTGGCCGATAGGAGCATTCTTCGATGCACTGATGCGCAGCACAGCTTGGGTATTTCCAGAGTCGATGACATCCTTAGGAGGCAGGCTTACTCCGGGTGGCCCGAAATCAGCTTGGTATTCGATCGGCTCATCGAAACCTTCTTTTCGCACTAGGTTCACCGTAATAAAAAGTTCGCCTCCTCGTACGAGGGAGACCGACGGTTGCACCAGTTCGATCCAAAAGGGAGCCGGTTCGGTCACCGCCATGGCGAAGCGATCGACCCGGAGGACCCTCCAAGCATCTCCGCCGGAATGGTTGATAAAGGGAACCGCTTGCTGGCAGCCCGTCTGTATCTTGATCGCTGGGTCGCTGGCTTGAGCTTTGAATTCGAACGTTTTTGCCTGTGGCATGGCTTGTGCAGAGGCGACCAACTGCACTGGCCATACGCTGGCTTGACCTGGAACCTCGGGGCAAATCAATTCAACGCCCTCGGGTAATCCTTGGGCAAGAAGTTCATAAGGCCCGTTGTACT
Organism: Planctomycetota bacterium; assembly: GCA_018969045.1. Classification (GTDB taxonomy): domain Bacteria; phylum Planctomycetota; class Planctomycetia; order Pirellulales; family Pirellulaceae; genus JBKCUI01. The sequence continues at coordinate 4,655 of JAGWZB010000048.1, read as the reverse complement.
GGGAGCCTTGGCCTTTATTCACATTCAGCAGAACCGTCCAGCGGTTACCTTGAGGGACCGCCAGTCCGGTGCCACGGGATCCTTCGACCCAATCAAAGAACCTGCTTGTCAAAACAGGGTGCAGGGAATTCGGTGGGGATTCGATCTCGACGCGATAAACCGAAGTATCCCCTCCTGCGTTGTTGGTGTCGCGTATCTCGATGATGTAATGGCCTTCTTGTTTTGGTTCCCAGATCACCGAAGGATCAAGCACATCCTTGACCCCTCCTCCAGATCTTATGGAGGTACCAAAGAGGTCACGGTCGTTGAGTGTCCTTGGATCCGCATCATCGACATCGATCTCAGGGGCTTGCGCGTTGCCCTGAGCATCCAACGGTATGATGCGGATGGCCGGATCGATTGGAAAACCAAGTGCCGAAGCAAATACACGGACTCGATAGCGATCTGCTTTATCAACACGGACTCTGAATCGATCGGTATCGCCAGGGGATTCAATCCGACCATTCAAAGCGATCGGCAATTGATCTACCGGGGTCACATCAGCCATTGTGTTCTCCAGGACATTGCCAAACGAGCAGGAGCGAACGGTAATGCCCGATGGAGCATTGCCAAGCCACTCGGTTGAGGATTTGTCGTTGGGCAATTCGATGGTCTGCTCGAATGCTCCTGATGGATCCCCCAGCAAGGTAACTTTCAGCGATTCTCCTTGCATTCCCCCGGCTGGATAGATCGCCAATGGACGTTGGAAATCACCGATATGGATGGCATACGGGATATCGCGAGGGGAGTGAACCGATTGACGGACTTCTACGAATACTTTGCCTTCGGGAATATTCTCAGGGACGATGAAACTGACCAAGGGATCTTGGACATGCAGGGCGTTTTCATCATTCGATGCTAGTTCGCGTCCCGTTGCATCTAGGACTCTGAGCGCCAAGTCAAATTCTGAATCGCCGTAGTGGTGATCGGCAATCCGTACGCAATCGACCTCGGCGGAGAACCTAGTCCCGGGGGTTACTGCTACTTGAAACATGTCGGTATCGACGGTCGCAAGTACGGTTGAACTTATCGGCACGATTTGGGCCGTTGCGATGGTATCGTTTGACGAGTTGGTTTCGTCGATGACTGGGAAAGGAGTGACATGGAAGGTTGCAAGTAGTGAAAGCCCACGAGCGGTTCGCAATCGAAAGGGATGTTCGCCTGGAATGCAATCGGGGTCGATTTCCAAAATCGCTTTGACTTGCTCTTCGATTCGTCCGCCATGAGCCAGTCCGATGGGGTGGGCAAGTGGCTGGATTGTCTGGAGCGACAAAGCTCGTATTCCCGGCTTGTAGAAAACAATCTCTTTGGGATCTTCGAGGAACTTGCCTTGGATGATGACTTCGACCTTGGTTCCGCGCTGTCCAACGCGTGGTCTTACCCATTCGACATCTCGGAGCATGTCGCCGGCAATCGATGCTGGACTAGCAATCGCAACGATCGATAGGATCGATCCAAATGCCAAGAGTATCGACTTAGAGAGGATCAACTGGATAGGAGTTGGCATCGTTCGTTAGGCTATGTTCGTTAGGCTAAGAGGGCGGAGACCAGTTTTCCATCTTTGATGATTTCGATGGGTCGGGTGCCGAATGCGACGAGTTCTTTGTCGGCATCGATCCCCAAGCCATGGTAGATCGTATAGAGGAGATCTTCGAGCAGAACGCCATCGCGGGCCGGTTCATTGGCGACCGAATCGCTTGCTCCGTGGATGAGTCCTTGTTGGAAACCGCCCCCGGCCAAGAGCATCGAATAGCATCGTGCGTGGTGATCCCTACCTGAGTCTTTGTTGATTTTGGGGGTACGTCCAAACTCGCTGGTGACCCAGAACAGGGTGGAATCCAAAAGCCCTCTTCGGTCCAAATCGGTCACGAGCCCAGAGATTGCGTAATCCAGGGGTTGCATGTAGTCATCGCAGCATTTCTTGACGTCGACATGGCAATCCCAGGCTCCATAGTCGATTGTCACGAGTCGAGTACCGGCTTCGACAAGCCTGCGAGCGATGATCAGGCGCTCTGCGAGCCCCTTGGGGTGGTATTTGTTGTCGGGCGCAAGGACTTTACCGGTGACCTTGGCTCCATAGAGTTCAAAGGTTTCATCGGATTCACCTTCAAAGGAAAATGCGCGTTGAGCTTCAGGCGAAGTCAATACGGCGTATGCTTTTTTGTAGAAACCGTCCATGGTATCTAACGTGGTGGGCTCGGTTTCCATGGATCGGATCCGATTTTCAATCAGTTCTCTTGCGGCATTGCGACGATTAAACCGATCCAGCGAGATTCCTTGTGGAAGCGAAAAATCGCGCACTTTGAAATTCTTGCCATTGGCAGGATCATCACCGATTTCGAATGCACCATAGCTGCTCGGAAGAAATCCTGTATTGCCGGCGAATGCATTGCGTTTGGGGACGGCGATGAAAGGGGGGAGAATCCCTCGGGGGCCAAGCTCATGCGAGAGGATCGCACCCATCGATGGGTAGTCGATGACTGCCGTTGGGGTGTAACCCGTCGATAGATGGTAGGTTGCCAAGCCGTGATCGGGGACTTTGCCGACGAGGGTTCGGATGACGGTCAGTTTCTTTGCGATCTGAGCAGTCTTTGGGAAGTTGTCGCTGAAGATATCCCCATTGCTGGTTTTAACGACGCCGAAAGGGCCTCGGTATTCCAAGGGTGCTTCTGGTTTAGGGTCGAAGGATTCATGTTGGGGGAAGCCCCCACCGAGGTTCAGCTGGATGATGCTTTTGATCCGCTGGGGCAATGGTCCTTTTGCCTTTTGAGCCGAATAAGCACCGGTTTGCCCGTCATCGGCTGAGGCCCTCATTCGCAGCAGGTCTCCTAGGCACAAGCTCAAGGCACCTAGGCTACCGACTCGCATCGCAACGCGGCGATTCAAGCGGCGAAAGTCTTGGCAACCCGATGGTTTGATCTGACTTCGATCCTGGTTGCGTGGAAGCATCGTCGGTGACTCCTAGGTTCCCGGCTGCAAAAGCCCCTTCTGGAAAGTGACTTTGTCAGCGGTTTTTTCTCAAACGGTTTAACGTCTCTTTGAGGGCCCTAGTCTGAGTCTATTCTCCGAGACGGGTCGGGTCGATATGGGCCGTGCGACGAATTTGACTTTCTTTTCCGTTTTACCACCTAGAAGTGGATTCCAATGGTGCAGCAACCCAGGTTCAATGCTTTGGTCGACTGTCTCTTGCTGACAAACTGTGGGTTTAATTCGTAGTAACGGTACTTGCCGTCCTTTTGGATTCTCACCAAATTCGCGTGAAAGAGGATTCGCAGATGGTGGGAAACTTTTTGGAGATCGAGTTCTAGAAACTCGGCCAAATCCGAGACCGTAAAGGGGCAAGTTTGAAGTGCTTTGATAATCCCGAGTCTGATTGGGTCGCCGAGGGCTTTGAGATACTCGGCGCACATTTGGTCGGTAGGGCAATCTTGTTGGGTCATAGTTATTGCACCGTTGCAAATTATCTCAAGTTCAGCCGACATACACCGCAGGTTAGCTCCTGTGAGAACACCAAACAGTATTGCAAAAAGCTTGCCCAAAGCAAGGAGTCATAGGTATTCTGCCATGGGGCTTTGGGTTACACCATTCCGAAGTTCTTAGGAGTGTCAGTTTGATAAGTTTTTTGGTTCTTCAGGAATTATTGTGGGTAAAACATGAGAAGTATTGGCCCCAGTGACTTCGTGCTCGTGCTCAGTGAAACGGTGCTCGTGATCGTAATCGAAAAGCAACTGTGGCTAACGAATTGGGTTTTGGATCCTTGCGGAATTTTCAAGAGTCTGGTGTCCCAAACTCTGTCGGAAGGGCTTCGAGCACGAGCACGAGCACGAGCACGAAGATTGCCAGTAGCATCTACTCCTAGCCACAATATTTCCTGAAGAGCCAGTTTTTTCTCTAGGCAAGCGTGTATTAGCGAGGCATTGATAATTCGTTCGAGTATGGTTGTTGGGTTTGCATTGCTGTGGATAGTACTTTGCGCAACTTCGAGGGGGGAGATAACGGTGATTTCTTGTGCACAAGCCAAGCAGATGATCGAGAACCCGCAGGAGCAACAGCGACCCTTGGTGATCGATACCCGAGGAGGCTATAAAGATTATTTTTGGGGCCATTTACCAACTGCCCACCATTTGAACTTTGATACTCTGCGAGGGACCGATAAGCGTCCTTGGGAAAACATTTTTGTACCCTCTGTTTTTTAGTCCTTGGATCGCATTTGTTGGTGGATGGTTGTTTTACAGAATTCTCGGTCGGCAGGGACTAGCGCCGAGTTATCGCACCAAGAAACTTGATCGCTTTAGGAGCGATCTTGGATGCCAAGCAAGGTGCCGACGATTCAAAAGGGGACTAGCAAGTTGGTTACTTCCAGCAAAGCCCTTCGTGCAACCGATTGAGATTTTCGCAACCGCCGTCGGTAACGACGACCATGTCCTCGACGCGAATGCCGCCGAGTGCCTTGCAGTAAAGACCAGGTTCGATGGTCACGACATCGCCTGCGACGAGTTCTGGACCACCGGCAGCAAGGAGCGGTGGTTCGTGGACTTCCAAACCCAGTCCATGGCCTGTTCCATGGGTCATGCTCGTGAAGGTATCAGGAGCGTCTTGGGCCGGTAACCCCATGT
>JAGWZB010000455.1 GCA_018969045.1 Planctomycetota bacterium | reverse complement strand
AGGCACTGTGCAAGTCGACCACACCAGCCGAACGCCCAGACCCAGTGGCCGGTTTCTGCCCCATCGGATCTGAGGAAATGATCACCACCGGACGATGAAACCGCTCAGCCATCCGGCCAGCAACAATACCGATCACGCCCAAGTGCCAGCCGTGTGAATGCAGGACCAAAGCCGGTTCGGCAGCGGCTTCAAGCTGCTCTTTGGCCTGCTTGCTAGCTGCCAGCGTGATGCTTCGCTCGATCGAATCGCGATCGGCATTCAGGCGATCTAAGTACTGGGCCAAAGCAGTAGCGCGCTCTGGGTCTTGCGTTGTCAGCAACTCGACCCCAAGTTGGGCTTGTCCAAGCCTCCCTGCCGCGTTGAGCCTTGGTGCTAAGCTAAACGCGATGTCTTCGGCGCTGATGGCTTGCTTTGCATCGAGCTTGGTCACCCGGATGAGCTCTTTGAGTCCCAGCGGGCCATGCTTGGTCATCAATTGCAGCGCCGTTCGTACTAGGATCCGATTTTCATCGACAAGTGGCACGACGTCTGCAACAGTTCCTATCGTTGCGATGGTCATTGCCATGAGCAAAAAGTCGCGGTGCTGGCCAGCGACTTTGGCTTTGTTGTCCGCGAGGATTTGGCTCATCCGCCAAGCAAGTTTGAACGCGACACCAGCACCGCAGAGTCCTGCAAATGGATAATGGGCATTGGGCAATTTGGGATGAACGATTGCCACCGCATCTGGAAGCGTATCGCCACAGGTATGATGATCGGTGACAATCAGGTCCAATCCCAGCTCCCGGCACAATTGAGCTTCGCGGATCGATCCGATCCCGCAATCGACCGTTACGAGCAACTTCCGACCCAGGCTTGCGAGTCGTGTGATCGATTCGCAACTTAGGCCGTAAGCATCCTCGAGTCGGTTCGGGACGTAATACGTAACATCGGCACCGAGCATTTTCAAGAACGACTCTAGGATAGCTGTGGCACACATGCCGTCGGCATCGTAATCGCCATAAATGACAATCGGCTCTCGATCCCGGACGGCTCTTAGGATCCTCTGGGCCGCTACATCGATCCCTGGCAATTCCTGAGGATCTCTCAAATCGGAAAACTTGCACTCCAAGAAAAGCCTTGCCGCATCGATTTGCGAGATTCCCCGCGAGAGCAACAGTTGGGAGACTACCGGATCGATCTTTAGCTGGCTTGCAAACTGCAGAAAGCTGCTTGAATCGTGGGCTCGGAAGATCCATCGTTTGGCCATCGATTCAGACCTCCTTGTTGTCCAGTCAAAACGGATTTTGGGCCTCAGTTACTAACGGATCAGCATAACATCCAACGATGAAAGCGAAAACCTATTTAGGTGCGGTCCCTGGGGATTCCCCAGCAGAAAGGGTCTTCTGGATCCGCGATAACCTGCAAATCACCGTTGACAAATGCTCTGGAAGTGATCGAAGGCCGTATCGACTTGGAAGCTTGGTCGACCCAGACATAGGACGCTTCAAAGACACTTCCTATGAAACTTTCCTGTCTCCATATTTGGCCAGGAGGCAGTTTCCCATCTGCGGCCAGGCAAGCCAGTTTGGCGCTGGTTCCAGTCCCACATGGCGAACGATCGTATTGGTTGCCTGGGCATAGTACGAAAGAGCGAGAATTGTTTTTTTGCGAAATCGGTTTGCCGAACAATTCGACGTGATCGACTTGTGGGAATTCGATCCTAATTTTCGAGAGAATTTCTATCGATTGCTTGGTTAAAAAATCGGCGCTGCGACTCAACAAGTCGGTATGACTGACATCCAAAAGAGCAAAGTAGTTTCCGCCGTAAGCGATATCGGCCATCAGAGAATCGCCATCGATCCTGATGGGATAGTCCTTTGCAATTCGATAACTTGCCACATTATCGAGTGTCACTCGTCGATCCTCGTGCAAAAGAACTTGGATATCTCCAACGCAGGTTTCCAAGCTATGGACTCCTGGATTGAGTTTTCCTAGCCAACGCAAGGTCTCCACCACACCAATGGTGCCATGGCCGCACATTCCCAAGTAACCGACGTTGTTAAAAAAGATCACGCCTGCGGTATTCTTCGGATCAATCGCACTTAGGATGATCGCACCGACCATGACTTCCGCGCCGCGAGGTTCATGGATTAGCGCCGTGCGCAGATAATCGAAGTGCTTGTGCATGAAGGCCAATCGTTCGGCCACGCTCGTGCCAACCAAGGGGACCTCCGAGACAATCGTTCGGGTCGGTTCCCCACCGGTGTGGCTATCGATGACTCTAAGTTGCATGCTTGAACCGATCTGTGTCCTTCCACTCCAAAGCGATTTGATGAAGGAAATCTAGCCGGTAGACGTCTGAAATGCTAGTTGCCTGAATCGCACAAACAGGAAGGCAATAGATACAAACACCTCGGGGTGAGCACCCGAGGGTTTTTGCCGTTGAGAGAGTTTGCGTTGGCAAGACGGCTGATGCGTCTGGCTTGCGGGGCTTTAAGCCTGTGCTTTGGCAACCTTGATGCGACCCAAGCGGGTCAAAGCTTCTTGTTGGGCTGCCAAGTGGGTGCCGTTGGTGCCGTACTTTTTGATCAGGATCTGTACGTTTTCGCTTGGTTGGGCACCGACACTGACCCAATAATCGATCCTCTCCCCTTTGAGGATGGCTCGAGCATCGGTTTCGCGGCACATTGGGTCGTAATGGCCCAATTCTTCCAAGACACGCCCATCGCGAGGGCTGCGTTGATCGATGGCGCACAAGCGATAGAAGGGTCGCCCTTTGCGTCCAAGCCGCTTCATTCGAATTCTTACCGACACAGATTCAATCTCCAATGGAAATAAAAGGATTTCAGGGGAGCAAATGATAACGGCTGGGGCTTGCCCTGGGGAGTGAAAAATCGCTTCTTGGGTGAAAAATATCGACAAAGATCTCCCGGGGGAGATCGACCAAGCAGATCCGCTAATCACCCCGTTTTTTCTTGCGGAGGAGCCGATCTCGCTCTTTTTGCATCTTTTCGCGCTCTTTGGGTGTCAAACGCTTGCCGGTGTTTCCCTTGAGCTTCATTCCTCCGAGGGGATTGAAAGGGTCATCGGCCATCATTCCGCGCATCTGTTGGAGCATTTTCATTTTGTCACCAACGGACCCCTGAGTTGCCATTTGCATCATGGGTTTGATCATTTCGAACTGCTTGATCAGCTCAGAGATCTGGTTGGGGCTCACACCACAGCCCTTGGCGATCCGATTTCTGCGGG
>JAGWZB010000047.1 GCA_018969045.1 Planctomycetota bacterium | reverse complement strand
ACGCATCGCAGAAAAAATCGGCTTTCCAGGTCCCTATGCCGTTACCGGGCAAACGTATTCGCGCAAGATCGATGCATTTTTGACCGATACGCTCTCGGGGGTGGCGACTTCGATCCACAAGATCGCTACGGATCTTCGGATATTGGCTCATAAGAAAGAAATGGAAGAACCTTTTGAGACCAACCAGATCGGTTCGTCTGCTATGGCTTATAAACGCAATCCCATGCGGAGCGAGCGAATGTGTTCCTTGGCACGGTTCGTCATGAGCTTGCAATCGAGCCCGGTGATGACAGCGGCAACTCAATGGATGGAAAGGACGCTCGACGATAGTGCCAACCGCCGATTGGTCATGCCCCAGGCATTTCTGGCCATCGACGCTTGCTTGATCCTCCTAGAAAATGTTTCTCAAGGGCTGGTCGTTTACCCAAAAACGATCGAACGAAACCTGCGTGAAGAGTTACCATTCATGGCGACTGAATCACTGCTGATGGCGGGCGTGGCTGCCGGAGGGGATCGCCAGCATCTGCATGAAGTGATCCGCGTGCACAGCCAAGCCGCTGCATTGAGAGTCAAGCAAGAAGGGATGCCCAACGACTTGCTCGAACGATTGGCTGCAGATCCCGCGTTTGAAAAGATTTCGGTCGCCGACGTGATGGCACCCGAGCAGTACACGGGTCGCGCCCAACGTCAAGTCGAAGAGTTTCTCGCCGAAGTGATCGCACCGATCCTCAGGCAGAGCGAAAATTCCGAGAAACTCAGCGCGGAAGTCCATGTGTAAACCAACGGGAATTGCTTTACTGACTCTATTGTTTTTTTCGCTATGCGTCCAAGCGATGTTCGCTCAATCGGACTCGTTAGAGGACGCTGAACCAACGCCAGATACGATCGATGCTCAATGGCAAAAGGCATGGGAAAGCATGATTCAAGGCAATGGAAAACGCTGGAATTTGGAGTTACCCACCCTGGGTGGCAAGCAGTTCTGGACGGACTATCGCTGGTGGAACGGATACCGATTGCAGTACAACCACACCCTGGATCATTGGCGTTTGATCGACTCAAACTCGATACGAAAAGGGTGGGGAAGCAAAGAAGCGATGCTCGAGTTGCTCCAGCAGATCAAGAGCAACAAGTCTGAGAAAGATCCAGGAGCCGTCGAGGCCCCCCCCGAGCTTAAAGAAGTCTACCTCCTGATGCATGGCTTGATGCGAACTGCATCAAGCATGAAACCCGTTGAGCAAGAGATTCTCAAGCAATCAGGGGACCGCAGGATTGACTTTGACCAAGGTTCCCGAACGATTATCAAACTTCAATATGCCAGCACACGAGCCTCGATCGCTTCGCACGCTCAGGCGTTTCGAGAACTTGTCGAGAACTTGCCCGGTAAACCTAGACTCAAGATCGCAGGCCATAGTTTGGGGAACATCGTCACTCGGCTGGCGATAGCTCAATGGAACGAGCAGGGGGATCCTTGCGGAGTTCTCTCACGCATCGACCGGGTGGTCATGATGGGTCCCCCCAACCAAGGGTCTTCGTTTGCCAAACGGTTATCGCAGTTGGGACTTTTTGAAATGATCACCGGATCTTCGGGCATGCAGCTTGGTCCTCAGTGGGAGGGATTGAGCACCAATCTGGGCATTCCACCTTGTCCCTTCATGATTATTGCAGGGGACTTAACCGGAACCTCGATCCAAAATCCGCTTCTAAGCGGTCCGAACGATGCCGTGGTCACCGTGCAGGAAACCAAACTTGAGGGGATGAGTGAGCTTAAGGTATTCCCTGTCTTGCATTCCTTCTTGATGCAAGACGCCCGATGCGTGGAAACAGGAGTCGAGTTTCTCCTCAAGGACAATCCATCGGGCGATTTTCGATAGGGTTAAAAGCCCTGGGGATTACGCCAACCAAGGAGGCAAGACCCCAGCGGCAGGTAGTTCGATCCATTGAACCTTGGTGATCCCATCGATCGAGCCTAGCTCGTCCAACGCCTCTTGAGGCGGTCGCGAATCCAGATTCAAAACGCCGATCGCCAGTCCGCCTTGTTGCTGTAGGACCCGTCCGACAGACATTTGCCCGATGTTGACTCCATGCTTGCCAAAAACCGTTCCAACCTTACCGATAATCCCCGGGACATCGTAGTGGGTAAAGAACAGCATGTGGCCATCGAGATAAGCCTCCATTCGGTAATCGTCGATCGAAATGAGCCTTGGCATGCTATTGCCAAAGACGGTCACTCCAGCCCGAACAGTCTGTGCCCCACCTAACACTTCGGCGGTGACCGAAGAACTAAATGCGCCCAATTCCCGATTGCGGTGCTCAATCAAATCGATACTTCGCTCTTTAAAAAGAAGCTCCGCATTGATGATGTTGACTTCGTCAGCCATCGCGCGCTGCAAGAGTCCGGCACAAAATGCAGAGGTCAGGAGTTTGGTGTCTTTGTCGGCAACTTCGCCGCGATAATGCAGTCCGCAGGCGCTGACGGTACCGCTGTGCCACTGGGCCATGAGCAATCCCAATCGGTAAGTAGCATCCAGATAGCCCCTCAATCCTTCTAGCATCTTTGGATCGAGCGAAGCCACATTGACCGCGTGACGAATTTCCCCGGTCTTGAAGAAATTCATCAGAAGCTGAATCCCTTCGATAGCCACTTGGGTTTGAGCTTCCTCAGTGCTGGCCCCTAAGTGGGGAGTACAGACGACGCCGGGCATTCCAAACAAGGGGCTGTTGGTGCATGGTTCGTCTTCGAAAACATCGAGTGCCACACCGGCGATGATTCCCCGTTTGAGCCCCTCGACCAGCGCTGCCTCCTCGTAGATTCCTCCTCGCGCGCAGTTGATCAATCGCACGCCAGGTTTGAGTATCTCTAACTGTTTCATACCGACTAAGTACTTGGTTTCTTCCGTCAGTGGTGTGTGGACCGTCAAGTAATCCACCTTGGGGAGCATCTCAGCGACGGTTTGCACCTTTTCCATGTGCAATTTAGCTGCCTGTTCGTCGGACAAAAATGGATCGTAGGCGATCACTCGCATTCCGAAAGCTTGGCCTCTTAAGGCGACTTCGCGACCGATTCTTCCCAGACCGATCACCCCGAGGACTTTGTCGGCAAGTTGCGCTCCCATAAACGACTTGCGATCCCATTTACCGCAGCATAGGGACTGGTACGCCGGCGCGATGGAGCGGGAAAGTGCCAGCATCAGGGCAAAGGCATGCTCGGCGGTACTCAGGGTGTTGCCCGCTGGAGTGTTCATCACGACGATGCCTTGGCGAGTCGCTGCATTTTTATCGATGTTATCTGTTCCCACGCCGGCGCGGACGATCGCCTTGAGTCTTCGATTTCCGTCGAGGGATTCGGCAGTGATCTTGACCCCACTGCGAACAATCGCACCATCGAATTGCGACAGGGCGTCTTTGAGTTCCTGGCCTTTGAGTCCGTGCAGTTCCTGGTACTCAAATTCAGAGTCACCGCGCAGCAACGCGAGACCTTCAGGAGCTATCGGGTCCAATACCAAAATGCGAGTCTTCATAACGTTTTTAAATTAGGTTTCTTTAGTTGTATTGTTGGATGTATGGGGTTTGTTTCAACAGACCAGTATCGATGCCTGATTGTTTCGCTAAGCGTGTTGCGTGGCAAAATTGTCCATCAGTTGGACTAGCAACTGGACTCCTTCGATCGGCATCGCGTTATAAATACTCGCCCGTATCCCCCCAACGCTGCGGTGGCCTTTGAGGGAATCAAGCCCTAGTTTTTTCGCTTCTGCTAAAAATGCATTTTCCAACTCGTCATTAGGTAGTTTGTAAGTCGCGTTCATCAGCGAACGGTCTCGGATTCTTGCATGCCCTTGGTACATCCGTGGGTGGCGATCCATCGCTTCATAGACAAGCCTTGCTTTCTCTTGATTGATTCGATGCATCGCGTCCAGACCTCCGATGGTCTCTTCGAGCCACTGAGCCACCAATCCCATGACGTAGATCCCAAAGGTCGGGGGGGTATTCCACATCGAGTCTTCTTGTGCATGATTTCGATAGTTCAAATAACCTGGCAAACTGTCACTGCTGCGATCGAGCAAGTCCTTGCGGATAATCACAACGGTCACGCCAGCAGGTCCTGCGTTCTTTTGAGCACAAGCGTATACGATCCCATATTTGGAAATATCCAAGGGTCGGTACATGAAATCCGAAGAACAGTCGACTACCAAAGGGCAGGGGACTTGCCAATCCTCTTGGAACTGGATCCCTTGAATGGTCTCGTTGCTCGTCAGGTGCAAATAAGCAGCATCGGAACGGACACGGACTTCACCGGGCTTGGGCAATTGGGAGTATCCGTGCGAAGATCCATCATAGATGACTTCGACAGCCCCTTCTTTTTTGGCTTCGCCCACGGCATACTTGCCCCAGGATCCGGTGACGACGTACTGCGCAGGTGCATTGAAGCCTCTTAATAAGTTCATTGCCACCATAGAGAACTGAAGTCTCGCACCTCCTTGGAGAAACAGCACTTCATGCGTCGCAGGGACTTTTAGCAAACGGATCAATCGTTGCTTGGTCTGCTCTTGGATGGCAATGAATTGCTTGCTTCGGTGAGAAATCTCCAAAATCGAGGCACCGCACCCGGGCAAGCAAAGCATTTGATCGCGGATCGTTTCCAACACGCTTACAGGCAAAACCGCAGGCCCTGCCGAAAAGTTGTACAAGCGTTTTTCTGTCATTTTTAATCGGTACCCCTGCCATCCAATTCTTCGTCATCACGCTCATCAAAGCGAAGGGATTTTAAACCAATCCAAGCAGAGCGAAAGGACTATTGAGCCTTGGTGATTCGTTCCGTTTGCTCCCGCAACCACTCCAAAGCCATCGGTGCACTTGTGAGTTGCCCATCAAGTTGCATGGCACGGGCTTGGGATAGTAGTTTGCCGAATGCAGGACCAGGCTTTAGACCGGCTTGGATTAAATCACTACCGGTGATCCAAGGGGCCGGATTCCACTCTTGAGCTGGGTCGGCCACTCGCTCGATGCACCGGTCGATTCCTACCGTTGGCCAGTGCTTGGTCACGCACAGGTGCTGTGCAAGCACGATGGACTCATCGATCCAGCCGCGAAGCAATTTGGGTTGGACTTGCGACCAAGCGAGTTCCTCGGACTTGGCTAGCACAGCCGAGGCTTCGACGCAAATACATGCCGATTCCATAACATCGTTAGGAAGTTTCCATCGCTGCTGGATTGCTTCCAAACAAGTTCGCCAACGGCTCTGGGTGATAAGACTCAAGTCTCTTGTTTTGGTTTCTCGAAACCCCCATGGATGGGCAAGGGCAGCAAGAACCAATGGAAAGGCCAAGGGTTCTTTGGGAAGTGTATCCAAGAGCTCGCGGTCTTGGACAGGTCGCAATTCAGGGGCGATATGCTCAAGCAATCCGCAAGCATCAAGCTGGCTCCAAGCCCATGCGCGATTGGGGTGTTCAAGGATCTTCTCAAGTTCCATACCGATGCGTTCACCGCTTACAAGACGAATACCATGCGATGATTCGCTCAGAGCTTTTTGAGTCCTTTCTTCAAGTGCAAACCCGTAACGCGATGCAAACCGAATGGCCCGGAGCATCCGAAGTTTGTCTTCGCTGATCCGTGCATAAGGATCGCCGATGGCACGCAGCAAATGCTTGGCTAAATCTTCCTGTCCCTCGACAAAATCAATGACTTTGTTGGCGATCGGATCGTAGAACAGACCATTGATCGTAAAATCCCGACGCTGGGCGTCTTGTTCGGCCGTCGCATACTCGACCCAGTCGGGTCTTCGACCGTCAGAGTAAGACCCATCGGTGCGAAAGGTAGCCACCTCGACTTGGCATCGTTTCTTGGCGATACGACCATGGACAAGCACTACTCCAAAGGCTTCACCTACCGCACGCGTGTGCTCGGGACCAAAGATCTCACGAACTTGATCCGGTGTGGCGTTGGTCGCTACGTCGAAATCCTTTGGGGCTAGGCCAAGCAAAGCGTCGCGTACGCATCCGCCGGCGTAGTAGGCGACATAGCCACGATCGACCAATCTGCGGACAATTTCATGGGCGAACTGCCGATCGATCGAACTTGCCGGAAAGAGCGGTTCCTGGGGTGACATCGTTGGGGTTGCGTGTTCCGTTCCTTATCAATTAAGCCTATGATGATCGAAATAGATCACTTTTTGAATACTTTATTGCACTCGACCACTTCACATACACTGTTCCATGAGCTCCGATCAGGCCGATTCTAACGAAATTAAGTCACTGCGCCAGCCAGGAGGTTCGTGGCAAACTTCTCATGCGTCAAGCGATTCAGGAGCTTCCAGAGACCAAGGACGCCATGCAGTGGTTGGAATTCTCTACGAAGACCGACACTTTCTGGTGATCCGGCGTTCGCAGTTTGTTCGGGCTCCGGGGCTTATTTGTTTTCCAGGGGGAGGGATTGAGCCAGGAGAGGATGTCGATACGGCCGTCAAACGCGAGCTGATGGAGGAACTCAGCCTGCCCGTGGAAGTCTTGGGGCATGTGTGGACCAGCCAAACGCGTTGGGGCACAAAACTCGAGTGGATGGTATGCCGTCGTGACCCTGGCCATCAACCCAAACCAAATCTGGAAGAGGTCGAGGAGTTCTTATGGATGAGCGTGGAGATGCTCGAAGGCCGAACGGATTTGCTTGGCAGTATGCCCGATTTTCTTGCCAGCGTGAAAGCCGGCAGTTTTTCCGATCATTTCATGGATGCTTAGCGAAGTCACCCGTTTCGACGATCATTAAAGAATGACTCCAACCAATACATCCCCTAGGCCACATTCTACGCCAAGCTCACCGTCACTTCGCATCGATGTAATCACGTTGTTCCCCGAGATCTTTGCGGGGTACCTGACTCAGAGTTTATTGGCCAAAGCCATCGACAAGGGACTCATTGAGATCTGCGTGCACAACCTACGAGAATGGTCCGCAGACCCCAAGCATCATAAGGTCGATGATCGGCCTTATGGTGGCGGCCCAGGGATGCTCATTTGCGTCGAGCCGGTTGTTCATTGTGTCGAAGCGATCCAGGCCATGGATGAGCGTCCTGCGGAACTGATCCTGTTGACTCCCCAAGGTCGAAGACTGGATCAACCTATGGTCGAGGAATTTGCTCCAAAGGGAAGATTGATTTTGCTATGTGGGCGTTACGAAGGGTTTGACCATCGGGTCGTCGAGATTCTCAAACCTACGGAACTGAGCGTCGGGGACTTTGTCCTCAACGGAGGAGAAGTCGCTGCGATGGTCCTGATCGATGCTTCGATCCGACTCATTCCTGGGGTTCTTGGTGACGAGCAAAGTAGTTGGGACGATTCATTTTCTCGGGGAAACAGATTGCTCGAATTTCCTCAATACACTCGGCCGCCTGAATTTCGGGGGAACCGAGTTCCAGAAATACTCCTTGGTGGCGACCACGGAAAAATCGCCGCCTGGAGGGCCCAGCAATCCCGCCAAAGAACCCAGGAAATTCGTTCTGATTTGCTGGATCGTTAGATTAAGCGTCTGGCTGGCAATTAGACTCAGGTGCACCTGATCGCAATATCGCCAACTGGATGACCATCATGCAGCCCCATCCGATCCTCTATCAGCTCAATACCCGGGTTTATTTAACGGAGCTTTCTCTTGAGCTTGGTCGCCCAGCAACGCTTGCCGACATTTCCGACTCGTTTCTAAAGGAACTATCTCAGCGCGGTGTTGAAATCCTTTGGTTGCTGAGCGTTTGGACTACCGGAGCTCGCTCTTTGGCTCAGTCCCGCAGCAATCCAAACTGGTTGCATGAGTTCAAGCATGTGCTCGACGATCTGAGCATGGAGGATATTGGTGGCTCTGGTTTTGCTATCGCCGACTATCGGGTTTCTGAACAACTCGGTGGAGCAGAGTCCTTACAAAAACTACGTCAGAGGATGGACAAAATCGGTATCAAGCTGATGCTCGATTTTGTTCCTAACCACATGGGACTCGATCATCGGTGGCTCAGTTGCGCCCCCGAATACCTGATAGCAGGCACCGAAGAACTCTTGCAACAACAACCAGATAATTATTTTCGCGAGGAAGCTTCTGGACGGATCTTTGCCCATGGCAGGGATCCTTATTTCCCCGGTTGGTCCGATACGGCTCAACTGGATTACTCCAATGAGGGCCTTCAAGAGCAGATGCGAAAGACTCTATTGGACATTTCGGATCAGTGCGACGCGCTGCGGTGCGATATGGCCATGCTACTGACTCCAAGAGTTTTCCAGCGCACATGGGGACGATCGATGAATCGTTTCTGGGGACCTGCGATTGACCAAGTCAAAACCAAACACCCTGGTTTTATGTTCATGGCCGAAGTGTATTGGGATATGGAATGGGAGTTGCAAGAAGAAGGTTTCGATTACTGCTACGATAAGCGATTGTACGACCGTTTGCGAGATCGCGATCTCCTGGGGATTCGAAATCATCTCAAAGCCGATCTTAGCTATCAGTCTAAGCTTGCAAGATTTCTGGAAAATCATGATGAACCTCGAGCCGCAACAACTTTTTCAGACGACCAACATGCCTGTGCGGCAGTTGCTAGTTATCTAACACCCGGCTTGAAGTTCTTTCATCATGGCCAGTGGAGTGGTTCCAAGATCAAAGTCTCTCCGCACCTGGTGCGAGGTCCCAAGGAAGAGTCAAATCCACAAATCGAACGAATCTACTCGAAACTGATGCCGTTGCTCAAAGACCCGATTTTCCACACCGCTCAATGGGAGTTGCTCCAGATTGAAAGAGCTTGGGGCGACAATTGGAGTTCAGACTGCCTGTCGGCTTGGTTATGGAAAGAAACAGCGTGCCAGGGCAAGCCCCAGCGAGTGGTCCTGTGCATCGTGAATTTCGCGGACCATGAGGCACAATGCAAAATCGAGATCCCACCGTGGCTTACAGTTTGGTCCAGTGCCAACTGGCATAACTTATGGACCGATGAACCCTTTCTAATGCCCTCAGATCAGTGGGAAAGCCGTTGGTGGACGTTCTTTGCACAGGGTAATCAAGTGCTGGTGGTTCAGAGCCAGCTTGATGGGGTTCGCTAGGCGAAGGTAAATTCGGCAGAAAAAATAGGAGGGCGGAAAAATAGGAGGGCAGAAAAATAGGTGGGCAGAAAAAAGAAGGCGAGTTGTTAGTCGAAGAAATCTAGGGACGTCGCGGATTGGTTGGACCATCGGATGCTTTAGACTCCGCAGGCTTGTTTCGACGGCAACGCTCGCTACAGTACCGGACTTGATCCCAATCCTTAGCCCACTTTTTTCGCCAGGAAAACATCTTGTTGCATGCTAGGCACTTCTTTTGTGGTAAGTGCGGTTTCTGGTGTGACATCTGTTTTCGGTTTCGGTAGATATGGCTTCAGATAGCGAACGTTTCCAGGATGATTGTTCAGTTCGGGCAAGGGGTGCACTGGAGGCCATCGGAGCTTGGATGGCAACTAGGCAGCAGACTGCTTTTGATTGGCAAGTGCAGGCATGGAAATCGCACTGGGCGGGACATCATGGACTGATTCTAGCGAGCACTGGGATGGGAAAGACCAAAGCTGCTTGGCTAGGGCCTTTGGGGGACTGGTTGCAGGACCCACTTTCTCAGGAGCATTGGACACATCGGAAACGAGGGCCTTCGACTCCACCCCTTCTGGCTCTTTGGATCACACCGCTTCGGGCTTTGGCCAGCGACACATGCCTTGCTCTGGAAGATTGCATCCAAGGACTAGGAGTCCCTTGGTCGCTTGAGCAACGGACCTCAGACACATCAAGCTCTCTGAAGCAGCGACAGCGTCAATCACCGCCAACTGCGATGGTCATAACTCCCGAGAGTCTGACTCTGATGCTCTCTTATCCAGAATCCCTCGAGACTTTCAAACATCTTCGTACGGTCATCGTTGACGAGTGGCATGAATTGCTAGGATCCAAACGCGGGATTCAAACCGAGCTTGCGCTAGCTCGGATCTCTCGCATCGCTCCGACCGTTCGACGATGGGGACTGTCCGCCACCATCGGCAACATCGATCATGCGAAATACTCTCTGGTGGGGCAGAGTGCCAGTGCACCATGTTCGATCATCCGTAGCGACCAGCAGCGTCTGATCGACATCGAGTTGGTGATTCCCCAAGCCATTGATCGATTCCCGTGGGCTGGGCACATCGGTCTAGTGATGCTCAAGGAAGTGATCGCGAAAATCGAATCGGCCAACTCGACCTTGGTTTTTACAAACACCCGAAATCAAACAGAATTGTGGTACCAAGCGATCTTGAGAGCCAGACCCGACTGGGCAGGCCAGATCGCTATCCATCATGGATCGCTTGCACCGGAACTGAGAACTTGGGTCGAGCAAGCCATCGTTGACGGAAAACTCATCGCAGTGGTATGCACAAGCAGTCTTGACCTAGGCGTTGATTTTGCGCCGGTGGACCAAGTCATCCAGGTCGGATCTCCTAAAGGCACTGCGAGGCTGATCCAAAGGGCGGGTCGAAGTGGGCATTCTCCTGGACGTTCCAGCAAGCTTGTGTTCGTTCCAGCCCATGCATTTGAAATCATCGAACTTGAAGCCGCCAGGCAAGCCATAAGCCAAAAGCAGATCGAGCAGCGTCGCGCAATCGATGCACCATTGGATTGCTTGGTTCAACATGCAGTAACCATGGCACTTGCCAAGCCTTATGCCAAGCAGGAGTTTCTCGAAGAAGTTCGGTCTACGTACGCTTATCGCAATCTTGCCGACGAACACTGCGATTGGGTTTTGGATTTTGTCACAACCGGAGGCTGTTTGCACGCTTACAAAGATTTCCATCGCGTGGCCCTGGATTTTGGGAAATATGCAGTGATCGATCAAGCGGTATCAAGGCGGCATCGCATGTCGATCGGCACGATCACCTCGGACATGATGCTCCAGGTTCAATACCTCAAGGGAGGTAAGATCGGGTTTGTCGAGGAGTCCTTTGCGGCAAAACTTAAGGAAGGAGACAAATTCCTCTTGGGGGGTAAACTTCTGGAAATGGTTTGGATCCGAGAAGGGACTGTTTGGGTACGAAAGACCAAGGGGGATCCAACTGCGGTGCCGCGCTGGTTGGGAGGCAACATGCCTTTGTCCAGCGAACTGGCTCTTGGCGTTCGACGTTGGATCGATGCGATCGCTCGAAAGGAACCCTTGCCCGATTCGCTTCAAGCGCTCTGCGGGCTGATGGATCTTCAACGGCTCTGGAGTCACATCCCCAGACTCGACGAAGTTCTCGTCGAGCGTCTGACCAATCGCGAAGGGGACGCTTTGATGCTCTATGGCTTCGAAGGTCGATCGGTCAGCGAAGGGCTTGGAGCCCTCCTTGCGTATCGAATTTCCAAAGAGCGCAAAAACACGATCTCGATCGCGGTAAACGACTATGGACTGATGCTCTATGCACCCGATTCCATCGGCATCGACACCAAGTCGCTTGTCCATTGGCTCAGCCAAAAAGAGCTTCAAGCAGATATCCTTTCAAGTCTCAATGCCACGGAACTGACTCGACGTAGGTTCCGCGATATCGCTCGCATCGCAGGACTAATCCATAGCGGCACTCCAGGGCAATCCAAGTCGATGAGGCATCTGCAAGCGTCCACCAGCATGGTATTCGATGCGCTCAAGCAGTACGACCCAGCGAACTTGCTCTTGTGGCAAGCCAGTGATGAGGTCCTATCCGACCAACTTCAAATCCATCGACTCAAAGAAACTTTGACAAGAATGGAAGAGAGTCGATGGGTTCATGTCGATTTGAAACAGTGGACTCCGTTTTCATTCCCGTTGATGGTCGAAAGAATTCGGGATCGAATCGGCAATGAATCTCTTGCACAGCGGATTCGAAAAATACAAAATCAGCTTGAGCAAGGGACCGCAAGTGAATCTCGTTCGCTTACGAAATCCAAAAGAAGCGCCGAAAAGGGAAACATGCAATCCAGGGACACTAACCCGTGATCATCGAGCACCAAGGGCATTGCATCGAGCTATTTCCAAGCGGTGCAATCAGATGGGAAAAAACGCTTTTTGTTGCCGATCTTCACTTGGGAAAAGAATCTGTGTTTCAGAAATCTGGCTTGGCTATCCCAACCGGAGCAACCCAAAAAACCCTGCTCGATTTGGTGGGTCATCTGGAAAACCAACCGATCGACAGGCTTATTGTTTTGGGGGACTTACTCCATGCACCGATCGGTTGGACCAAAGATCTCGAAAGCATGCTCTCAGATGCGATCCAGGCGAGGCCTGAAATCCGATGGGAGCTCGTTGCCGGCAATCACGATCGCCGTTCGCATGATCGACTCAGAGCTTTAGGATGGCTCGTGCACAGCGACCCGCTGATCGAAGGGAGGTGGCGATGGATGCATGAACCCCCTGAGGAAGATTCGCAAACGATACAGACGCGGGCTTTGACAACGCTGTGCGGACACTTGCATCCAAGCTTCAAAGTCCCTTTGGATACACGTCGAACTCAACGGGTGCGGTGCTTTTGGATTCGGCCAAATTCGATTGTTTTGCCAGCTTTTGGAGGTTGGGTTGGAACTCACGCGATCGATCCGAAACAAAGCGACCGGATCGTTTTATGCGTCGAAGGGGAACTGATCGACTGGAAATGTTAACCCCGTGAGCTTACCTGAGCGTCACGAAATCGTTGTGATTCAAGAGAGTCCATACCAGTAGGATCCGATCCTTGATCGGTGAGCCTTGCCCCAGACCCGTATCGTCCAAGGCTTGCCATTGCTGCATGGCGAGTTTGCTCGATGCAATCATCTGGACATCAGGTTTTATTCCCAAGACTTCTAGGAATGCTTGTGCGATGAAATCATCCTCTTGGGAGTGTTGGCTATCGATTCGCTCGGCGATGCTCTTGGCGGAGTCCAACACCAATTGGCTGTTGCTCAGTGCAAGGGCTTGCTGAGGTACGATGCTTTGGTCACGGCGGTAACACTCTTTGACCAAAGCTTCGTCGAATGTGGTCAAGAACGTATTGCGTTCATTGTTGGAATGGAAGAAATAAATACTTCGGCGCAGTGATTCGTTTTGCTGATTCATAGGGACCGAAGGGCCACCGATGGTCGTATCGAGTTTACCTGAAAGGGACAAGATAGAATCGCGGACGACTTGGGATTCGATCCTTGTCGCATTGCGTCTCCATAGGTATCTATTGTCTGGATCGATCGCGATCGCTTGATTGTTGTTTAGCAGACTCGAGTGCCGTCGATAGGCATCAGAGGTCATGATCAGTCGATGCATGTATTTCATGCTCCAACCGCTGGAGATAAACTCGGATGCTAAAAAGTCCAAAAGGGCTTGATGCTCGGTTTTGGTCCCTTTGTTTCCAAAGTCAAAAACGCTTGCTACAAGGGGTTCACCAAAGTGGCGATTCCACAGGTGGTTGACAGCGACTCTGGCCGTCAAGGGATTTCGGGGGTCGGTGATCCATTTGGCAAGTGCAGTTCGTCGGCCAGAGCTAGATCGGGGGTACTGGGGCTTGGGATCGTCGGCACCTGAATTGAGAAATCGCGTAGCGCTCCACAGGGCACCTGAGAATGGAACCAATTGGCCTTGGGTGTTTTCACCCGATTCAAAAGCCATCAGTTGGTTCTTTGCTTTGGTAAGATCTGCGTTTGATTGATCGAGTTGCTTTTCAAGGGCCTCTTTCTTTTCGGGAGTAGCTTTCAAAAGCTCGATGCTCGAGGTGGTAGTTTGCAAAAGAGATTTTGCGACATTGAGATGAAGGTCTTGAAGAATCGACCCCCTGAGAGTTTGGGATTCGACCGATTTTAGTTCGGTTAGATCCGTTGTGGCTCCTGAGTTGGTGTTGCTGCGCTGCTGGTCCTCAAGCGCCCAGCGAGCGATCCACGCGGAGTGGCGCAGTTGGAGGGCCTGGATCTCAGCGACACTGGCCCCGTGTTTGTGTTGCGATTGGAGCAGTTCGAGTTTCGCAAGTTCGAGCGTTTGTTCGGGGGACAAGCTCATGCCGCTGCCAGGTTGACGCAAAGACACTCCTTCAGGGAGCGTTTGAATTCGAACTTCGTGAAAAGCCACCAGCGCATCGAATGCCGTTAGTTGAAGGGCACCGGATTTACGGTCTATGGGAATTTTCCAAGCTACCTTGGGTTGTCCGTCCAGCGAGGCGTTGACCAATTGGCCTCGGACTTGGACTCTAAGTGTGTATTCCTTGTTGAGTTCGACCCTACAGGAGGCGCGGCCATCGGCAGGATATTGGTAGCTTCCGTTCTTGGCGAAAGAAGCTTGTACCTTGGGATCAGGGCCGTGGGCGCTGACATAAACCATGACTTCGCTGTCTTGGGGACCCGGATGGATGGTTCCATCGATCTGGGTCGAATCGAACGAGACTCCGACGCTTCGATAAGTACTACCTCCGAGGATTGTAAACCGCAGCGTCAGATCGAAATCGCTCGGTGGACTTTCCAGCCACCGCAGCACACTTCGGGTTTGCCCGTCCTGAACTTGCTGTAGTTTTCCGCTTTGGTGCTCCCATTTACCTCCATAGGTTTTCCATCGCTGCGGGGACAGCGTTTCGAATGGATCGTCGACAAGAACTTTCGCAGTCTGAGCATCATCGCCGGAGTCTTGAACCGTTTTGCTCTGCTGGGCCAGATGGGTTTGATAATCGCTTTGGGCCTTGGCCAGTCGCTCTTGTGCCGTCTGAACCGACTGTTCCAAGCTAGCTAGGGATTTTTGTACTTTTTCGATTTGGTTGGGGATGGCCCAAGAACGACGTTCTGGTTGCCAAGCCACACCGGGCAATTCCACCGGTTGGATCTGCAGCGGAATATCTGAGAGAAACTCAGGGATACCAGGCAGCAAGGCGATGGATTTGTCTGGCGAGGATTCCTGGCCTCTGTTGAATCGGTAGGTGGGTTGATCAAGGTAGGCGTCAAAGACCCGTGGGAGTCCGTTTTTGCTGTAGTCGGTTTCGTCGGGAACCGAGTCAAGCCGAACGTGATAGGGTTCAAAGATAGCCCGCATGCGGTAGTAATCGGTTTGTCCGATGGGGTCGTATTTGTGATCGTGGCATTTAGCGCAATTGATCGTCAGTCCCAAAAAGGCTTTGCTGACATGTTCGATCGTTTCATCCATCCACTGATTGCGATTGAACAAAAAGTAATTGCGAGCCAGGAAACCCGTGGCTCTTAGGTCTTGGAAGTTCTCCGGATCGATTTCGTCAGCAGCCAGCATCAGCCGTAGCATTTCATCGTAAGGCCGATCCTTGTTCAAAGCTTCGATGATCCAATCCCTCCAATGCCACATGTGCAGCTGGCTGTTTCTCAGTTGGTCGCCCAATCCCCACCAATCGCTAAATCGCCAAATGTCCATCCAGTGTCGAGCCCATCGTTCGGCGTGCCTTGGATCCTCCAAAAATCGGTCGATGGTCGCTTGGTACCATCGGCTGTCCCATTGTTTTGGAACATTGCTCCAGTCCTCTGGGGATGGAGGCAGTCCAAGAAGATCGATCGAGAGTCGACGAAGCAGTATGTCATTAGGGGCTTGAGGTTGAGCCGTGAGCCCATGCTTGGAATGCAAATCATCCAAGAATGCATCGATAGGATTGGAGTTCGGGTTTTTCGAGGCGGGGATAGCCGGGGCGATCAGAGGCTGAAACGCCCAATGCTTGCGTGGATCTGGATCGGGCTGTTCGTTTGGGATGCCATGGGCCCCCTGGGATATCCAGCGTTGGATGATTTCGATTTGCTCTGGCTTAAACTGTTCCCCTTCGTGCTCCGGAGGCATCCGCAGCTCCGGATCGCTGCTTGAAATGCGCTCGATGACACGACTTTCAGCGGGCTGGTTTGGGACAATGGCTGGGCCGGAGCTACCTCCGGCGATCATTTGATCCAATGTATCCAGGCGCAGCGAGGCTTCTTGTCGTAGTGGTCCGTGGCATGCAAAGCACCTTTCGCGAAGAAGCGACTTGACCTGTTGGAGATAATCGATCGGGCCTGTGGCCTGATCCAATTCATCTTGAGCAAAGGCTGTGCTAAAACCAGACATCCACAAGCCAATGAAGATGCAGATGCCCAGAGCAAGCGTGAGTCGATGCATGGCAGGATCCGATGGTGGAGGGAAGGCGGGTCTGGTGCGCGGTTTCACAACGATTCTTTCGCTGTGATTTTATAGTATACTCTGAGGAGTTACTTCGAGCACGCGGCGTTGCTCCGAAGATCATTTTGTGCCTTTGTTAGCTAGGGACATTGGATCCATGCGATTTTTTCTCTCACTGTTTGCGATGGTCTTGGTCATGACAACAAAACCTATTGGCGCGCAGAACCCTGCGACAGTGCCTGTGCGGACGCTCGGAACGATCGAGCGATACAAGCCTGAGCTGGACAAGATTCTGCCGGTTGATTCAAAACTGGAAGTCTTGGCAGACGGTTTTACTTGGACCGAAGGGCCACTATGGATGGGGGATGAAAAAACCGGTTACTTGCTCTTTACCGATATCCCCAGAAACTCCATTTTCAGCTGGTCCAAGTTCCATGGGATCAGCCTCTTTATGCAACCCTCAGGTTACACCGGAGTGACCTACTACGGATTAGAACCAGGCGCCAACGGATTGCTTAAAGATTCCGAAGGAAACCTGGTCATGTGCGAGCATGGCGATCGACGCGTCAGCGTTCTTACTCCCGCAGGAGGCAAGCGGACTCTTGCAGACAACTACCAAGGCAAGCGTCTGAACAGTCCCAATGACGGGGTGCTCAAATCCAACGGTGATATCTACTTTACCGACCCACCCTATGGTCTGCCCCAGCGTGAGAACGATCCTCGTCGGGAATTGGATCATTTTGGAGTTTATCGAATTTCAAAGAAAACCGGCCAGTTAAGCTTGATCACCACCGAGCTTGCAAGACCCAATGGAATTGGATTTTCGCCAGACGAGAAAACGCTATACGTCGCCCAAAGCGATCCGAAGAAAGCGATCTGGATGTCCTTCGACGTCAAGGAGGATGGGACCGTGGGTGCTGGCAAGTTGTTCTACGATGCAACCGATCAAGTCGGCAAGCATCCGGGATTGCCAGATGGACTGTCGGTCGACAAAACTGGAAATCTCTGGGCAAGCGGTCCTGGAGGGATTTACATTTTCAGTCCCTCAGGGGTTTTGCTAGGCCGTATCAACACCGGCGAGCGCACCAGTAACTGCTGTTTCGGGGAGGATGGATCGACTCTGTTTGTCACCGCAGATAGCAATCTGTGTCGGATTCGGACCAGTGCATCGGGGCTTTAGGGCCGGTCCTCTGGGGCCATCTAGAGGCGATCTGTCGCTAATACTACAATCGGTTTCAATTAAAAAAACGGATTATTTGCTCAGCGGATAATCCTCCTTTGTTCCATTCGCAAAGGTGATTTATCTTCCATTGAGTCCCATGACGTTCGAATTCCGCTGGTTTTTTGGAGGTGATCAAGAGCGACAACGGTCCTATGCGACTTGACGGATTGCTAGAAGCGCGATATCCTGAATCTTAACTTTTAATGAAAGGGGACGCAAAATTAGCAAAATAGATAAAAGGGCGGCGAGCCAAGCGGTTCATATTCGGTCCTTAAAAGTTTTCTACGATGTGGTTCGCAAGCGCAGTTTCTCCCATGCGGCCGTCGAGCATGGCATGACCCAAAGCGCGGCGAGCCAAAGCGTCCAGCACCTTGAGGAATTCCTTGGGGTCAAGTTGATTGACCGCACCAAACGTCCTTTCGTCATGACCGCTGAGGGGCAGAAGTTCTTTGACGGTCTTTCGGGGGTCCTACGGCAATTCGATAGTCTGGTCGAGGAGGTCCGAGCCGGAAACAACTCCACCGCTGCGATAACCGGGCAAGTGATGGTCGCGTCGATTTATTCGATGGGTCTTTCTTATCTTCCGACCCTTCAGGATTTGTTCCTGAAAACGTGTCCGGCAGCGAGCATGAACTACCACTTAGCGCATCCGCACGAAGTCTACCGGATGGTCGAGCAAGGTACGGTTGATTTTGGCATGGTCAGTTATCCGGAGTCAACGCATTCGATCGTTGCGACGAACTGGCGGCATGAGCCCATGGTACTGGTTGCATCGCCTCGCCATCGGTTGGCTTCCTTGCCTCAGCCGATTCGTGCGGAGGATCTTTCGCAGGTCGCCTTGGTCGCATTTGCTCAAAATCTCAAGATTCGCCAAGAGATTGACAAGCAACTGCGCCAGTTGGGCGTCACCATGCGGATTGCCGTCGAGCTCGATAACATCGACTCGGTCAAGCATGCTGCGATTGTCAACAGCGGTGTTGCGATACTGCCTAAACTCACCGTTCAAAACGAAATCGCAGCGGGATCATTGAAGATGCTCAGTTGCGAAGGACTTAGTTTGACACGACCCTTAGGGATCATCCAAAAGCGCGATGCGTCGATGTCACGTGCGGCGCGGTCCTTTATGGAACTGATTCTTGGCAATGTCGTTTGGCCGGGTGATTCGGACCGTGATGATTCGGGATCCGGCAAAATTGAGTCGACGGCCCACGGCAACGGAAATGCTCCAAGAGGCAATCTGTTGGCCGATACTCCGGCGTCTGTCTCTTCGTAATACTCCTCTCGATTGGGCATGGGTCGCTACCACGGAAGGCCTCTTGGTCCTGGTGACCGGCCGAGCATATTGGTCACATATCCTATCGTTTTCACCATCATTGAACCTATTTTATGAATACTCCTTACGGATTCCCAGTCAAACAGGGCTTGTACGATCCCGAGCTTGAGAAAGACTCATGCGGCGTCGGTTTTGTCGCCAATGTCAAAGGGGTTCCAAGCCATCAGATCGTGGTCGACGCAGATACTATTTTGCGAAATATGGACCATCGTGGGGCTTGCGGTTGCGAGCACAATACAGGCGATGGTGCTGGTATCCTGGTGGCCCTTCCCGATAAGTTCTTGCGGAGAGTTGCCAAGAGCCATTTTGCGGTAGAACTGCCCGCTAAAGGTCTTTGGGCTGCCGGCAATGTCTTTTTTCCGAAAATCGCCGCAGAACGGGACAAGTGCCGGCGGGTGATGAATCGGTTGATCGAATCCGAAGGCCAGACGCTCATCGGCTGGCGAGATGTTCCTCAGCAACCAGAGCTTGCAGATATCGGCCCTACGGCCCGTCTCGCGGAGCCTTGGACCGAACAAGTCTTCATCCAAGCTGCCGAAGGGATCAGCAGCGAAGAGTTTGAGCGAAAACTCTATTCCATACGCAAGCAGGCCAGCCATCTGCTTCGCAACGATCGGTCGCTCGAGCAAGCTTCGTTGTTTTATATCTGCTCGCTTTCTACCAAGACTTTGATCTACAAAGGGATGCTCACTCCGGCACAGGTGGTCCCTTATTATCCCGATCTTTCGGAAGAGGATTTTGAGACCCATCTTGCGATGGTCCATTCGCGGTTCTCGACCAACACCTTCCCAAGTTGGGACCGTGCACAGCCTCTGCGATTCATGAGCCACAACGGTGAAATCAATACGCTTCGCGGGAATATCAACTGGATGCATGCCCGAGAGGGGATGGCCAAGAGCGAGCTATTCGGCGGGGAACTTAAAAAACTCTTCCCCGTTGTCGAACCGATGTGTTCGGACTCTGGAACCTTCGATAATGTTCTGGAGTTTCTGCTTATGAACGGGCG
>JAGWZB010000454.1 GCA_018969045.1 Planctomycetota bacterium | reverse complement strand
TCATGACCCGTAAAGAGAAAATTCTTGCGATGCTTGCCGAGGAGCCAAACGACTCCTTCCTAAAGTATTCCTTGGCGCTCGAATTGCGCAAAGAAGAGGATTACCAGCAGAGTATCGGAATCCTTAAAGAACTAGCTTACGATCCCCAAGTCAATTATGTCGCCGCTTTTTTCATGGCTGCACAGCAATTGGCAGAGCTCGGACAGAGCGAAGAGGCTCGCGGATTTTTGAGAGATGGTATCGAGCAAGCGCGCTGCCAGAACAACCTTCACGCAGCAGCCGAGATGGCTGAACTGCTCAAGGAACTCGGTAAATAGTCCTTTTAATCCCATCGAATCCAGGATCCTACTGATGCTTAGCCACTTCATTCCAACACTCGTTGCCGCATTGTCGCTGGGTTGCTTAACGATCAACCTGGGTGTTGCGGACGAAACGAAAACCGCTCAGACGGGTAAATCGGTTCAAACAATTCGCCTTTGGAAAGATAAAGCGCCAGGTGAAGCCAAGGACTATCCTGCCGAAGGGAACACCACCAAGGCGGGTGATCGCGGGGTGGCTGGCCGGGACGTGTTGCGAATCGGCAACGTGACTGAGCCGGATTTGAAGATCTACATGCCTGAATCGGAAAAAGCCAACGGTGCATGTGTTTTGGTTTGCCCTGGTGGTGGCTACAACATACTGGCATTTGATCTCGAGGGCACCGAAGTTTGTGAGTGGCTCAATTCGATCGGTGTGACAGCCGCTTTGCTGAAGTATCGGGTTCCAAGGCGTGAGGGAAAACCGGCTTACGAAGCACCATTGCAAGACGCACAGCGAGCGCTCAATGTGTTGCGCTCCGAATCGGAATCACTGAAGATAGATCCCAAACGGATCGGCTGCTTGGGGTTCTCTGCAGGTGGCAATCTCTGCACCATGCTGACGACTCGTTATTCCCAACTGACTTACCCGAAGTCAGATAATGCCGACGAGTTGATCCCTCGTCCCGATTTCACACTCTTGATTTACCCAGCTTACATGGTCGATAAGGAGAACAAGCAGCAGCTTGCCAGCGATGTTGTCTTTACCAAGGATACACCGCCGATGTTTTTGACCATGGCACAAGATGACGGGCTTGGGTGCGAAAATGTTCTGATCCCGGCAATGAAACTCAACGAGTTAAAAGTTCCATTTAGTCTCCATCTCTATCCAACGGGTGGACATGGTTATGGTTTAAGAGACACCAAGAATCCGTCGCAAAGTTGGCCAGATCGGGCTGCGGAATGGCTAAAGCATCAAGGTTTCCTGGGGAGCAAAGAGTAGGGCTTGAGGGATTTCTGACTTGCTCTCGATCAAGCGGATGTCAGGTCAGTTTATTGTCAAAGGCTCGGGAAGGGGAGCTTCGACCAGAATCGAATCCCCTCTTACTGGATGCTTGAAATGAATCCGATGTGCATGCAAAAAATACCCTGCATCTCCCGGCAGACCGGGGTTCTCCACAATCCCTCCTCCATGCTCATATACAGGATCTCCAAGCAAAGGATAGCCGATCGATGCAAGGTGGATCCTGATTTGATGGGGCCTTCCGGTCAGGAGCTCCACGGAGCACACCGTCCCAATGTCCTTGTGTTGCAGGACTCTTACCACGCTGCGCGATGACTTGCCCATCGGGTTAGCACCATAGATTGTCCCAAGTCGTGGATGGGGTATCAACCCTATTGGTGTTTGGATACCAACGGACTGGAATTGCATCTTACCCTGAACGATCGTCCGGTACTCCTTGTGCACTTCCCCCCAAAACTTAGACATCGTACTTGATGTCTTTGGATCCAAAGCAAACAGAACAACACCTGAGGTGGCGCGACCAAGTCGGTGAAGGGGTTTGGCCGTAGAATAAGCACGCTGTACCTGCGTGAGCAATGTGTTCTGATAGAATCCTGCCCCAGGAAGTGTTGGCAGGCCGCTGGGTTTATGAACCGCGATCAAGAACTCATCCTGATAAAGTACCTGATAGCCGATCGGGACATCCTGCTCGGCCCAACCGGGCCGATCCCAAATCAAAATCCCTCCAGGCTTGAGCCTCTCATGGCCCGTTGCGATCGAATCATCGAGTCGAATCTGGTTTGCTTGGAGCCTCTCGAGCCATTGATCAGGACTGGAGTGATCAAAACGCTCTACCAAGTAAGTAAGAGTCGTGTGGCCCGTTGCCGATGGCCCTAGAGCATGTCGGAAACTGTAACCTTGATTTTGGGTATTCACCACTGAGAGACCGGTGCTGACCGGGTTATCGAAGTTCTAAACCACGCTGTCTATGGATTCAGCGCTGGATATTTCCGTTCGGAAAAGTCCTGATAGGCTGACATGATCTCGATGATCATGAGTTGCGGCACCTAAAACCGAAGAAGCGGAGGACACGGGGATCGAACCCGCAACCCCTTACGGGGCACATCATTTCCAATGATGCCGCTAACCATTCGCTTATCCTCCGGATGGTCAGATTGATGACAGAAGCATATCTTAACAGGTTCGGACTACAAGCCAACTTCAAATCACAAACCCACAAATTTTCTCCATGACCAGTTGCCGCCGATGGATCTACCGAAAAAATCCAAACTTCTACGATTTAGTTCAAGTGCCCCAGGAGGCACCGACCCAGGCGAATCTCAAGCCTGATGAATGCTTGGTCGCGGTCCGTGCCGTTTCGCTCAATTACAGGGATCGGATCCAATGGCGAAATCTTGCCGGAAGGAATGTGGACGGCAAAGTTCCAGCGTCCGATGGAGCTGGCGAAATCCTTGCTGTCGGGGAGGCCGTCACCCAATTCCAAGTAGGCGATCGGGTCGCCGTGAACTTCTTTCCAACATGGAAGTCCGGCCGATTCGACTTGGCTTACCACCAAGCCGACCTTGGAGGCAATCTCGACGGAATGCTGCGGGACTACGCTATCTTTTCCCAAGACTCACTGGTGAAAACCCCCTCGGGTTGGAGTTTCGTCCAAGCTGCCACACTGCCCTGTGCGGCCTTGACGGCTTGGGTCGCTCTGACCGATCGAGGAAAGCTAGAGTCTGGTCAAAGCGTTTGCGTGTTGGGGACCGGGGGTGTATCGATTTTCGCTTTGCAGTTTGCAAAGCTCATGGGTGCCACAGTGGCAATTACCTCCAGCAGCGATCGAAAACTAGAGCGGGCGATGAGCCTTGGAGCCGACTTTGGAGTCAATTATCGCACCACACCAGAATGGTCCAAGTCGATTTGGAACTGGAGCGG
>JAGWZB010000453.1 GCA_018969045.1 Planctomycetota bacterium | reverse complement strand
CGCTGATTCCGTTGTTATTGCGATCTTCGTAGACGCGACCTGTCAAGTTGACCCTGGGGGCCTCAAGATTTGTCGTTACTTGAGCGGTGTTGTTGTTGAGGTTTGTTTCTGCGACGCTTGTGTCATTGGTACCGATGATCGCTGTATTGATCAAGGTTTGACCAAGGTTTCCTGGGAGCACTGCAGCGACGATTTGAATGTTGCTTTGGCTCGACTGAGCGGCCAAATTACCAACATTGAAAATGATGTTGTCGGGGTTCGATGGATTATTGTCCACCGCGGATGCAGGAACGCTGACAAAAGCGTTGTTCAGCGATGCGCTGATCACCCGCAATCCATCGGGCAAATTATCGCTGACGACTACCTCCTTGGCATCGATGGGACTGTTGTTGATCGCTTTGATGGTGTAAGTGATCGTGTTGCCTTCGGCGGTCGTCGAAGGACCGAATTTTTCGACAGCCAAATCGAAGTTTGGATTTAGTCCGATATCGATCGAGTTATCGGTGTTTGGATCGTTGTCCCCGTCGTTGACCGGAGCGTTTTGGGGTGTCAGTACGACTCGTTTGGTGACAACCCCACCACCGACTAGTTGGACTGCGGTGTTAGCGTTATTGGTCACACCCGAGGGAACCGAAGAACTGACAACATACCCACTTGCTGGGGCTCCTGTAGCAAACTGTGATGCCGGGATGACCACAAAGTAGGAGCCAGGAGGAACCGGGCTAAACGCATAGATTCCCGCGCTGTTGGTCGTGGCTGTTCGTAGGGTGCCAAGAGAATTGACAGCCTGCTGATCGATCCCAGGGCTATAGATCCCATCGCTGTTGGAGTCTTCGAACAATTGCAGAAGCACGTTTGGCACACCGACTTCTGGTTGCAACCCTGTATTATCAAATACTCCGTTATTGTTTTTGTCTGCGAAGACTTGGTTTCCGATTGCCATTGCCGTTAGGTTGGCAATATTAAAAGATCGTGTGGTAGGCCCAATCGTGCTAAAAGCGTTCACAATGGCGTCTGCCGCATCCGGCCCAGTGACTTCCAATTCAATAGCTCCCACAGCAGCGAAATTCGCACCGGATCCCGACGAAGTCGAAAAATCGCTAAATGGAACGATGAGGTCCGAGGTCGCAAGAGCACCAGGAGTAGTCGGTATCGCTACTTCACGCGTCGAAACGTTGGCACCGCTGTGCACACGAATGATCAGCCGTGTGCCTGGCTCACCGCCGATTTGGAAGCGAAAAGCGTTGGCGGTTCCCGAAGCAGTCAGATCCAGATTGCTTAGTCCAGTGGGGTTTAGATTGGAGGTTCCATCGACACCATCGTAGCTGACGACCCTTTTGCCATTGGCACCGGCCCCTACGTCAAAAACCAACTCACCTGGCTTGGGTGTGCCATTGGCAGCGATGCTGACGGTCCCTGCCGTTGCATCGACGAAGATATCCCGTTCTCCACCGACTGCTTCAGGAGCAGCCAAAGCCGATGAATTCGGGGTGGCACCTGGGAAACTCGCATTAACAACTTGCTGAGTGGTGTTGAACGTGTCGAGAACCAGTTTGTCCGAAATCGCGATATCGTTTGCCGCAAGGGTAACCTTCTGAACCCTTTGGCTCTGGCGTTGAACGAACCCAGCTGGTTCGGAGTTTTGAAAAACAAAATAGGTTCCCGCAGATTCTGCAGTCAGCGAGTAACCGCCATTGGCTCCCGAGGTTGTCGATGCCTTGAGGATGTCGGAACTTCCAAAAACTCCGTCCCCGTTATCCAGGAACAACTGGACTGGAATGCCGCTAAGACGGGTTTCTGCGG
Organism: Planctomycetota bacterium; assembly: GCA_018969045.1. Taxonomy (GTDB): domain Bacteria; phylum Planctomycetota; class Planctomycetia; order Pirellulales; family Pirellulaceae; genus JBKCUI01. The sequence goes on along the minus strand of JAGWZB010000453.1, from coordinate 1,446 downwards.
CTTCGACTACCCCGTTGTTGTTAGCATCGTGAAAGACGATCCCTTGGATGTCGGCGGCCATTAACTGCCTTCCCTCGAGAATCTCCATCCGAATTCTCCGGCGAAGCGACCTTCGACGCGAGCAAGTGCGATCCTTCTTTGCAAAAGTGCTACTCAGTCCCTTTTTCAGCCTATCCCACATGCTGGCCATCTTCGAATTCCCAACGCAAGTCGACGAACTTCAATCCATACAACGTCGAAGGCTTGCATCGACGATCAACGACGCAAGCCTTCGAGTTTTCCCAGAGTCTGAGTGTTATTCCGGATATGCCGATTGGGTCGGATTTTCTACCATCGGTATTCAATCCCTGCGGTGAATCCGTGGACCCAGTAATCCACTTCCTTGACCGCGAAAGGCTGTCCCATGTACGAACTACCAGCAATAACCGGTGGAAGGAGGTTGGTATTGACCGTGTTGTCGATCTGGTCACCCGGGCGTAGGACGTTGCTCCAGTAGATCGAAGTGTATCCAAAGTTGAGTTTAAGGCGTTCTGTTAATTGATAGCCAAGGGTCGTTCCAAACTCGGGTACCACGCCCAGTTCGTTGCGATCATAGACACCGATGTTTCGACCTGGTTGGGCAAGCAAACCTCCAGCCTGTGCCGCACCGTCGCGAGGACTGCGCGTTGTGCCTTCGATTTGTAGCCACTGGCGTGATACCCCAACGCTCGTTCTCATCAATGCGTCTAAAGACCAGAATCCTTTACGGTAGAGCCATTGGAAACCGAACTCGACTCCATTGAATTGATTGAACGTTTGGAAGTCGTCTCGGATCAGAAAACTTCCCGGATTGTTCGGACTCAACGAACTTAGATCCTCAGTGATCGTAAGGCCTTCGACTAGCTGCATGTACCTCCAACCCAAGGTAGCATCGATTCTCGATTGAGCGACTAAAGGGCTACAGTCCCAGGGAGAGCAGCTGCCTTTTTCCCCGCAACAGAGGATATGCCGGAATCGAACCGCAGCAGCATCCAGACGCGAAGTCGCTTCGACCTGCACGTTGCCGCTGAGCAAATTGGGGAATGCAACCAATTCGGCATCTTGAAGTCCTGTCATGTTGTTGTAGAAAGGTCGAGCCAAAATCGGCGAGCCGCTCGAACTAGCAGAAAAGCTCTCGTCGATTTCGTTGAATCCAAAGTACTCACCCTCGACACCAAAGTTAGGGCGTACTGCCGACCATATACCAACTCGAACCCGGATGCCGTTGATTTGGCTGCTGAACGCATTGTCGTTACCCCCGTAAAGCACGTTGGCTCCCGGTAAAACTCCCGCGACCGATTGCGGGCTACCAGCAGGTGATGAGGTCACTAACGCAGGCATGTTCATGCCCGAGGCAAACAGGCCAAGATAGTCGACACTCACCCATCCGTGCGAGGGCAAGCAAATGCATAGTTGTCGGCCTGGTAG
>JAGWZB010000046.1 GCA_018969045.1 Planctomycetota bacterium | reverse complement strand
AACCGACACAGAAGCGTCGATCGTAGCGAAAATACCAACCAATAGAAGATGGAGTTGTGGGAAAAAGAGACCGCGGTGGGTGAAACCAGCTGAAAGTCCTCTCCCTCTTCCAGCCAATCCCAGTCCACCGCGGTTGCTCAGTGACCGTTTTTCTGTAGTGTTTTACTAGTGATCCATCCTGAACGTTTTGTCTTGGGACCCTCTGCGTTGAAAAAACAACTTCGATGCAACCTAAACACCAATTGGAAGATTGCTTATGCAAGATCAAGGATGCACGTGCTGTGCCAATCGAAATTTTGCGGGGAAGAAAACGGAGGTCTTGATCGCTCGCTTTTGGGGAATATCGAGCATGGATCGCGAAAAAAATGTCTTTCACCGCGCAAAAAAATTGGTTTTGACCGAGAGGGCCCATGCATGCTGCCAAATTTTTTTTCAAGCATAAGTCGATTGCTTTGGCACGTTGCTCGGTTTTTATGCAACCGGCGCATGTTGGTCCAATACGTGGCTGTGGCTGGATCTTTGGTCCCCTACCTTTACTCACAGGCATCGAGTCGGCATACTGTTGCGCTTTCGAGGACTGGTCGGTCAGGCACTGGAGCTTAAAGGGGGGATTTTCGATGGAGAGGCCCTGGAGAGAGAGGCTTTCGGTGCTGGAAATCTCCACCATGCGTTGGAGTTTTGAAGACGACGCGATTCGTTACCGCGATCATGGTTACCGAGCCATCGGTGTTTGGCGGGCCAAACTTTCGGATTTTGGTGAGTCCAAAGGCCAGCAGTTGCTCGAAGAGTTGGGGATGAGTGTTTCGTCCCTGCACTGGGCTGGCGGCTTTACAGGTTTTGATGGACGCTCGCATGCCGAATCCCTTTACGACGCTTTGGACGCAGTTCACGTGGCCTCCGAGCTACAAGCCGACTGCTTGGTGATTCTCGCCGGAGCGCGAGCCGGACACACACGAAGTCACGTCCGTCGATTGCTGGTTTCTGCGTTGAAAGAAGTGGCCCAAGCGGCATCGGTCCTAGGCGTACAGTTGGCTTTGGAGCCGATGCACTCCGGGTGCGCTCAGGATTTCTCCTTTCTTACCAGCATCCCCGAGACGCTCGATATTCTCACTGAGATTGATCAATCCAACTTGGGCATTGTCTTCGACTGCTATCACATGGCACAGGATGCTAGGGTCTTTGATTGGTTGCCCACAATCACCCCACATATTCGTCTTGTTCAGTGCGGAGACTCGAAAGCCATCCCATGCGGACTTCAGAATCGATGCCTCCTGGGACACGGTCGTGTTCCCATCGCCCCGATCATCCAATCCCTTGAGAGCAACGGCTATCGAGGGTACTACGAAGTCGAGCTCATCGGTGAGGATGTCGAGGATTATGACTACGACGAACTATTGGAGTCCTCGCATCAAACTCTTTTGAGGCTTACGTGTTAAGTGGAATACAGGTCGATTTCTTACTGACCAATGACGATGGGATCGATGCAGATGGATTGCAAGCCCTTTATAAGGGTCTGGCGAAAGTCGGCACGGTGGCACTGGTCGCTCCCCATACGGTTCGCAGTTGCTGCTCCCATGCGGTAACAACTGCCGAAGCGATCGAACTGCAACAACTTAGCACCCACAGTTGGCGCGTAACCGGGACGCCTGCTGACTGCGTGCGAGTCGCCTTGAAGCACTTAAGGATCCGCCCAAAATGGATCCTCTCAGGAGTCAATGAAGGTGGCAATTTGGGAGTGGACATCCACTACAGCGGAACCGTCGCAGGTGCAAGAGAGGCGGCTTTGTTGGGCTTTCGATCGATGGCCATCTCGCAATACCTGCGCAGAGACAAACCCAGGGACTGGGATCTATCGGCTCAGCGCGCCATTGAAGCCTGGAAAAACTTGCAATCGATCGAGCTTCACAAGAGTCAATTTTGGAACGTAAATCTGCCAGTGGTCGATCATGACCAAGTCCAGTTGCCGATCGTGCATGCACAACCTGAGCCTCAGATGCTCACTTATGAGTTTGGCCTGGTCGATGATACCGGCATTCAAGATGCAAATAACCAGACTCAAACGATCAAATACTTAAGCAACTACCAGCAGCGCCCGCGCACCGAGAGTTTCGATGTCCAAGCCTGCTTTAGCGGGAACATCACAGCCAGCCGGCTGAGTTTTTCTATCCCCTAACTGTGCACGCTTAGGCGACTCGTTGAAGTTCGATCGCATCGGTAAGGATGATCGGTTGGGTCAATGGCTGGTCATCGATGACCACAACCTGAACGGCCAAACGGCGTGTCGAATTGAGGATTACTGGACTTTTAAGGTTCGTGGTCCAGTGATTGCTGTTCTTGCTAATGACCGATAGGACATACACTTGATCTTTCGCATGCATCTGGAGGACGTCCAGGTCCCTGCGTTGGACTTGAAGGCGGTAGTTTGGCACAAATCGCCTTGGGCTGATCATAGGCAGTGCTACATTGGGTAGGGCCACGCTCTGCAACCATGCGAGTTCCTGAGTTTCGCGGGATGCTAGCAAAACCCAATGCCTATAATCTTCAAATCCGATCAAACCATGTGGCATGAAAATCAGGTCTGAATGGCTGATTTGTAGCTGGCCGAATCGAGTGGATTGGATTTGCATGGTTTTGATGTCATTGAATTGCGAAGAAATTCGTCACCATCGAATTCTTCGGCATGATTGGCTGGGTGTATCAGTTCTTCAGTCAAAAAACGAAGAATTTCCAAAGCCGTAATGGATTCTCAAGCGGCTTTGCTGTCGCGTCGGATGATTTGTCCGTGGTCGTCGACTTCTTCGAATTTCACCGACACTTGTCGAGACACACCGCTTTCCTGCATGGTGATGCCGTAGATCATGTCTGCTGCGGTCATGGTCTTTTTGCTGTGCGAAACGATGATGAACTTGGTGCTCTCAAGAAACTCATTGAGCACGCTTACGAAGCGTCCGATATTGGCTTCATCGAATGGAGCATCGACTTCATCTAGCACACAAAAGGGGCTTGGGCGATGCTGAAAGAATGCCATGATCAAGGAGACGGCGGTGAGGGCTTTCTCACCTCCGCTGAGCAGGTTGTTGTTGAAGGTTGTTTTGCCTGGGGGGGTCGCGAGGATTTCGATACCGCTTTCAGGATCTTCGGGGTTTTCCAGGACGATATCGGCGTATCCACCGCCGAAGGATTTGCGGTAGAGGGTTTGAAAGTTCGAACGGATTTTCTCGAGAGTTTCGACAAAGAGGAACTGAGAATCCGCGTCGATCTTCTGCATGGTCTTGGTCAGCGTAGCTTTGGTCTCCAGCAGATCTTTTTCATGGCCTGATAAAGTATCGTAACGGGATTGCAATTGCTCTAGTTCCTCGAGGGCTTCGAGGTTGACGCTGCCTGCCATCTGGATTTCTTGCCTGAGGTTATTGATCTGGGATTCCAAGCTGTATCGATCCAAGGTTGTATCTTGGTCATCCAAAGGATTCAGCTCTATGGAGTCTAAATCGATTTGGTAGTCGTTTTGATAGCGAGCGACGAAGGACTGTATCTCTTGACCGATACGATTCTGCTCTTGCTCATAGGTCGCTGATCGATCGGTCCATTTGTCGATTTGACGTTGGATGGTGTCGCGATTGTGTTGGATGTTTTGCAGCTGGAATTTTTGGGACTCATAGGTCTCGTTCGCGGCAGTCCGCTGGTGCTGCAAATCGATGAGTTTCTGTTCTTGCTCGGAGAGTTCCGTTCTTAGAACCTCGATCGAGTTTTGGGTTTGGGCGATGCGGCTGGCTAGACTCTCAAGGCTATCTTTTGCGGTCTGAACATGATGATGTCGTTCTTGGGAATCGTTGAGGAGTTGTTCGAGGGTCAGGGTCAGTCCGTCGATCCGTTGTTCGATTCGAGCGGCTGCGACCCGCTGGTCGACGAGTTGGATTTGCAGCTCGCGATTTTGCGTTTCGAATTCCTCTTGCTCCCGCTCGGTTTGTTCGAGAGCCTCTGCCAATTGCAGGCTCTGATCGCCTAGCTGACTGAGTTTGGCTAGGCTCTCATGCAGAAGCCCTTGGAGGCCTGATTGGTTTTGCAATTGCTCGGATATTTCATGCTGTTTTGTCGAGTGTTCGGCGATGAGTTCTTCACGTCGGCGATCCAGATGGCTGATTCGGTCCTGGAGCGATTCGATCAAACGCTCTGTATCAAAGACGTCTTGCTGATGGTTTCGCACTTTTTCGGTTGCCGAAAGTTGCTCGCGTTGGGTTTGCTCAAGGGTCGATTTGGCCTGTACAAGCAGCGTTTGCAAATGATCGATCTGCTCATCGGCTGCTTGCATCTCACTTCGCCTAGATACAAGTCCCAAACCGGATTGTAGCGACCCGATGGTGATGCTGCCGTCGCTGTCGATCAACTGGCATTCGGCAGTTACGAATCTCAATCCCGCCCCGCGCAGGTGGCTCAGTTCCAGCGCGACAGTCAACGATTCGACAAACCAGGTTGTTCCCAGTAAGGACCGAATCAATGGCTCGTGAGCCAAGTCGTACTTGACGAGTCGGTCCGCTCTGCCCAAAACCCCTCGCAATCCATCGAGCTGAATTTTTTCTCCGGTCCTGCGCGCCGGAAGTCGATCGAGCCTAAGCAGCGTCACTCGACCTTCGGGCTGCAGTTTTCCGACCTGAATCCAATCGATGATCTGACCATCGTCAAGGACCAAGGCATCTGCGTGAGAGCCAAGTGCGACATCCACAAACGGTGCCAAGTGAAGTTCCGTCGAGATCAGGTCGGCGACAATCCCTCGTATCGACTTAGCCGCTCGCTCGTAGGAGTTCGTTTCCAGCGAATAAGCGTGCTCGGTGATTTTTCGATGGACTAAGTCTTCTGTCGCTCGAATCAGCTGTTGACCACCTTTCCCCACCTTTGCAAACTGATCCTCAAGTTCCTCAAGCACCTTGCGGCGTTCCCGCAAACCTTGGATTTGAGACTGCAAATCGAGGAGTTCTTGAAGCTGCTGGTCTTGGAGCAAAGTGATACTGTGCAGTTGCACCTGTGCCATCTGCCGATTGGAAATCGCCGCAAGATTCTCCTGAGTCGCTTTCTGTTTTTCCTCAACAAGTCGCAGCGATTCGACTTTTAAGTTTTCGATCTGCTGCTCGATCCACAGGGATTCCTGAGTTCGACGCTGAATCTTCTCCAAAACTTGGTCAATCTGAGCTTCGTATAGCGAAGAGTCGTAACGGCATTTGGAAGTCTGTTCACGAAGATTCTGTTGGTCGATCCTCAGGGTTTCGATCGCCAAGCGATACTCGTTGAGACGGTCCTCGGCGGTCTTGGTTTGACGGTCAAGCTCGCTCAAAGTCGCGTCCATCGCAAGCCGTTTTGAATTGAGTTCTTCGAGCTCGTTTTGCCGAAGAGCGATCTCTTCTCGACTGACAGAAACACGACGCTCAAGCGAATCGACTCGATCCTGAAGATTGGCCTGCTCGGTCAACCACTCCGAGAGTCTTTGTCTTGCAAGGGCTAGCTCGCTGGTTTTCTGAGCACTGAGGGTCTGAAGTGCGAGGGCACTTTCTTGGCAAGCTTCCAGCGCCGCAAGGCTCACGCTCAAGGCGTCCGCAGCGTTTTTGAGTTCTGTTTCGACACCGGTGAGCTGATTTTCGAACTGGTTTTTTTGCTCGATGGCTTGATGGACTTGATGATCGGCTTTCTCGAGCTGTTGGCTTAATTCATGACGCTCCAGGAGTCCAAGGCGAGTGCGTTTTAGGAGCATCTTGGCGTTGAGTTCGCGATAACGCTGGGCGCGAGTGGCTTGGTTTTTGAGCGCTTGCAATCGACCTGCGACTTCCTCGACGATATCTCTCAAGCGGACCATGTTCTGGTCGACTCTGGCCATGCGTTTCTCAGCTTCGGCTTTGCGAGCCTTGAACCTCGAAATCCCGGCCGCTTCTTCGAAAATCGCCCGACGATCCTTGGCCGACGACTGCAACAACCGATCAACCTTGCCCTGCTCGATCAAACTGTATGCGTCGAAACCCACGCCGGTGCCTCGGAACAGCTCTCGAACATCCTTGAGCCTACAAGCTCGACCGTTGATGGCATACTCCCCTTCCCCGCTCCGATAAACTCGTCGACTCACATGCACTTCGTCTAGGTCCGTTGGCAAGATCCGCTTGCGGTTATCCAGAACCAAGGTCACCTCGGCGCTGTTGGCAGGCTTGCGTCCCCCTTGGGCTGACCCTTTGAAGATCACATCGGTCATGTCCGATCCCCGAAGCGCTTTGGCGCTCTGGGCACCCAAAACCCACTTGATCGCGTCGACAACATTCGACTTCCCCGAACCGTTGGGCCCTACAACCACGGTGATCCCATCGGGGAATTCAAATCGCGTGCGATCCGCGAAGCTCTTGAAGCCTGAGAGTTCCAGCGCTCTTAACATGCGTCCTCTCAGTCAGAGGTGCTTGTAAACGGCATGCGGCGATACCAAGGTGTCTTGGTGGTGCTATAAGATTTGATCGCACCGATCGTTGCATCTTCCGCTTGGCCTTGAGACTCTCTGGCAACAGAATTCTCTATGCCATAATTTTCGCTATCGGATCCATCCGATGAGATCGACTCTTGAGACTCAAGCTCACCGGTGCTGGGCTCATCGCTGGTCGGCTCGACATCGATTTCGGTCTTCTGGCCATAGAGCCGCCCGCTTCGAGGCAATGGATGCAATGCAATCGGAGCTGAACATCCACCGCATTGCTGGATCGCTTCTAGCGAATGAACGATATCCCCGTAGTTGCCCTCAACGGCCAACATCGACTTGACCAACGACTCAAAGTCCGGGGTGATGATCGTTTGGAGAATTTCACCGCTAAGCGTTCTCTTAGCTACCCGAATCAACCCACTTGGCATCGGAGTGATCCGCAACGAAGGGGTCGGCTCGAGCTGTTTGGTCAACTGAAGCTTGGGGTTGGCTCCAAAAAGAACCACTTCCGGTCGTCTTTCCATCGAAACGCAAACTTGTGGGGTATCGCTGGTAATCCGGACCAGGCGAAACGATTCACCGATCGGTTCACCGGCGATCATCGGATTGCGAGAATCCCGATGATGCAGGTACCAATAAGCCCCAAAGCGAACTTCCGCATCAGGGTCCTGAAGCAATGATTCGAGAGCTTGGCGCGCCGAAGGATGCTCGTTGATGCAAAGACCGATCAAGCAGTGCGCGCGATACCTCGGTGAGATCCTTGCTAGACTCTCAAGAATGGCAACGCTCTCTGGCTGATCCATGTAAGCAAGCGAATGAGCGGCATAAAACCGAATATGATCGTCCTGATTGGCCAACGCCAACTTCAACACCTGGGTCGCTTCCACAGATCCGATGGCTTCGAGCTCCCAAGCGGCTCGGCGAGCAAGCTGTGGATCTGTGAGCATTTGACGGCAGTTGCCCAAACGCTCGTCTACTTGCTGTTGGTTTTCCGCGAAACCAAGAAGCAAGATCGTTCCCAAGTAATGCGTTGGGTCAAAACGGTATTTGGGCAACGAAGCGATATGGATCTCCCGATCGTTCTTGCCCTTAGCCACCGTCACCTGCTTGCCCGAATCCTGATAATAAAACCGGCGATTGATCGACGTCGCCATCGCTTTGATCCAGTGGACGTGCCGATAATCGGGCGAGACCAGGATCGCCATCCGCGACTGGTCCTTGATCCTGCCACCGCTAAGGATCACTCCTTTGAGTGGATTGATCCGCTCGCTTTTGGAATACGAAGCTGGATAGACCAGCAGGTCCCCTTTGGCCGTAGCCCTCTCATGGCTCTTTTTTAATTGGCTGTCCTGAACGCTGAAGTACTCAAATAGATGCGACTCCATCAAATGGCCTTCGCGAAGATCCGTCGCATCGCACTCGGCCGAACACTCGACCAGCACGTCAGCAAGATCCCCTTTCTCGTCGCATGGATTGGCCACCACACTGAGCTTTGCAGTGGCGGTCATCGGGGAGTCCAGCAACCGCTCGGCATCCAAGATGTCGTTGCGGCGGATCTCCTCGAGCATCATGTCCCGCTGAGGACTGGGTTTGACAACCCCACCTGTCCCAGGCAAATTCGTGATCAAACCCAAAGACTGATATCGACGAGGAGTGGTTCCCGAAGCCCGCGCCACTTCATGGATCAGACGAAAACGGTCCGGGTCGGCGAGCGTTTCTTTCAGCTTTGCATTGGCAAGCTCAAGTTCATCTGGCTTCTTGCCCGTGAAAAGCTTGCAGCCTGAGACCAAAGACATCGACAGTCCGGCCATAAGAACCCAGCGCCGGGTAACTTGGGTTTCTCCAGAGCGGCAAGTCCGAGCACTAGGTTTCCATACCATCAGACGCACAGCCTCGCGATAAACCAAGGGAGATTCGGAACGATCCAGAAATCCCCTGGTTACCCAAATTCACACTGTCGCGTCAAGATCGCTTACTGGATGATGATCTCACCGGAGCGAATTGGCCCAGGTTCCACAACCATTTCATCGCTGTAAAGTTCCCCGGGAAGCTCTTCGATATACTCCTGATCGATTGCCACTGCATCGATCGCCACATCCTGGCTCAAAATCGAGCCGACCCGACCATGACGCATATTGGTCCTCGGAGTCTTGGTTCCATAAGTCCCGTAATCATCGTCGTAAGGGGATGGGCAAATAGAACATCCTACAGTGCACAGCACCAACCACAGACTCGCTAAACTACCAGCACACTGCACCCAGCGGCTTATCCAACCAAACCTGTTATGAATTGCTAGCATACCACTCCCTTGTCCGAATAAGGCTTGTTAAAATATTCGGGTCAGCACGATCTTTCGGATCAGTCAAAACACCAACGAAGAGCCAGATAAGCCATGTCAGAGACCGTTTTCTCGAAGATCATTCGCAAGGAGATCCCGGCGAAGATCGTTTACGAGGACCAATGGGCCTTGGCCTTCGAGGACATTCATCCTCAAGCCCCCGTGCATATTTTGGTGATTCCCAAAACGCCTTTGCAATCGCTTGCCCAAGCGACGGCTCAGGACAAAGAGCTCCTGGGGCATCTTCAGTGGGTCGTAGCCCAAGTTGCCCAGTCCAGCGGGCTTGCCGACTCGGGCTATCGAGTCGTCACCAACGTCGGCAGCGACGGAGGGCAATCGGTGCCGCATCTGCATTACCATATTCTGGGTCGACGCGCGTTGGCTTGGCCACCAGGTTAATGGCAACCAGCAAGTTCTAAGTGGCGATCTTGCGTCGACTGCCCCTCCGGTGCCTCCCTCAGTTTAGGTCGTCCCGGTAATCTAGGTAAACTCATCCATGTGGGATGATTGTTAACTCCAAATGGATCTGCGTCATGCCGAAGAAGCGGAAGATCCGATGCTAACGGCGTCGTCGAAACTGGCGGTGGGACCCGCAATTCCCGCACAGCCAGGCGCCGAACTTGCATTGATATCCTGAGCGGTCATGGTTGCTGCTCAGATAACATTCCCGAGCAGAAACCCGGGCCCAGAATGAAATTTCGTTTTGATACCACAAATCCATCGCTGCTGCGCTTCGCGTCGGTAGCCTTAGGTTTGACCCTCTGTTTCGGGACAGTTTCGGCCCAGGCCACGGATCCAAGTGCCCGGGTAAGCCCGATCGTGCGCGCCATCCAACGCGCAGAAGCAGCGGTCGTGAGTATCCAGGGGAACAAAGTCGTCGCCACTGCATCTGCAAGCGGGACCGGATCCAAGCAGGAAGTCAACGGGATGGGGACCGGTGTGATCATCGACCGCCGTGGTTACATCATCACCAACCTGCACGTGGTCGAAGATGTTGGTCGCATCGAAGTGACCCTCTCGGATGGATCGACTGCGATTGCCAAGTTGCTCAATTATGATCCAGAGACCGACTTGGCTCTGATCAAAATCCCCGCAGTCAAAGAACTTCCCACCATCCAGTTCGGCACATCCTCAGATCTGATGCGCGGTGAGACCGTCGTGGCCATCGGGAATCCCTTTGGTTATCAAAATACCGTCACGCAAGGAATCATCAGCGCCTTGCACAGGGATATTCCCGTCAACGGAACCCAGGAATACAAAGACCTTATCCAAACCAATGCAGACATCAATCCGGGCAACTCCGGTGGACCTCTGCTGAATCTCGATGGAGATGTCATCGGGATCAATGTCGCCGTGAGGGTGGGTGCCCAAGGGATCGGATTTGCGATTCCGATCGACTCGGCACTAGAGGTGATGGCCAATCTCGTCGCTTCGGTTCGTCGTGAACCAGTCGATCACGGTCTGGAATTGACCCGATCGTTCGAAAGCGGACAAGGAAAATTGATGCTTCGAAGCGACAGACCCCAAGAGTCCAATTCGCAGGCCCTTCATGCTTGTGATGTCGTTGAAAAAGTAAATGGCATGCCGGTTCAAACCCGGCTCGATGTCGAACTGGCTTTGCTGGAAAGCCGCCCAGGGGAACTTGCAGAAATCTCGATCGCAAGGGGTGAGAGTCGCATCAATCAGTCTCTCCAACTCAAATCCATTGGTTCGAACGTTCCGGAGGCCACCGTGGCCAAATTGGCCTGGGAACAAATCGGGATTCGCGTCGTTCCGGTAGCCGTCTCGGAAGTTGCTAGTATTAATGAAGATTATCGCGGAGGGCTCAAGATCACCGAAGTGCGACCCGGAAGCCCTGCGGCTCGAAATCGTCTCATGGTCGGCGATATCATCGTAGGAATCATGGAATGGCAAACCGTGAACATGGAAAACCTCCAATGGATCTTGGCAAGCCCCAATTTCAAACAGGGATCGGCTTCGAAGTATTACGTGATCCGCAAGCGGCAGCAGTTGATGGTCGCGATGACCCCGGATGTGCAACGGATACGCTGATTTGGTCTGGTTTCCAGTTGCCACAAAACTAGATCGTCGCTACACTCTTGCGACTCAATTTGCCTTGCCCCGTGGTGTAATTGGCAACACAAGGGATTTTGGTTCCTTTATTCTAGGTTCGAGTCCTAGCGGGGTAGCTCTTGGCGGCATCGTCTCCTTGGATGCCGTTTGATTGGACGGCCGTTTTTTTCTCAGGCCAATCGCTCGAGGCGAATTTTCAACTCGCCAAGCATCATCGCGGTGGCTCCCCAAACCCAGTGCCCCTCAAGCCAAAAGCCCGAGGCTTGCAATTCGATGGCGTTCCTTTGGACCGTCCGCGCCTGAGGCTTCAGTTGCATGAGTTGCTCAAGGGGCAACCATAAGACCTTTTCGACCTCATGGACGTTGGGTTTGATGTCAGGAAACTCACCCCCAACGCTCAAAACAGGTACGACCTGATGACGACTCGCGTAGACATACAGCGAGGGCATCGATCCGATAAGCTCCATCGAATCGCTTGGGCATCCCAATTCCTCTGAGTATTCCCGGCATGCGGCTTGTTGTGCCGTTTCTCCCCTCTGGCATCTGCCCCCGGGAAAGGAGACTTGGCCGGCATGATCGGACATGTTCGAGGGCCTCAAGGTCAAGGGGATCGACCACTGTGGCTTGCCACAGGTCAACTCCCCGGTGGGCAAGAAAGCCATCAGAACTGCAGCCGGGTAGGAACTCCGGGGTGCCGGACCCCGATGACGACCATAGGAAACCTTGGGCGCAAAACAATTCGCGCGATAAAATCCCCTGGCACTTTGGCTCGACACATTTTGCCAACGACTTCGAAATGCTTCAATATCGGCTAGGATAGCCGACAACTGGTCCAGCTTGGCACGCTCCAACTGTTTTACTACCTAGCAAAAAGCTACTAAAAAAACTCCATTCCGAAGGATACGAACTTGGTTTATCATTCCAGCTTGCCAATCCCCGGTCTGCAACCCCAAAGAGCCACTTGATCGACCATGGCCCGACGCTCTAACAACGACAACGAAGCGATCGCCAATGTCCTGCGAGTTCTGCCGGCCAAGTGGCTCATCGGTCTTCTGATCGCCGTCGTTGTGTACTTCTTCCTCCAACCCAGACTCAATCAGTGGTTCGGTTGGAATTTGCCCAGTTTGGCGGCGATGGCGGGCAATGAACCTCCGGCAAAAGCGACCAAACAGACTTCGCAGCCAAAAGCCGCACCCGCGCCAAAACCCGCCCCCGCGTCAAAAGCCGCCCCTTCGACCGACCCGCCTGCAACCCCAAGCAGTCCACCTCGCAGTGGTACCAGCCCGAGGACTCCAAGCGGATCGAAACCAGCCGATGACGAAACCAAGTATCGAATTCTCAAACCCGTTGGAAAAGATCGCTACGAATCGCCAGCAGGTTTGATCTATGCCCCCGGAAGCGAAGAGGGGCATCGCTTGGCCCACATCGCACGCCATTTGGAAGATCAACCCGATCGGCCCGGATCTCACGGCGTGTTCGACGGGGACATGGCCTCGTTTCTCGTCGCGATCGATGATGCTTATAAACGCGCTCGCGGACACAACAAAGGTACCAAAAGCCGAGTCGAAGATGGTATGACGATTTATGAAGCTCCGTTCGATCAAGCGATCGGGTATCTAGGTGGAACCGAGGGAGCGCGCAAAAAGAACCCTAAGCTCAAAAAAATGAGACTTGTCGTGCGAGATCGTAATCTCATCACCGCATTCCCCATCCAGTGATCCATCGATGTCCAAACCTTTTTTGATCTACGTCAAGCATTGCCCGGTTTGCGGCGACGGACTTTGCCGAGTTCGTGTGTGCCAAGACCCTCGCCGAGGGCGACTGACCGGTTGCATCCTGTGCGATGAATGCGAGACGGTCTGGACCGATCCGAGTCTTAAGCACAAATTCACGCAAGGTAAAGTCCCTGCGACTCCATGCTGCCCCGATTGTGGTGAATCCTTGTGGGAAGAACATAGCCATTGGGCCGATATTCCGGAGGTCTGTTTGCTGGGCTGGTACGACTGGGTTCAGATCGTCCGCACCGAGCATCGCGACCAAATCACCTGAGAACAGTTTTCTTTGACTCACGCAAAACCCCTCGTAGCTTTTCTTCCAACGGTCCATTCTCTTCTATGCTGACGATCATCATCCTCCTGTTTGTCCTGGGCTATCTTGCGATCGCTCTGGAGCACCAAATCCACATCAACAAAGCAGCTTCGGCGATTCTGACCGGAGTGCTTTGCTGGACCCTCTATGCTCTGAACTATGGCACCCTTGTTCCGACTCAAGCTTTCGAGCATTGGAATGCGATGCATGGTGAGTCTCACAGCCAAGGTGGCGTCGATCCGAAGTTGCATTTTCTGGTGGACGGGCAACTAAGCCACTTATTTTCCGAGACTGCCGGCATCTTGTTTTTTCTCATCGGAGCGATGACGATTGTCGAACTGGTCGATGCTCATGAAGGCTTTTCGTTGATCACCAAGTACGTCCGGTCCAAGAGCAAAGTGACCTTGCTCTGGGTGATCGGCATCTGCACATTCTTTCTCTCATCGGTGCTGGACAATTTGACCACCACGATCGTGATGATCTCGGTCCTTCGCAAGCTCGTTGCAGACCCCCAACTGAGGTTGCTGTATGTCGGAATTGTTGTGATCGCGGCCAATGCCGGGGGGGCTTGGACCGTCATCGGCGACGTGACCACGACGATGATTTGGATGAAGCACAAGATTGGGGAGTGGGAGGTCATGCGCGATCTGTTCTTGCCCAGCGTTGCATGTTTGCTGGTCCCCTTGGGGATCCTATCGACCCGGCTCAAAGGCGAATTGGAATCTCCGAAGCAGACCCAAGAGGACCAAGAGGAGCGATCGATCGAGAATTGGCACAAAGCCTTGTTTTTGTTCCTTGGGGTGGCCGGGCTGCTCAGCGTGCCTATTTTCAAAACCTACACGCACCTGCCACCTTTTATGGGGATGATGCTCGCTCTGGGCTCGCTGTGGTTGGCATCGGAATTGGTTTCTCACACGATGGATGAGAAGACCAAGAGCAGCACCGGAGTCTTGGCCGCCCTGCGTCGGATCGACATGTCGAGTGTGCTGTTCTTCCTAGGGATCTTGCTGGCTGTCGGTGCGCTGGGGTCGATGAACGTACTGACTGAACTTGCAGGATACTTGCAAACTACCCTGAAGAATCAGTCGCTCATCGCGGTGATCATCGGGTTGGTATCAGCAGTCGTCGACAATGTGCCCTTGGTGGCCGCCGGTATCGAGATGTACTCGGCGACCAACCCCTTGAACGATCCGTTTTGGATGCTCTTGGCATATTGCGGAGGGACCGGAGGTAGTTGTTTGATCATTGGCTCTGCGGCCGGGGTGGCAGCCATGGGCTTGGAGAAAATCGATTTCTTCTGGTATTTCCGAAAAATATCACCGCTGGCTTTCGCCGGATATTTCGCAGGAATCGCGGTTTATTTCCTGCAACACTGGATCTTTTAGGTTGGGTTGGTTAGAAAATTGCGGTTTCCACAGGCTTGCTGGATCTGATAGGCCCGAATCACCTTTTGAAGGATCTTTATGTCGACCTACCCCGATCGCACTTCGACTCTTCCGGACGATCAACGGATTGTCATGACCTCAGTGGGGCTTGCTAGCCCCAACGGAACGAATCTGGAAAGCTATCGGGAAGCCTTGTTAGCCGGACGGAGCGGAGTTCGCGATTACAACATCCGTTATGTAGGAGACACCCATGCCGGGGTATGCGAGTTTGAAGGGACCAAATACCAAAGCCGCCGCGATGCAAGGCGTGGTACCCGGGCAGGGACTGTAGCTATATGGTCAGCAGGCGAAGCCATCGCGCGAAGCGGGATCGATTGGGCCAATGTCGATAAGTCACGAGTTGGGATCTATGTCGGGATCACCGAACACGGGAACGTCGAAACCGAGAACGAGATCTACTCGATCTCGCAGTTCAATTACGATACTTCGGTTTGGTCCCATCATCACAATCCCCGCACCGTTGCCAACAACCCCGCTGGTGAAATCGCTCTGAATCTAGGGATCACTGGCCCCCACTACACCATCGGTGCGGCTTGCGCCGCAGGCAACGCCGGGATCATCCAAGGAGTTCAAATGTTGCGGCTAGGCGAATGCGATTTGGCAATCGCAGGAGGGGTCTCCGAGAGCATCCACACCTTCGGAATCTTCGCATCGTTTAAATCCCAAGGAGCCCTTGCAAGCCACAGCGATCCGACCAAGGCCTCGCGGCCCTTCGACAAAGATCGCACCGGGATTGTGGTCGCCGAAGGAGGATGCTTGTACATTTTAGAACGGCTTTCGGATGCCAAGAAACGTTCGGCAAAAATCATCGCCGAAATTGTCTCCTATGCGATCAACACCGATGCGACGGACTTCGTGCTCCCAAACCCCCAGAGGCAAGCCCAGTGCGTCAATATGGCTCTTAGCCGAGGTGGACTATCTGCCCAGCAGATTCAGATTGTCAGCACCCACGCGACCGGAACAACCAGCGGGGATAATCAGGAGTGCGAGGCGCTTCGCCAAGTCTTTTCCGGGGTAAAGGGGGTCCGGTTCAACAACACCAAAAGTTTCATTGGGCACACCATGGGTGCCGCCGGAGCCTTGGAATTAGCAGGGAATTTACCTAGTTTTGAGGACGGGGTTTGCCATGCTACGATAAATGTGGACAATTTGGATCCTGCCTGTGCCCTGGAAGGCTTGGTCATCAACCAACCTGAGCAACTCCGACGCGTCGACTACATCCTGAACAACTCGTTTGGGATGTTGGGAATCAACTCGGTCCTGATTGTTCGTCGTTTTTAATCCCTAACCAAACATCGTTTCATCACAGCAACCGCAAGGGAGTGATTTGATTCATGACATCTGCAGAAATCCGCAGCGAGATCCTCGATATTTTGAGCGACATTGCTCCCGACGAAGACCTCTCGGGCCTTGATGACAGCAAGTCGTTTCGCGAGCAACTCGAGCTCGATAGCATGGACTTTTTGGACATTGTGATGGAATTGCGCAAACGCCACCGAGTCCAGATTCCAGAAGAGGACTACGGAAACCTTGCAAGCATGTCGTCAACGGTAACTTACCTAGAACCCAAAATGCGAGACATCGTTCCCGCCTAAAGGGAATTTGGTCGATGAACTAGAGCCAAAAGGATTGCTGATGTCGACTACCGAGTTCCCTTCCTTCTCACCTCCTCAAGGGGAACTCGAAGTTTTCCTGCCGCAATGGGCTCGGCAACTAGGTGACCTGCAGACAGCCATTCCTGAACTAGCCAAAGACAAAAAACGTTTGGCTGAACTTGACTCCCTGATAGGCGAGATCCCTACGCTTCATCGAAGCGTAAGAGGAGACGCCAGAGATTTGATCGGTCTAGAACCGAATTCAGTGCATCTAGTACTAACCTCTCCTCCCTACTGGACACTCAAAGAGTACCGTGACTCTGAAGGGCAGATGGGGCACTTCGAGGACTATGACTTCTTTCTGACCGAATTAGACAGAGTCTGGAAGCGATGTTTTGATGTACTGGTCCCTGGAGGGAGGCTCATTTGCGTCGTCGGGGACGTTTGTTTATCGCGGAAGAAAAACCAAGGACGACATACGGTCGTTCCCTTACACGCATCCATTCAAGAACATTGCCGCAACCTAGGTTTCGATAATCTTTCACCGATCATATGGAGTAAGATTGCGAATGTAGTTCATGAGGTGGAAAACGGAGGTGGCGGTTTTCTAGGCAAACCTTACGAACCAAATGCCGTGATCAAGAATGATATCGAATTCATTCTTATGGAACGTAAACCCGGTGGATATCGTAGTCCTAGTGCCACTGCACGATTGCTGAGCATCATTCCCGAAGATTCTCATCGCAATTGGTTCCAACAAATCTGGACCGGAGTTACCGGGGCATCCACCCGAGTCCATCCCGCGCCCTATCCATTGGAACTTGCACAACGACTGATTCGAATGTTTAGCTTTGTTGGGGATGTCGTCCTTGATCCGTTCTCAGGCACGGGCACAACATCAATCGCCTCGATCGCAACAGGACGTAATAGCATCGGTTATGAGATCGACCCCCATTACATCGGTATTGCTCGCCGACGTATTTCCGAGAACACCGAAGCCCTTCTGTCTCAAGCGAAATTAGAAGTTTTTGACCTATGATCGATTCTAAGCAACTTGAAAAGAGTGTCACAAAGGCTGTCAAGTTGTTTTGGTCGACGCGCAATCAACAAGCTCAGAAACAATTCAAAATAGGAAAGAAAGACCAAGGTACACGAGGTTCTGCTACTGGTGGGAAACAGATGGATGGCTTCGTGGGACTGATCCGGGAGATAATTCAAGACACTGGGATACCGAAAACTTCGGTGTACTGCTCTAAGGCAATCGAATTGCCAGGATTCTTTAGACCTGAAAAGAAATGGGACTTAATTGTTGTCCACCAAGACGTACTAGTTGCTGCGGTAGAATTCAAGTCTCATATAGGCCCTTCATTCGGGAATAACTTCAATAATCGTTCCGAAGAGGCGATCGGAAGTGCTCAAGACATTTGGACAGCGTTTCGAGAAGGGGCCTTTCGAACTTCAGATCGGCCATGGCTTGGTTTTGTAATGCTTCTGGAGGACTGTGAAGGCTCGACTAGACCGGTTCAAGTCAAGCAGCCTCATTTTGATGTCTTCCCCGAATTCCAGGAAGCATCTTATTCCGACCGATACAAGTTACTTATGAAAAAGCTTATGCGGGAGCGACTCTATGATGCATGTGCGTTTTTGATGTCGACCGAGAAATTGGGTGTTAAAGGAAAATGGACAGAACCTGATCCGACGTTATCCTTTGAACAATTCGCCTGTGCACTGGCCGCAAGAATACTCACGCATCTTTCTATCAGCAAAAAGTCGACTAAAACATGAGGCTTGGAGGCTTCAGTTTCATTTTTCCGAGAGTCTCACTTTGCCCCAGAGGTCTAAGGGACTTCAATCACTTCAGATAGCGATCTAAAAATTCAATCGATCGGTTGATCCCCTTGGTATCGACGAATGCCATAATGTGCGAGCGTCCAGGTAACACGACATACTCGCATGTCACCCCGGTCTCCTGCAACTTCTTGTGCATCTTCGATGCAAACGATATAGGGACCAGCTCGTCTGCATCCCCATGATAAAGCATCATCGGCGGATCGTCCGAACTGACATGCTCGATCGGCGAAGCCTTCAAATACACATCCTGCAGCGCCCGGCGGGTTCCTCCCAAGAAACCTGCCAAGGCCCTTGAGTCCTCAGGGATCATCCTTAAGTCGACCGGTGCCCCCCCAGCCACACATACCCGTATCGACGGATCCTCCGTCTTGCGGTCCGTCGCCAACAGGGCCGCTAAATGACCACCAGCCGAATAACCCCACACTCCAAGCTTCTCTGGATCGATGTGGTACTCCTGCGCGTGATCTCTGAGCCAACGCAACGCCTCACGGCAATCCTCAATCTGAGCAGGATGCTTGTGCTTGGGCGCCAACCGATAATTGATCGCCATGACCACATAACCCTGCTCAGCCATCTTGCGACAATGCAATGCATCAAACCGCTTGTCGCCAGCCACCCAAGCACCACCGTGGATCGCTAAGATCGCAGGAAACTTGGCCTGATGCTCCATATCCCCTGCCGCAGGCATGTAGACATCCGCCAATTGCAACGGATCGTTCTGTTGGCAATAGGAAACATCGAAGTGAACCTTCACACGCGACTGAGAAAGCCGACTGCTCCTGGCGGTAAAGCCTTTCGGCAAACTCGCACCAGGTGCAGGCTCCTGAGCACTTCCAATGGGCTCAAACGCCCATGAACCCAAAACCAAATAAAACCAAGCCAACAAGAACTTGGTAACCCTCTTCGGATCACTTACCTGCATGATGCACCAGATGTGGTAACTCGGGAACGATCAGTTTCTCCATCGCCAATTGTACTCCAGCCGGCGAGCCGGGCATGGTCAAGACAACTTGCTTGCCATGCCGACCACCACTGGCCCGACTTAACATCGCCGCTGCCCCTATCTCCTGATACGAAAGCATCCGAAACAACTCTCCATATCCAGGTATCATGGCATCGTAAAGAGCCTCAATCGCCTCGGTGGTCTGATCCCGAGCTGCCAATCCCGTCCCACCGGTGACCAACAAAGCATCCACCTGAGGCGCTTCGAGCAACCCTTTAGCAACCACTCGAATCGCTTGGCACTCATCCTGGACAATCCGCCGGTCGCTGACCTGATGGCCCGCTTGCTCCAGCAAGCTTTGAATCAAATTGCCCCCAAGGTCGTTCTCCAACGTGCGAGTGTCGCTGACGGTCAGAACCGCAACTCGCAAACTCTGCTGGGCTTGCTCGCGATGCTCTCGTACACTCATGGAACTCTCCTGACTTCCTGGAATCGAATTGGGATCTACTGGGCGCAATCCATTCGAACGCAGTGTGCTCAGACTGGAGACACTCGCATCTCGACGCGGATTGAATGAATGATACGTTTCTTGAGTAAAAAAATTGATTTTCTTACGAAAAGTAACTTTGGCATGATAGTTGTATCTAAAGTAAGCCGGTTCCGCGATGCTATGGCGGTCCTGACAGCGTCCTTTTTGATAACCGGGTCTTTTTGGAAATCGGGGGAGTTCGATCATGCGTAACTGGATCGTAAAACCTTTTGCTTTTATTCTCTCAACCTTGGCGATGCTCGATGCTGCCTGGGCTAGAAACCCATGGGCCTCGGCCGTCGGCGAAGCCTGCGTGGTTCAGCATCGCGCCGAAGATATCGCCAATCGAATCAAACGGACAGCACCCCATAGCCACCTGGTCCGGCACGCGATGGCCATGGACCATCTTGCCTGCACACTGGTCGAACGGGTCAAGTGCGGTGCTCCATGCAACCAAGTCGAAGCACTCTACGAGCAA
>JAGWZB010000452.1 GCA_018969045.1 Planctomycetota bacterium | reverse complement strand
TTTAATGCAAAAAGCCGAGAGCGTTCACTCTCGGCTTTCTGTGTTAACTGGTTAACAGGCTCGTTTCGAGCCAAAAATCTTAGCTCCCCCGGGTGGGCTCGAACCACCGACACGCGGATTAACAGTCCGCTGCTCTGCCGACTGAGCTACAGGGGAATCTATAAGCACCCGAAATTTACTCGCTCTCCATGGCTTTTTCAAGCCTAACTCCTACCTACCACCCACACACCCAACAAAAAAGCAAGGATTCCAAATAACATGCTCCCGATTCCATATCCCGCCACCCCCCAATACCGTCTGGAATGCATGAGGTCGGCTAATTCCATCGCCAACGTCGAAAAGGTGGTCATCCCTCCACAAAATCCAACCCCCAAGAACAAGACCCACCAACTAGGCTTGGGGTTCACCGGAAATGACGTGACAACCACCCCCAACAAAAATGCTCCCAAGACGTTGACCAATCCCGTCGCCACCATCGATGCTATTCCAGGAAAATACCCTCCCAAAAACCTTCCAACCCCGTAACGAACCAGACTGCCGCACGCCCCACCTAGCGCTACCCATAACCCAGCCATCGAACTTGCAACTTGCATCGATCCTGCTTGTACCATGACTCTCTCCTAAACTCAGACTTGGAACTGTCCACTCCCCTTTTATCGTAATCCTACTGGCAACTGAAAAGAATCGCTGGAACACAGGGGCTTAGAGTTCGAGTACGATTACCAGTACCGCGACGCTGCGGACCGAGATTACCCGAAGAACCTAAAAAAGGAAACTTCCGATGAAACTCCCCATACGACTGTTTATTGCCGCTTGTTGCTGCGCTGCGCCGACTGGCTCCCAAGCCGAAGACTTCTTCTTCAAGGATGGAGACCGTGTGGTGATGATCGGTGATAGCATTACCGAACAGCACTTGTACTCGAACTACGTCGAGATGTGGACGATCACCCGTTTTCCAAACTGGAAGATCTCGTTTCGAAACGTCGGTATCGGCGGGGATCGAAGCCCCGGCGGAAACTCTCGTTTCGCACGCGATGTGCTGATTCACCAACCCACGGCCATGACGGTCGACTTTGGAATGAACGACGGAAGCTATCGCGAATTCTCTGAGCAGACTTTTAAGCCTTACGTCGAAGGTCTCCAGGGGATGGCCGACCAGGCCAAAGCGGCGAACATTCGCACCGCTTGGGTCACCCCTCAACCCCTCGATAACGATGAACAAGGGAAAACGGCCCTGACTGGTTATAACCAAACGCTTGAGAAGTTTTCCGAAGGGGTCAAAACCATCGCTGAGAAGAACAATGGCAAGTTCGTCGATCAGTTTCACCCTTACTTGAACGTCCTGGATTCGGCGCGTGCCAAAGAAACCAAATACAATCGAATCACCGCCGGTGATGCCGTACACCCAGGACCTCCTGGGCAAGCTCTGATGGCCGCTTCGATCCTAAAAGGTATGCACTTCCCCTCCTTAGTCGCGGCCGTATCGATCGATGCGAAGCAGAAGAAAGTCAATTCGCAAGAAAATTGCAGCGTCGAAGGACTTGAAGTCAGCTCCCAGGGAGTCCAATTCAAAAAGCTCGATAAAGCCTTGCCGTTTTTCCCAGAAGATGCGGCAAGTATCCTGCCTTGGACTCCCATCTTGGATGATCTGAACGATTACAAAATTCAGGTTATGGGTTTGGCTCCTGGGAAATACAAAGTTCGGATCGATTCGGTCGAGGTGGCAGAGCTCACTGCCGAGTCGCTTGCAAGCGGCGTCGATCTATCGGCCGAGGTTCTCAAGTCTGGTCCGATCGCAGCTCAGGCCAAGAAAGTCAAGGAAGCCGTCGAGAACAAGAATCGTTACCATCACGACCAAATATTCCGGGGGATCGTGTTGACGGGTGTCCCGGAGTGGATTTATTCGGTGGTGCCTCGAGAGCAACTCGAAGAAAAGAAAAAAGCTTTGATCCAAGAACGATTGCAGAAGGTGAGCGAGTTGGATGCTCAGGTCGCCGAGTCGCTCAAGATGCAGCCTCATCAATTTGAGGTTGTCAAAGCGGAATAGTGATCGGCAGGAGTCCATTCATTCACTGAATGCCGCTGTTCCTACCGCGAGAAAATTCCAGTTCTTTTGCGTCCAATCCTCAATGGCTTGGGCGGGTATGGTTTGAACATGCCCGTCAAAGTAAAGGTAGTTGGCTAGGCTATTGCTGTGTCGTTTGTAATCGATGAGACTTTGGACTAGATCGAGACGTTCCGCAGGACTTAGATTACCGACGAAAGGCCTGCCTCCCTTTGTCTGTGCGTCTTGGGCAGCTTCGAAAAACTCGAGGGTGTTGCTGCTGCTGAGCTTGGCTTCATCAAGTGACACGAAATCGTTTCTTAGGTAGCCGAGACGTTTTTTTGAGGTGGGGCAGACATTGACGATTTCGACTTCGCGAAGTTTATCGGTTTTGAAATCGCGATCGGAGCGGAAATCGAAATGGAATTGGCGAAGGTTGCTGGCGCAGTTGATTCTCCGGGCCGCTTCGCGAGCCGCTTGGACGGCTGGCAGAAGCAGTGCAGCTAGGATGGAGATGATCGCGATAACGACCAACAGCTCGACGAGCGAGAGGCCGAATCGCGTGCGGGATCGATGCCGTTTTTTCATGGGTGTTGGTATTTGTTCGGGCAGATCGGGAGGGACGCTTGTTATGGTAGCATGGTCTTGGGACCATTTTGAGGTGGGAGAGGCTCAAGATGGGTTGATTGATCCAATCAGTACCCCACGGGCTAGATACGCCCATGTTACGGGGTGCTAACTGTCGGACGATTGTCCCAATCGTCCTGGCGTTTGGCTGCTCTCCGACAAGCCCTACGGGCTAGACAAGCCTATCTTACGGGGTGCTTAGAGGCTGGGGCAATAAAAAAACCCGGCTCAGTATTTCTACCGAGCCGGGCTTCTATTTTGAAATCCGGTGTTCTGGGTTGGTCGTGAGAGACCAACCCGTTTGGACGAGCTTCATTGATGTCGTTTTGTGTTCACGATTTCATAGGATCCGAGGATCCTAAGTTCTAATTATCCTTAGAAAGGAGGTGATCCAGCCGCAGGTTCCCCTACGGCTACCTTGTTACGACTTAGTCCCAATCATCAAGTTGACCTTCGGCGCCTGCTTCCTTACGGTTAGCTCAGCGACTTCGGGCCCCCCCAATTCTCGTGGCTTGACGGGCGGTGTGTACAAGGCTCAGGAACACATTCACCGCGGTATGCTGACCCGCGATTACTAGCGATTCCAGCTTCATGCAGGCGAGTTGCAGCCTGCAAT
>JAGWZB010000451.1 GCA_018969045.1 Planctomycetota bacterium | reverse complement strand
AATCCGATAGGGTTGTTATTAAGCCCTCTAATTTGGAGGTTTGTACAGTCGACCAGAGTTTCCTAAATGAGCTATCCGAACCTGAGCTTTCTGGTTATTGTCAAAGGCTCCGTTGGAACTTTACTTCTGGATTCCTTTTCCAAAAAAAGAACCTCGAACACAGGTCAAGTTCGTGCCCGCAACAACTTCCAATTTTTCGCTCGAACAAGCCCGATCGATGTTGCCCCTGCTGCGTCTGATCGTTGCGGATATTTCCTTGTCCCACAGGGAGTTGACGGATCGAAAGAGCCATTTGCGACGGATGCTCAGAAGCCATCAAGGAAAGGCTAGGTTTCAAGTCTACGATCAAGAGATCGTGGAAATGCAAAAAGAGCTCAACGCCCAAGCAGGCCATCTGGATGAGTACATCAGCGAACTAGAGCGGCTTGGGGTCATTTTGAGGTCTGCCCACGAGGGGATAGTCGACTTCCCTACGATGATCGACGAGCGGCGCGCTTTTTACACTTGGCAGATGGGCCAAGAGGATATCAACGATTTCCATTGGCACGACGAATCGACCGCCGATCGCCGACGGCTAGCATCGACCCCCGAAGCTTAGTCGATCCTTGTGATTGGCAAGTCCTCCGGAGTTTGTTGGAAATGGACAATCCGCAAGAACCAATCACGCTCGCAGAATTGCAACAGACGGTCGATCAGTGGATCAAGACCATCGGTGTAAGGTACTTCTCGGAATTGACCAATATCGCCGTACTTATGGAAGAAGTTGGCGAGTTGGCTCGTGTTTTTGCAAGAACTTACGGGGATCAGAGCTTTAAAAAAAGCGATCACGCCTACAATCTCTCCGACGAGATGGCAGATGTCCTGTTTGTCTTGGTATGTCTAGCCAACCAAACCGGTGTGGATCTCCAAGCTGCCATGCGAGCCAATCTTGAAAAGAAGACTCGCAGGGATATCAGCCGTCACCGGGATAACCCTAAACTTCATCAACCTAACAAAGACCAAGTCGATTCATCGAACCCAGGAGAGTTGCAATGAGCCTTACCATCATGCGTCGCATTAAATTCTGCGCCGGGCACCGACTCTATCGCCATGGTGGCAAGTGCGAGAATTTTCACGGGCACAATTACGTCTGCGATTTCTTTGTCACCAGCGACACCCAAGACACCGTCGGAAGGGTGATCGACTTTTCCGACCTCAAAGCGCGTTGCAAGGGGTGGATCGATGAGCATTGGGATCACAGTTTTTTGATCTGCCAAGATGACGACAACGCCATCAACGCACTGAAGATGGTCACTCCCTGCCGAATGTTTATCTTGCCCTACAACCCCACGGCTGAAAACATGGCCAAATACCTTCTCGAAGAGGTATGCCCAATGATCTTGCAAGGAAGCGGTGCCCAGGCCACGCGGGTTCGAATCTGGGAAACCGACGAATCGTTTGCCGAAGCCAACGTCGACCTGCAAAATGGAACTGTCTCGACGCTTTACCAAGAGTCTGTTGCAGGAGATTGAGCCCAAGCGATGGCAGCTGTCTTTTATTTTGGCAACGACTTGATGTTCCAGTCCAAGATCGCTTCGGCTTGCAAGGCAGCAGGGCTTGGCATCAAAGTCTTTCGCAATCCGCACAACTTGGCCGACGACTGGCTCGATGGTGCTAAGCCGAATCTGATCATTGTGGATTTGGGGTTGGCGAATCTTGATCTTGCTCAGTTGTACCCAAGCCTACGAAGTCTCTTGCCCGATACCAGATGGCTTGGATACGGTGCCCATGTTCTTGCCGATCGACTTGAACAAGCCAGCAGTCTGGGTTTGGATGCGGTTTTGACCCGTGGGCAATTCGAGCGGGATATGGTTAGAATCCTGCAATCGATCGCCAATGAAATAGCTGATACTCAAAAAGCCGACCCTGAGCAAACCAAGTAGGTAACGCCTGCGATTATTCTCCAGAGATCCACACTCCGAGGAAAAACAGTAGTCCTCCTAGAAGGATCGCCATGGGCAGGGTCAGTACCCAGGCGATCAAGATCTTGCGAATCGTGGTCAGTTGGACACCGGATTTATTGGCCCACATGGTGCCTGCGATGCCCGAGGAGAGGACCTGCGTGGTGCTGACTGGGGCGTGGAAGATATCTGCAAGTCCGATGGTCACAGCAGCCACGGTTTCTGCAGCGGCCCCTTGGGCATACGTCAGGTGAGTCTTGCCGA
Organism: Planctomycetota bacterium; assembly: GCA_018969045.1. Taxonomy (GTDB): domain Bacteria; phylum Planctomycetota; class Planctomycetia; order Pirellulales; family Pirellulaceae; genus JBKCUI01. Next base: position 1,084 of record JAGWZB010000451.1, on the reverse strand, counting down.
TCTTTTCCGCGATCGTCACGACGATCCGCTTGTAACCGATCGTCGTACCGATCCCCAACGCCAAGGCGACACCCAAAACCACCCAAAATGGAACGTATTCGATCGAGTGTTTAAGCGTCTTGCGGTGTGCGGCCAGCTCCTTGGTCAATTCCGAGGGTAGCTTGGCTTTGTCAAGTTCCTTACCCAGTCGGTAAATCGATTGGCGGACTTGCCATCGCTCCTGGGAAGGGACATCGGAAAGCGAGGATTTACCGTCCAAGCTTTCTTGGATTTCATCGAGTTGATCGATTAGTTTCTGATCATCGATTCCGTTTTGCTGCAGTTTCTCTTTCATAGCCACCGCAGCATCATGAACCTCGACGGCAAGTTTAGGGTGCCGTAAGTCCATGGCATAGTAAGCAGGAAGAAATCCGATAAGCGCAAGGAGAATCAGGCCCATTCCTTTTTGACCGTCGTTGGAACCGTGAGCCATGCTCACCCCACCGCAGGTCGCGATCAAAACCGCTCGGATCCAAGAGGGCGGGTTGTCCCCCTCGCCCGGCGGATGATACAGATTTGGATTCTTGAAGATCGCTTTCATCACTAACAGAAGGATTGCTGCAGCAAAGAAACCAATCATCGGAGAGAGCAAGAGAGCTTGGCCGACGCTGGTTGCTTTGCTCCAGTTGATCCCATCAAGATTACCCTTGGACATTAGGCTACTGGCCATACCTACCCCTAAAATTGATCCAATAAGGGTGTGTGAACTGGAAACAGGAAGGCCCAACCACCAAGTTCCTAAATTCCAAATCACTCCTGCAAGCAGTAGCGAGATGACCATCACAATCGCACGTGTGCTGCTACCATCGATCAATAAGTCCACTGGTAACAGGTTCACGATGCTGAAGGCAACGGTGGTACCGCCGAGCAAGACTCCCAGAAAATTCATGAACCCGGAGAAAAACACCGCCGGTGTGGGTTTAAGGGTTTTGGTGTAGATAACCGTCGTGACTGCGTTGGCGGTGTCATGAAAACCGTTGATAAACTCGAACGCAAAGGCGATAAACAAGGCAAAAAAGAACAGGAATTGACCGGACATCGTCAA
>JAGWZB010000450.1 GCA_018969045.1 Planctomycetota bacterium | reverse complement strand
GGATACTGGAATTTAGAACCGAACTCGTGTGTGGACGCAGCGAAGTCCTTCGAGGATGCTAAAACCCCTTGAGTATGACTTCATCGAGGGCTGCTTGGGACTGGATCGCTCGATACCGTCGATTGACTGCCACACCCTCCCAACGGCTGGTGCTACCGTTAGGCCATTGGACTTCTAACGCATCTATTTTGTCGAGCATTCCTAGTCCAATATGGATAAAGTCCTCATTCGAGCATTCGAATCCATTGCCAGCAAGACGTTGATGAATCCACTCTTGATCTGAAGCAATGACACGGATCTGCGCACCGATCGCGTCGCGTTCGGAATCTGTACCCACCAACTCGATGGCAACCCAAGCACCCTGGGTTACTGTTTGATTCTTCAGGATCGAAAGTGGATGGTCCAGGTGAGTGACATAGCTATCGACGAGTCCATCACGGTTGAAATCCCAAAGCCCTAGGCTTCTCGACAAGTACTCTTTATTGAAAAATTCGCCCAAAGATTCAGTCGGTTGCTCTTGAAACATTTCTTCGCGCTGCAGGAAAACTTGCGGTCGCATCGCGTATGGCTGACCGCGAGACCGATAATCATCGACATGCCCATTGACCACCATCAAGTCAGGCCATCCGTCGCAATCGATGTCCAGGCACTGAGCGCCAAATCCAAGCGTTTTCTTCTTCGGGTCGATCAACCGATAACGTCTGGAAGCATCGACAAAGAAATGGGATTCGTTCTGAAGATAGAGCGCGTTGTACTCGTCGATAAAGTTCGTCATGAACAGATCCAACATCCCATTGCGATCGACGTCCGCACATCCGACCCCCATACTGGCTTGTGGCTTACCTGCATTGTCAACGGCGCATCCGCGCCGAAGCGCCTCGTCGGTGACCAAGTACCTGTTGGGAATGGCCGAATCAGGAGAACTCAAATACAGATTGTTCGCAGACATGTCGTTGGCGATGTAAAGATCGTTCCCATGCTTCCGATCCAGATTGCCCACGATCAGCCCTAGCCCTCGGCCATCCTGCATTGAGACATTCCAAGTTTTATTGGCGAGGGTGAATCCACCTTGGCCATCGCTCAAATAGATGTAATCTTCGGATGCGGGGAACTCAGTAGGACGACATACTTGGGGGATATTATCGCGAGACACACACCGATGCGTGATGACATCGATCCCCGATGCGTAATTGATCTCGACCAAATCGGGCAAATGGTCACCGTTGATATCGGCAATCGCTCCGCTAACGCTCCATACGGGATTGTTTACAACATCTCGTTTCATCAACGCAACCGGAACCGTCTCAAAGGTTCCGTCCCCTTGATTCCGAAACAGCACGTTTTGACCGAAATTCAGGACAAACATGTCAGGAAACCCGTCCTGGTCCCAATCCCCGACTGCGACTCCTTGTCCGTAAGCCCTATGGGATACATAGGACTGGGCTGCCGAATTTTCGAAACGGTTTCCTGCGATATTTCGCAAGAGGATACTGGGCAAGTTCGAATCGGGTTGACGCGGATCGCCTCCCCCTTGCAAGACCATCAGATCTGGCCAACCATCGCGATCGAAATCGATCACACCGGCTCCCGCACCGTTGCTTTGATACGTTTGCATCCCTGGAACATTGGGGTCATCTCCGTTGCGATACACGACCTCGGCTTGTGTCTCTTTGGCAACATCCGACCAGGAGAGTTTTGCTATAACGCTTCCGGATTTACCCAGTGAATTAGCATTGGTGGGCTTTGGACCCGACGCAATGGAACGATCAAAAGTTTGCCAATCGATCGCTGGGTATTGATCAGAGGGCTTGGGAAGACCGGCCTGGAGGGTCTGTTTTTTTTTACGGATGAGGTTGCCGCGAAGATTTTCCAATTCTTTCACGCGAGCCCCATTGGGATTGCTTGCTCGCTCATCGAATTCCCGCCACACATTGGCCTCAAGAACCCTTCCTCGGCTCTCCAAAGTAGCGGCGATCTGCTCGACCCACTCGCTGCGGCGGTTACCATCGCGGCAATAGTTGAGATTTCGATTCGCAAGCTGCGTTTCTTGAAAGACTCGCTCGGCAATCTTGGCTCCGTCTTGGTCACCCACCACGGCCAAGCATTGCGCCAAAGGTCCAGCGGAAAGCGGGTTCATCGGATCGATCTCGAGACTTCGAGTCAAGCACTTGGCTGCTTGATTGTGCTGGTTCAAATGCTGAAACCATAATCCCATCGCACGCCAGTAATCCGGCAAATTCTCCATGGCCTCGCGAGGAGAGGTTCTATACCAATCCCCAAGCTCATTCCATTTCTCTTGGTCGATCAAGGAGAGTCCAAGTCCAATCCAAACCGCTGGTGTTGCTTGCCCTGCACCGATGATTTCGCGAAAGAGACTCTCGGCCTCCTCTGGTTTTTTCTCATACAGAGCCCCAAATCCGATCGAGCTCTTGAGTCGAAACTCCTTAGGGTTCTCTTTAAACTTTTCTAAACTAAACTCATCGCTCTTTACCGGTTTGACCGTATCGAGCGCCAGTACCAGTGTGGTCAGATCCGTTGCTCCCAAGGCCACGAGTTTTTGCATGCACAGTGCGGACTCGTAACGTCGCCCTTGTAGATCCAATAGGGCTGCAAAGAGTTTATTCGTTTCAAAATCGTCGGGTTTGAGTTTCAGGATCCGATTGGCCCGTTCCTCGGCGGCTCCGAGCATGAATCGATCACGGCACCAAACCAGAGCGGATCGATGAGCCAAAAGACCGTACTCTGGATCTGCAACAGCGATACGATCGACCATCGCAAGGGCTTGATCGATCTTCTTGCGCTCCACGAGGACTTGGGCTGAAACAAACAGTGCTCTGGTATCGTTGGGGGACGTCAAGAGAACCTTCTGGCACTCGTCCCAGGCGTCATCGAAACGACCCGATTCCAGGAGCTTTAAGGCCCGAAGGGAGGTCACCTTTTTAGGCTCTTGGGCTTTGCTGACGCTTGCTGGATTTTGCACCGCTGGCTTGTTTTGTGCTGCATTATTCGCTTCGGTTGGAGCGCCGGGTTTGCAACCGGCAATCGCCCACATCAAGCATGCGAAAACAAGCGGGTTGGCCATGCGGCATGAGATCGGGGCGAATCGGTTCATGATGGTTTGGAATCCAATCTGCATTGAAAGACGCGGATCTCCCGATTTCCATCCTCGATATCGACAAGGCATGAGTCGCATCGCCAACCCGCACTGCGAATCCACTTTTCGAACCGATCCCCGGTGTGTCGCTGTGGTTCGCTGAGCAAGACGATTCCATTTTGACCGATGACTTGGCGCATGCA
>JAGWZB010000045.1 GCA_018969045.1 Planctomycetota bacterium | reverse complement strand
TCGCTCTTTAGCATGGACGGAGACTTAGCTCCCATGGCCCAAATCGATTCGCTCTGCGGCCAGTACGGTGCTATCGGTTTGGTCGACGAAGCCCATGCAGCAGGAGTCTTAGGTCCACAAGGCCAAGGTCTCCTGGGCCAAGCTCAATGCGATCCGAACCGCTGGATTAAAACCGGAACACTCAGCAAAGCAGTCGGCTGCTCAGGAGGCTACGTCGTAGGAAGCCAATTGCTATGCGAGACGCTCCTGCATCGTGCACGTCCACTGGTCTTCTCCACTGCCCTGCCACCTGCTGTACTGGGGGCTGCAGCCAAATCCATCGAAATCCTCCAAAGCATGGACGCCCAGAGACACTCCCTGCTTGAGCTGAGCAACCATCTCCGCAGAAAACTTCAAAACCTGGGCCTTCGAACTCGCCTGGACACTAGCCCGATCCTACCTGTTTATGTCGACGACCCTCACCAAGCCATCGAGCTTTCCACGAGACTGCTTCAAGAAGGGATCTATGTACCAGCCATACGCCCTCCGACCGTCCCGGCCGACCGATGCCTGCTTCGTATTAGCCTCAATGCCGCGCATACCCCCCAAGATTGCCAACGACTGCTCGATGCGCTCAAGCGAATCAAACCATCAAGCAAATAAGGCTCTGATCGGTTGACCCATGTCCGTAATCGGTACCGGACGATCTGCATCGTAAAGACTCTTGCTGTAGTCGATCCCCAAGCTGGCGTGGATCGTGGCAAAGAAATCTGGAACTCCCACCGGATGACTTAGGATTTTTTTACCTAGATCATCCGTTTGGCCATAAGCTCCCTGGTGTCGCAACCCGCCTCCGGCCAGCACACAACAAAACGCACTGGCTTGATGCCCGCGACCTCCCCCACTGTCAAACTCCGGTGGCCGACCAAACTCCGTGGTGATCACGATCAAGGTTCGATCGAGTTGCCCTTTGGAATCTAAATCCGCAATCAAGGCACTGACGGCTGTGTCCATTTCCCGAATCAGCGCATGCTGCTGCAGGATCCCCTCGTTGTGAACATCCCATCCTGAGCCGTTGAGGAAATTCAAATTGTGCGATACTTCGATAAACCGAACACCACGCTCAGTGAGCCTGCGAGCCAGCAAACATCGCTGCCCAAATTCACCCCCGTAACTCTCTCGAAGACCATCGGGCTCAACACTCAGATCAAAGGCTCTAGTAAACTCAGGACTACTCCAGCGCAAACTCTCCTGGATCGCTTTCCGATAATCGGAAACCTCTGTGCTTGTCGATTCACTGGATTGCTGACTAAGTCGCTTGAGCCACTCTTGCCGACGCTCTCGGCGCTGCCCAGAAAGCCCTTCGGGATTGGACAGCCCCGCTGGCCCCTGACTCGTATCGATCAAATACAGATAACCATCCTTGGCCCCCAAAAAACCAGGTCCGCGAGTAATATTCGGATATCCTATCACCACATAAGCCGGCACGCCCGTTTGGGCAGACCCTCGCTGATTGGCGACCACCGATCCGATCGATGGATAAGCCACAGTCCCACTGATGGGCCGCCCCGTGTGCATGCGATTCGTCGCGGCGGCATGCTCATCGATCACATCATGATGCACGCTGCGTACTGCAGTGACCTGATGCATCCAGCGCGCTAGCTTGGGCAAATGCTCACAGACCTTTACGCCTTGGACCGATGTCTCGATCGCATCGTAATACGAACCGGGCTTCTTGGCCTTCGGATCCCCCTTGGCCTTTGGATCAAAAGTATCGAGCCCACCCATGCCACCACCTAGCCAAATCGAAATGACATGCTCGGCACGGCCAACGATTGGCTTGATCAGCTCCTGGCCCAATCCCCAATGCGCCGCGCCTGAGACAATGATCCCTGCTCCTGCGGACTGGAGAACGAAACGCCGATCCACCCCCCTGAGCTTGCCTGCTGAATTGCTCACCAAAAACCTCACTCAACAGAAAAAAAGCCCCGAATCAAGGCAGCCAAATGAACTCATCGGTATTGATCATACACCATACCATATCCTCAAGCCGCTCGCGCCATTGTTTTTCGATCCACGGATCTACCGCAGGACCCCGTCGCGCTAGACGCTCAAGCTCCATCGCAATCTGGTTGGCTTCGGGTCTCAAATGGTTCGACCAAGTCACCTTGGGAAAAGGACCAGCTGACTCAGGAATCGCAAACGACTCCTGAACACTTGGCTTATCGTCGCTTACACTGGCAAGTATTCGCTGCTCAAACCCCTCCGAGAGAACTTCACTAAAAAACTCAAGCTCATGGGTGCTGGGCATCCGACTCAAATACCGCTGATAAAGCCGCCGTACCAAATCCTCAGGGGTCTTGGCCTCCCTGGCCAAAGCCGATAACGCTCCACCACCTACGGCTCGGATAAAGTGCTGCGTCGCAAGACTGTTAGACATCATCCCAGGCTGCAGCGCATTGGCCTGAGTCTCTCGGTCTGTACGAGGATTCTGCCTTGCCCCATTCCAGCCAAAAACCAACAACAAATCACCAATTAACTGCGCTCTGGGGAGATTTAACGAAGGCCTATCTCGCTCATTAGCTAGATTGGCAAACATCCAAGCTCTGGTCGGAATGCCCAACGTCAATCGATTGCTAGCAGGGCGCCTTGCATCGGGATCAAAGGTTAATTCCTCCACATCCAAACTGCGACCCGAGCAATACGCTAAAGCGTCGACAATCTGCTCGGCCTCCAATCGCCTTGGATCCGGTGCGGCAAAGAAACGACCAGCCGCACTGGACTTGCGATTGCTCCCAAGCGCCTCTCGCCCATAAGCTTGGCTCGTAACGATCGTGCGAACCAATCGGCGAGAATCGTATCGGGATTTCATGAACTCATTGGCAAGCCAATCAAGCAACCCTCGATGACTCGGCTTAGCACCTTCCCAGTCCCCAACAGGCTCGACGATCCCAGCACCCATAAGCCTTCTCCAAATGCGGTTGACGTAGACTCTTGCGAACCTTTGGTTCTGCGGTGAAGTCACATACATCGCCAGACGCTCGCGAGTCGCTTCGGGAGCATCGGGCAAGCCTTCGAGCAACTCAGGCCAAGGCCATTTGGGCTGTACCGGCTTGTCCACATCCAAAGTCACCTTGATCAAAGCTTCACGCGTCTTGTTTTCAAAGAAGGCAGAAGGTACCCGGCTCGACTTGGGCACTGTCAAGGGTTTTTGCTCGAGCATCGATGCGATCGAATAAAGATCTTCCTGCGTCGACCTATGATAGGGTGAGTCATGGCAGCGTGCGCACTGGGTCTGGATCCCAAGGAAAGCGCTCGCGAGTATCTGCGCCTTGGCCGCCTGTGGTGCGTCATTGTCTCCCGCGATACCAAAGCCTGCGCTGCCCCCCTCGTGCGGACTACCCCGCATCAAAATCAATTCCGTAACCCAACGATCCACCGGCTTGTTGTCGCGAAATGCATCGTAAAGAAACCATCGAAAAGGTCCTGTGGTATTTAGACTCGAATTGATCAGCGTAGGATTCTCGGCCAACACGTCCTGCCAATACCCCATCGATGCATCCGCATGCCGATCGTCCAGCAGCAGCCTGTCGATTGCCCGCAGCCGTTTGTCCTGCCCCGGATCTGCCAGATACTCCTCTAACTCTTTCTGGGTCGGCGGTAACCCGATCAAATCATAAGTTAGCTTTCGTAGAAATTTCGCATCATCGAGCTTCGGTGAATAACGTACCTGATCTTCCTCGAGCGGCTCGCGGATCCAATTTGCACCCTGTGAAATCCATGTTTTTAGCGATTGAATCTCTTCTGGTTTTAGTCCCTGATCGCCAGGTGGCATGCGTTCCTCCGAAGAATCCGCAAGCACACGCTGGATCAGCAAACTCTGGGCTGGATTTCCCGGGACAATCGCCGGTTGTCCAGAGTCCCCACCCGCTAGCATGCTCTCTATGTCCTCCAGGCCCAATCCCCCTTGGCGATTCTCGACATGGCATCTTCCACATTTGCTGGCCAAAAGCGGTAGAATCGATTCACCCAACCACCGAGCACTGGCCTTGTGCGCCTCATCGAGTTGCGATTGCATCTGCTTATCGAGTCGCACAGCCTCGTGAATCTTCTCCTCAAGGAAAGCATCGATTGGATGTACATCCTGCGAAGATGAACTCTTGGGGACTTCTACTGGATGCTCTTGTACCCATCGCTTAGCCATCGCATGCCGGGCGTCCCAATAAGCATCCTGCGAACTTGCCAGCTTGCGCCTGCGTTTGGTATCAAGTCGCTCTAGCAGACGTTCGGTGCGATCCAACTGTGCAATGGCATGCTGGTCATCGTAAGGAATCCATCGTTTGGAATCGCCCCAAGCTACCAGTTTGACTTCTTGAGCTTGAGCATCGATCCACCCCAGGCATGTCTCACCCGGATCGGTGCGGAAGCCTTTGCCCCCGACAATGGTCTCCAGAACAAGACGGACTTTGCCGTCAGAGGGCACCTCAATATTCACTTGAATTTGCTGCTGCCGATGCTCTGCCATACGCGTTGAAGGAAAAGGGCTCGCTGTGACAGGTGTCATCGGCTCCTCTCCGCTTGGGGAGCCTTTGATCGGATCGGCCCTGGCGACTAGGTCTCCATTGCACCAGAGTCGGCTAAGCCCCCGGACGCGCATCATGAGAGCCTGAGGACCTGTTGGCATCACGACATCGCTTGCGAATCGAACCAATACCGGCTCGGTCCATGCACTGCGAATTCCCCAGGAATCGAAGGACTGTGCAAGACGGTCCAAGAGAATCGATTCCATAAGTATCTCCATGGTCGCAGGCGGAATCGATTCGCCTTCGTTAAGCCATCGCGTGTGGCTGGGCATACCTGCGTGCAGCGTCAACAGGACACCCTCAGATGGGACTTCCAACTCTGGCATTACTTCTGGAGCTAATCTCACGGGGGTCTCAACATCGGTTGTCCTGTACCGTTGAGCCATCTCCACATCATCAAAAAGCCGGCGATGGATTGCGATCGAATCCAAAGAACCACGGAAACTATTGCCGGGCGATCCTCCACGAGAAGAACCGATCCATACCGCATCGTTATCTACCACAGGAGCCTCCTGAGTCGGGCCCCCCATGTCCCAATCCCCCGAAACTGCCTTTCCATCGATCCAGCAGCGGATCGAATCGGGGTGCCCGAATCGGTAACTCACAGCGATGTGATGCCAAAGCCTACCTGGGGCAAAACCTACCTGGCTTGTCCACCGATGCCAATGCGCATCGGCGTTCTTTGCGTTTGGCTTTCTAGGTGTAGCAAACAAAAAACTCACGCATCCTTTTTGGCTTCGCTCGCGGATTCGAAGCGCCCAGTTTTGATTCTCACTGGTTGCTCCACTAGAGGTTGTCCGTCCTTTTCCCAAAACATAGACGAATTCACCAGGCCGAAGACTTTCGGCCTGAACCCATGCCTCCAACGAAATTGCCTCGTCGCTTGTAAAATCAAACTCGCTTTGCGTTCCCGGGTCGTCGAATTCCAAATGGGAGCCCGATCCATCGAGTTTGATGGCCGTGTTGGTCGCGTCAAAATCTGGATACAGCGGCGAGCGTGGCCCCGGAATATCGCGATGGACCGTTCCGATCGATCGCAGTTTGGTTGTTTCCTCGCTTTCAAATTCCCAGCGTGCTACCAACGCCAAGTCCGACTGCGCCAAAGCCAAAAAGGGAAACAACCACGTGAGAATACAACTCACCAGCGATAGATTGCGGGCCATGGTGACATTAGGTTCTTGAGGTGTTGATGTGGGTAACAACGCAGGCTTTTAGCCCTTATCGTACTGGTTCTGATCCTGGGCAAACAAAAAACCGGTCGGCACCCATAAGATACCGACCGGCTTTCATTTTACAAAAAACCGAACCTAGTTTCGGCAAAAACTCTAGTTGGGAGCTGGCTCTCCTTCGACAATCTTAGGTGTCGAATCCGATGGCACCGATGCTGCCGGAGCAGCGACTTGGTTGGTTGCTCCTGGAACCACGTTACCAAAAATGATCGGACCCATTCCCCCACCACCAGCTTGAGGCTGGTTGTAGATGTAGATCGCATCGAGCGCCTTGGTGATTCGCAACTGGCATTCGGTCAGGTGAGCTGCCGAATAAGGATCCATCGCAGTACCTCCGGCCAACACAGCATCCACTTTCTTCTTGAGCTCCTTGAGTTGCATCAGTGACAAACTGGTGATGGCTTTGTTGCTCGAAGCAGCCGGAACCGCCAGATCGATCAGCCGATCCAAGTATTCGCGTTGCAAATTCCGCCTCCAGGAACTGATCCTAGGCTTCCTCGCGTTGACTTCCCCTTCTGGGTTGGCAGTCAGCTCAGACCAAACTTCCGCTTGAACCTTGTCGAGCATCTCCGGCAATGTCAATGCATCTTGATCCTTGGGAACCAACATCTCATTGTCGTACACACGACGCAACGTGGTGGGGTTCATCAGCATGGTCAACGCACTGGCTTGGATCCCTAGAATTCGATCGTGCACTGGGAATGTGGATTCACCCATCGAACGAACACCTTCATCGATCCACTTGTCGTTGGTCAATCGAGTCAAGATCGCGTTGGAAAGACCGAACGAATCGTCTCGAAAGGCGTTGCGGATTACGAAATCCAAGGCCTTGCGTTGTTGCTCGGCTGGAACCGGGACCAAGGACTGACGGTTGCCCGGATCACCCTTCTTGTCACGGTTGACGGTCGCTCCACCAATCCAGTTGGCCATCATGCTGACGGCTTTGGTTTGCTCACCAAGGGTCAGCTCATAACCTCGTCTGGCCTTGCTCCAACTATCTCCCTCTTTGACAAACTTGTCCAAAAGCCGTTCTCGATAGAGTTTTACCAATCGGATTTGGTTTTCGCAGTAATCCAGGGGATCCTTCGAGTAGTCATAGCGACGGGCCAATGGATCTGGACCACCGGTGTCCTCGTCGGTCGCATACTGAAGCTCTGGCTCGCTGGCTCGCTTGAGAATCTCTGGCAATTTGCCTTCTTCGGGCGAATAGCCATACTCGATGGCCCAGTAGTCGTAAGGACCGATACCGATCATCGTGTAATCGCCTCGGGTCTCGCTATCGAGTTGGTAAGGCATATTGATCGGGATGTAATCCATGACCGACGAAGCGATGGTTCGCTGGCCTTTGACTCCGTTGGAATTGATCTCTTTAAGAGACAAGGCACTGGAAGCTTTGAAGTTGTGCCGAAGACCCAAGGTATGGCCAACTTCGTGAGCAACCAGTTCTGCAAGCAATGGACCGATGAAAGACTCAGGCATTCCGTCAAACATCTCTTCCTTGGGCTTGTCGGCTTTCTTCTCCTCAGGCTTTTTGTCCTCAGGCTTAGCACCGCCAGCGGCTGGCTCTTGCTCGGCCAAGAACTGTCCGTTCTCGTCCATCAAATCCAAGGCCAATCGCGCCATCGACATGTCCATCTGCATGCCATGTGCGGCGTTGCAAAAACCGTTGACTTGACTGGTACGCCCGTAAAGTCCATCAAAAGGAGACGAACCCATCAGCTTGGTATCCAACTTGGTCAACGGATGGCCAGCGTAAGGCATTTGCGATTGGAGGGCATAAATCCCTTGCAAATGCTTTTGATTTGCCTCTGGAGCCAAACGAACTCGAGGGTCCCATGTCGGATGGGAACCGAGCCAGGAAATCGTCTCAGGAGTCATCCCCTCCATAGCGATCTCGGGCATCATGTCATGGTATTGGAAGTTAAAGTGTCGAATCCAACCATCGGTCAGCACGACATCCGCGTCGAGGATTTCCCCAGTCATCGGATGCACCCGACTTGGCCCGATCGCGGTTCCGACGTCGTTGTTGAGCCAACGAATGAAGTTGTACTGGACGTCCTCTGGATCCAAATCCATGGTCGCCGGAGAGCGTGGATCTTGGTAGAGAACTTCGATCGCATCGGAGTATCCGATCTGCTCGAAAGCCTTGTTCCAGTACTCGATGCCTTGCTTGACCCATCGGCGATAACGTACCGGAGTGGTGTGCTCGATGTAGAAACGAATCGGTGTGACCGGCGGACTGACCTTGAGACTAGGGTCTCGCTTCTCAAGTCTCCAACGGGTGATGTAACGGACTCGCTTTTTGTCGTCGTCGTAGCTACCTAAATCGGTGTAGTTGGTGACAAAGTACCCGACGCGTTGATCGGCTTTGCGTGGCCGATAGCCAGTGTCTTCTGGAACTTCGCTGAAGGAATAATGGATCGTTTGAAGCTTGCCACCAGCGGTGACGACCTCAAAAGCCAACTCGGTATTCTTAGTGAAAGGCTTGGCCTTGACCACCTTGGTCAACTGGGGATCTTGTACCCGTACACTTGGACCAAAGAATTTACCTGCATTGCCAACAAATAATGCATCGGCATCGATCACCGGCCCACCCTGAGGTGCCATCGCCACGATGGGAATGTCCAATAGCACCGTGTCGGTGAATAGTCGCTTGACCGAAGACTTCGACTCCGGTTCGCCGTTGGATCGAATATCCAACTCGGGTAAAATCAAAGCCAGACGCTTGTTGTACATCCGCCAGTACACGTAGTAATCACCGGCCTGAAGACCAGCAAACTTGTCCCCACTGCTGACCGTAAGGGCAATGAAGTACTTCTTGGTAAGCAAGTCCTTGGGAAGCTCCATCAAGACTTGACCATCTTTGTCCCGGACCCAAAGCTTGCACAAAGCACCGCGGTCAGGCGACTTGGACTCCACTTTCGTGTAGCCTTCAGTGACTTTGTCAAAAGGCGGATACTCGGCCCCCGGGGCCTCTTGGGAATAAGCCACTTGTGGGGCCAACAAGCCCGACACAAGACTCACACCAAGGACGGCAGAACTTGCCGCTCCTTGGATCCACGATCGAAGGTGTTTTCTATTCATTCGTCTATTCCAAAATCGGTAAAAGAACTCTGGTTGATCCGTATGCAAAACCTAGGTCAGCCTCAAGCGACTCTAGGGACAAAGACAGACTTAAATCTCGCTGAGCTTATCCCAAGGCGCGAAACAATCGGTAAGCTCGCTTCCACCCGAAAACTTCGCCGATCCTTCACGTTTCCTAAGATCCGACGAGTCCCCCCAGGCTTTGTGTCTTGAGATTATGAACAGGGTCATCCATTCGGTCTACTAAAAAGGTGCTGTAAATGCACTTACTTAGGGGGACTTTTCAGCCAAAAGCTGCCAAGTCGTTTCGAGCCTAGCTCAGGCCCAAAAGTTCCACAACGGCGCAAAGACCCCCCAAGAGAATCTTTTCTTATGCAAGAATTATTGAACAATTTCTACCGATTCCAGGGCCTGAAAAACCTCTCATTTTTGAAAGATTCATGAGCGCCTTGGCCGTGGAATTACGTCTTTAACTCTGTAGGGGACGTCGCCCGGGTCTCCCACCAGCTTCGGTTTGCTTGGTTGTCAGGTGCACCCGGACAAACCTCTTTTGTCCTGAGTGCTTTGACAAATAGCAGACATCGAGTTGCTCGTCTGAAACGTCTCGCCCGAATCGTCTTCTAGGTGCCCGGCCTAGCAGACTTTTCCCGAGCGATCTTGGAGGCTCCCCAACTGGATGGCCCCACTTTTCCAGTCTGTAATCGACCTTCAGGCTGTGGCAATGACTCTATGGTAGCGATGGTCTTGGGCCCGAAGTTTCGCGAAGACATTTCGCAATAAAAGCAATAAAAATAGAGAGAAAGCAAGCGATTGGATCGTTGCTTCAATCTGTCGCGGCGCAATCCACTCGAAAGAATGCTCGATGCTCTGAATCGATGTCGATCGGGAATATACAATTGGGGTTTGTGGAGTTTCACCAAGCCCACTCGATACGATTCGATCCCCGTTTGAATTCGACCACTATGAGCCAAAGCGCATCTGTTAGTTCCGAATCGATGGATCCAACCATCCAGGGTACTTACTCGGAAACCCCCGAGTCGCTCGAACAATACAGTTACGATGACGACATTGTCCGATGGTTTGTTTTCGCGACGATCCTATGGGGGCTGGTGGCCACATCCTTGGGTGTCGTGGTGGGGCTATTGTTAGTCCTGCCGGAATTCGCCGGAAATTTCCGCAGCGATGTCGCAGCGGTCCTCTCTTTTGCCCGACTCAGACCGCTGCATACCAATGCGGCGATCTTTGCCTTTGCCGGGAACGCGATCTTTGCGGCGGTTTACTACAGCACTCAGCGGTTGTGCAAAGCCCGCATGTGGTCGGACGCACTTAGCCGACTGCATTTTTGGGGCTGGCAAGGGATCATCTTGGCTGCCGCAGTGACACTGCCGCTTGGTATCACCCAAAGCAAGGAGTACGCCGAACTTGAATGGCCGATCGATATTGCGATTGCGGTAGTCTGGTTGTTGTTCTTTGGCACCAACTTCATGATGACGCTGATCCATCGTCGAGAGCGTCACATGTATGTGGCCCTGTGGTTCTACATCGCAACGATCGTCACAGTGACGGTCTTGCACGTTTTCAATAACTTGGTAGTTCCCGTTGGATTGGGCAAAAGCTATCCGATCTATGCGGGGGTCCAAGACGCGCTGATGCAATGGTGGTATGGTCACAATGCGGTTGCCTTTTTCCTGACGACTCCATTCCTGGGACTGATGTACTACTTCTTACCCAAAGCCGCAGACCGACCGGTCTTTAGCTACAAACTGAGCATCATACACTTCTGGTCCTTGGTCTTTATCTACATCTGGGCCGGCCCGCACCATTTGCACTACACGGCGTTGCCCGAATGGGCCAGTACTTTTGGCATGCTCTTTAGCGTGATGCTTTGGATGCCCTCCTGGGGGGGAATGATCAACGGACTGCTAACCCTGCGGGGAGCTTGGCACAAAGTCACCGCAGATCCAGTGCTGAAGTTCTTCGTCGTTGGGATCACCTTTTATGGAATGTCGACCTTTGAAGGTCCGATGCTATCGATCAAGAGCGTCAATGCGCTATCGCACTATACCGATTGGACCATTGCCCACGTTCACTCAGGAGCGCTGGGGTGGAACGGCTTTATGACTTTTGGAATGATCTACTGGCTACTGCCTCGACTCTATCAAACCAAACTCTACAGTACGAAACTCGCCGAATGGCATTTCTGGATAGGCACCATCGGTATCTTGCTGTACATCATCCCGATTTACATCGCTGGGATCACCCAAGGCTTGATGTGGCGAGAGTTGACCCCCAAAGGCGACCTTGCCAACACGTTCATGGACACTGTCCCGGTGCTGATGCCCTTTTGGTGGGCTCGGGTCTTGGCCGGTGTGCTGTATGTCTCTGGAATTGTCCTGCTTGCCTACAACGCCATCATGACCTGGATGTCCAGGCCCGCAAAATACGAAGTCCCAATCTACTCGGCGCCGCGACTGAGTCGCTTCTACGTCGAGAACGTTCAAGACAGCAGTCCGCTCGATGGGGTTCCCGTCCTGGACTTTGCGACCAAAATCGATCGACTCAACCGCATGAATTGGCACCGGGCTTGGGAACACCTGCCTGTAAAGTTCACGATCATGACAACCTTGGCGGTCCTGGTCGCGAGCGCTTTTGAACTCATCCCTATGTTCCTGATCCGCAGCAATATTCCGACGATCAACACCGTTAAGCCGTACACACCCCTTGAGATCGCCGGTCGGGACATCTATGTCTCCGAAGGCTGTTACAACTGCCATTCGCAAATGATCCGACCCATGGTCGCCGAAAAGCTCATGTATGGCGACTACAGCAAGCCGGGTGAGTCGGTCTATGACCACCCTTTCCAATGGGGTTCACGCCGGATCGGTCCGGATCTTGCCCGCATCGGTGTGACTCAGCAAAGCGGCTTCTGGCACTGGAAGCATTTCGAAAGCCCCACGACCGTCTCGCGCGGCTCGGTCATGCCCAGCTACCGACACTTGCTTGAGGAAAAACTCAACTTCAATGAAATCCAACCTCGGGTTGCAGCCAATAAGTACCTGCACCCAGAATACCCCTACGAAGTCGAGAAATCCCAGCAGTTGGCCAAAGAACAAGCCGAACAAGTCGCGGCCGAAATCATCTTGCAAGGTGGTCCCGTGGAATACAACGGGCACTTGATCAAGGACTCGACGGCCATCGCTCTGATCGCCTATCTCAAGCGGGTCGGAACCGACCTGTACAAAACCCAGCAGCCCAAGACTCCTGAACCCCCAACCGCTCAAGCTTCGGTACAAGATACCCCAGGTGCCCAAACAGGAGCTCAGTAAAGCGATGCTTAAAGATGTTGTTTCAAAGCTCGATTATTCGGTTTTTGACGAGATCGCTTTAGTGATCTTCGCCGTGTGTTTCGTAGCAATCAGCTTTTGGGCCGTGACGCTCAAACGCTCCACGGTCGATCGATTCAGCGCGATCCCGCTTCGAGATGAGGTCGTCGATCCCAAACCCCAACCTTCCAGCAACCGACCATGACCAACAGCCAAAACAACCCCCAAGCGACGGTGACAACCAGCAATGCGGCTCCCATGAGCCACTCCTACGATGGGATTCGGGAATACGACAACCCTTTGCCCGGTTGGTGGAAATGGTTGTTCATCCTGACGGTAGTGATCTCTCCGTTCTACCTGCTGTACTACCACGTTGGAGCCCCAAATCGATCGCTTCACGAACGGTTCACCGCGGCATTGGATTCGAACCAAAAAAAGAAATATCTCGAACTCGGTGAGCTAAACCCCGATGCCAACACGCTGGTCAAATTCATGAACCAGAAGGAGTGGATGGATGTGGGAAAATCGATCTATAAGGTCAACTGTGTGTCTTGCCATGGTCCGGAAGGTGGCGGAGTGATCGGACCGAATCTGTGCGATGACAACTACAAACATATCAAAAAGATCGAGGACATTGCCAAGGTGATCAACGAAGGGGTCGCCGGTGGAGCCATGCCAGCTTGGGCCACTCGAATCCCCAACAAAAATGACATCGTGATGGTCACTGCCTATGTGGCAAGTCTGCGGGGTAGCAATCCCGCAGGTGGCAAAGGCCCAGATGGTAGTCCGATTCCACCCTGGCCAACTCCCAGCGAGTCCGATCCAGTAGCGCCAGCAACCGAGCCTAAGTGACTACCTACGCAGCACGGCGATCGTTCAATCGGGATTCCAGGGCTTCCAGTTGCTTCTGTAGTCTCTGGACGCGACGACACAAATAGTGAATCGGCGGGATCGTAATGAAGCACAATGGTATCCACATCCCCCAGAGCATCGATATATCTGCACCGCCCATGAATGTCGCTAAAAGATGCGATCCGATATCCATGAGTGCTCCGCCAAGGGCAAATGCCATCGTGATTCGCGTCACAGCGCTGTCGCTGCGACTGGAGAAGTCTTCGATCGTCTTTTGAGCGGAATCTATCATTGGATCGTTCCTAGGGATTACCTCATGCGCGGAGAATTACTGGTCCACTATATCCGATAGCTGACGACCGGACCACTTGAGCTCACTGCTCGCGGGCCAATTGAACTTTGGAATCACCACCGGGTGACTGCTCCCAAAACATCTGCCACTGCTCAAGCGACTCTAGACCCGTCAGTATCCGATTGGTTTGACGCATGTCTCGACCCGCAAGATACCCACTTCCAACCTTGTGCACGCACCCGAGCTCCTGCCACCGCACCAAACGGTGCGCCAAATCCTTGACATCTTGATAAACCTCTAATTCCGGCGCCCGTTGCGGTGATCTTGTGATGGTCAATGCATAATCGGTTCCAAACCGGCAATCCCGACTCTCAATCTCAATCCTGTCGGCCAAGGCTCGACGCAACATCAAACTCACTGCGCTTTGACCATCAAACTCAGATTCCTCGATAATCAACCGACTGGGATAGTCCTTGGAGTAATTCTCCGAGGAATAGAAGATCGCAATACCTGCCTTGGACACCATCTTGCAACGGCGCACCTGGAGCACCCCACCTCCCACGATACAACCCAAACCAAACAACTTGGTATCAAAGACTGAGTCGGTCACCATCGCGCTGCCTCCTGCACCGAGAATCGTTCCTTGGAGACTCGAACGGAATTGGCAACCATCGACGATCAGCTGCGTGCCCAATTCGGTCGAAATCATGTTGACAAACTGGCCCTCCTCAAAGGCTTGCGAGGTCTGCGGTGGCCTCCAATCAAAACACAAACCACGCAACGTTAAATCTCGATCGGTCCTGAGCAAATACGCAACCTGACGATCCTCGTCGAGGGCATAACGGATCGTGGGCCTAGACCCAGCACTAGCCTCGATCGTTAGGCGCTTGCCCCGAACCTGAATCCCACTTTCAGCAAGGTCCCGATCGATCAGAATCTTGTCACCATCGCTAGCCTCCAGGATCGCTTGGCCAAGCGTCTGATACTCCTGCTCTTTGCTCTCGATCCACACACCTCTAGGAACCCTGGGGTTGACGTCTTTGCTGACGCTAGGAAAACGCTCCTTGTTGGCTTTCGGACTCTTAAGAAAAAACACCAAGCCTGCTAACAGAGCTAAACTACCGAGCAACCCCAAACCAGTGTAAATCCACGGAGTCTTTCGATCAGATCGAACACTTATCGAAAACGATTTGGACTCCAAACTACTGACGACTTGCTTCGCACTTTGAAGCCGATCCTCAGGCCTCTTGGCAATCAACTTATCTACCAAATCCGATAACCATTGGGGGGTCTCAGGACGTACCCGAACAACCGACTCGACCCCATGGTTACGGATCTTATCAAGCACCACAAAGACATCCGAATGCTCGAAAGGAGTAGCGCCCGTAAGCATCCCGTACATCATCACCCCTAGACTAAACAAATCCGAACGCTCATCGACCGATATCTTTTGCGTCTGCTCAGGGGACATATACAGCGGTGTCCCAATAAGGAATCGATCTGACGTTTGTGTCGTGCTGTCTTGTCTCTTGGCTAAACCAAAATCGGCGATCCGTACCGACTTGTTTTCACCTTCGAGCAAAATGTTATCGGGCTTCAAGTCGCGGTGCACGATCCCTCGCTCATGCGCAGCGACTAGGCCCCTTGCGATCTGCAAACTGATCGACACACATTGGTCTATTTCCAAGAGACCCTGACGGCTTAACAAACTCCCGAGCGACTCCCCATCGACATATTGCTGGATCAAGACTGGATTGCCAGAAGCAAACACGACACTGTAGATCGCAAGGATATTCTCGTGCTGCAAAGCAGCGATCGCTTGAGCCTCCGCGATGAGCCGCTGACTGGGATTAACTTCCTGCGAATGTCCCCCTTGGGCAAACTCCAGATCCTTAAGAACTTTGATCGCTACGGTTCGTTCTAACGCTTCGTCGGTCCCTTCATAAACGATCCCCATCCCCCCGCGACCAATCTCACGCACAACCCGATAGCCGACGAGATCCTTATTGAGCTTCGCGATTCGATCTTCGATCGCCACTGTATCGCTACTAGTGGCCCGAGTCACAGACTGCTGGATCTCCCAGCGGCCACTTTGCAACTTTTCGATGCGATCGGCCAAGTGCTCCGAATCACCCAAGAGCGGCTCAGGTGCACTGCCCACCGGCCATCGATGAGCACCTGCAAGCTGTTCCAATCGCGTCTGGATCTCGGGATGCAATGCGATGATTTGTTCCAGCTCGCGTTCCTGGGATAGACTCAGATTCCCCGCGAGCAAATCGCTGAGCATCTGATCATCGATGTTCTGCGGGTTGATCATGCCAGGACTCCGCAAGTTCGATCTCTTGGCGTATACTCGCTAAGACGCGTGAGCGTGCAATGTATACCGCTCCGGTGCTGATCCCGAGTTCTTGTGCGACGCTTGGTATCGACTTGCCATCGACGGTCGTCTCCCAAAAAGCTTTCCAAGTTGTTTGTTGGAAGGAGGATTGAATTCGCTTTGCTGCCCAATGAAACATTCGCAACTGATACTCGCGTTCCCATAGATCCAACTGCTGGCGATCGGGCTGCTCTCGCAACAACTCGAGCATGCCCGTATCCCCAGTCCCGCGAGCATGATGCTTGGCTCTGGACGCATGGAGCCTCAAGGTGTTGCGCAGGATCGTCAGCAACCAGCCTCGAAACGAACCCTTGTCGGACTGATATTGCATCGACGGAATCGCCTTGGACACCCGAAGCAACGTTTCCTGAGCCGCATCGGCCGCATCGGCGTCTTGAAAGCCCATCTTGATTGCATACGAATGAAGCAGTGGCATATATAAATCGACGAACTCCACCCAAGCCGCCTGGTCTTGGGGATCGCGGATTCTGACCAGCAGTGTGGCTCGGGTATCGAAAGGATTCATCGGCGCTGTTGGGGCGTTTATAGAAAAGACCTCCAACCCGAATTCTAACCGATTCGTAACTCCTGTTGCCAAAGTTCGTGTTCATTAATCGTTTTATTTTTGAATCATGTCTTCTACCGCCGCTGATTTCGTTTTTGTTTCTCTCGCCAATCCGTCAGGTCGTCGTAAACCAACCCCAGGCCTTGAACTACTTCAGTCCCTTCCCCTCCGGAGCCTGACCTGGAGTTGATCAAATTGATCACATTGAGCACATCGAGTGGCAAGATGAATCCGTCGTCGTCGACATCCAAGAATCGCTTTGCTCCAGGTCCGATGTCATCGAGTCGCCTGGATCCGTTGGTGTTGATGTCGTTGATCAAAACAAGCACATCAAGCGGCCCGGTAAATCTATCGTCATTGACATCGAACGGATCTCGCTCGTTGCGCCACACATTCGTTCCAAAGACGACGAACTCAACGATCGCTTCTGCTGGGTTTATACCATTGTCGACACGATAGACAAAACTCTCCTTGAGAAACTCGGTTCGCTTGAGATTTATAAAAGCCGCAGCACCATTAGGATCATAGCTGATGCGACCGTTGGCCGATATCACGACGCGAGCACCTAGCAAACTCGTTACGACGACTTCGTCGTTGAGTTCGGGGAGGAACTGCAACTCCTGTTCATTGAAATGAGTCAACCTTGGAGGGAACTCCCCGAAAAGCCCTCGATCGTTTTCCAGTACATTCAATACGGATTGCCCGAATTTACGCAGCAATCTGCTATCGTCAACACCTTGGAGTCCATCGAGCGATGTTCGCAAATATACATTATTTCGACCTAGCGAACTAGTCGATCGGGCTTCGTTCCACAGCACGACCAACGAGCCGCTGCCAAAGAAATCCTCAACCATACTCAACTCAAGATCGCGCAGCGAACCGCCGATATCGGTCGATACGGGCAAGACACTGGCCAAGAGGCTCTCGGAATCCGATTCGGCGATTCCAGGCCCACTGGCTTCATCGCGAAATTCTTCGCTGAGGATAAAGTCCCCGAGTGTCGGGTCATAGAACTTGCCCATCACAAAGATGCTTGAACGTCCGTCACCACCAAAGACACCATCATCGCGCCAACCGAGATAGGTGCCGGAAAAACCCATCGCCAAATCAGGCTTGTCAGCGTACCCAAGCGTATCGGATATAGTCTCGGCACCAAATCGAGGGACGGAGTCCAACTGGTACTGAGGAATCATCGGTTGAACACGAATTGGTAGGTTTGGATCGATGCGAAGCACCAATCCATCGACCTGATTCTCACGGCTAGAAACGGTCTGCCATGCGATCGCCACATTGTAGATCAGCTCGATTTCACCAGGCACCGATCCTATTTGGTCGATGTATTGCATTCCGATCGTCGGCTCAAGCGTATTGTCGTCGGTGATTTGACCAATGGTCTGCCAACGACCCGAGTCATACTCGAGGAACGAAACATTCGGGACTCCTGGAAAGAAGAACGATTCGTCCCTCAATACCGCGCGATCTGCTCGAACATCAATATCGTGATCGCTTCCATCGGTGTGAGCTACACTCAATACGGCCTGAAACTCCACCGAAGCTACATCGTAGCTTTGAAGGTTCCTGCCGACTGACGGTGTAAAGAGTGTCTGCTCTGGAAGGAATCGCTCCACATCGGGTGTCTGCCAATAGACATATTGAGAGCTTTTCAAAACCCGTTGGCCTGAGTTGGGGTTGGTCTCGATCCAAAACAGTAAGCCACTGACGTTACTATACTGCACGAATCGAGCTTGGTCGGCCCGACCGCTTTGAGCTGGATTCGAGATGCGATCCCAAGCTCGATCCTCGCGGGCGACTTCGATGTTGCTGGTTCCATCAGCAGCGATGCTCGTCCAAGCCACGACTAGCGAATCGCTCGATTCGGTCTTGAAGAGTGTTGGGCGTCGGGATTGGTTTTCGTCGTTGCTGATACCACCTCCGGAGGCTGAGTCAAAGCTCCCGAAACCTGCCAAGGCACTCCACTGTCCGATCCCATGGGGATGGTGGGCAACATAAATCTCAGTGTTTCCGTTTCGCCAATCGACCCATGCGACATAGACCCCAGAATGGTCTACATAAACCGACTCTTCGAAGCCACCGACGTTGCTCAGTCCGCCGAAACTAGCCGAGCGACTCAGTTGTGAGAACCTGCCGCGTCGATCCGGGCCCGAGGGCAATTGGAAATCGACGACACTGGGCATATCGATTCCGTTGCTTACGATGTCGGTGTGAACTCCACCATCGATGGTATTGGTTCCCGATCCTCCATCGATGATGTCCGATCCGCCCAAGCCCATGATTGTATCGTCACCTTCATCGCCGCTGAGCCGATCGCCAAAAAGGATATTGTCCAGAGGCTTCGGATCGTCGGAACCCTCGTCCGATCCGACGAGAATATCGTCTCCTTGATCTCCTATGAGGGTGTTGGAGATCCCATCCCCAGCAAACAGATAGTCATTCCCCTGCCCCCCGCTGATGGTGTCTTGCTGACCATCACCATAGAGCGCATCATCACCATCACCGCCAAAGATCGTATCGTCTCCGTCTCCTCCTTCGACGACGTCGTCGCCTTCGTCACCCATGAGGGTATCGGCACCGCGCTCGCCATAGATTCGGTCATCGCCCAGACCACCTCGAACGGTGTCGGATTGATCCCCGCCATAGATCACATCGTTGCCTTCGTCACCCATGAGAGTATCGGCACCGGCATGACCGAGGATCAGATCGTCTCCCTGATCGCCGTGGATCGTATCGTCTTGATCGCCACCGCGAAGCGTGTCGTTACCCAGTCCGCCAAAGATCGTATCGGAACCTTCATCGCCATAGACGAAATCGGATTGGTCGTTGCCAGCGATAAAGTCCGCACCCGTGTTCCCTTCGATAAGATCTGAACCTCGGTTTCCATAGTGCAAGTCGTCGGCCAAGCCCCCGATCAAATGGTCGTTTCCAAGACCGCCATCGAGGATATCCGGATCCTCTCCACCATCGAGCGTGTCATCGTCATCGCCACCGATTAAGACATCCGAACCTTCATCCCCAAACAGAGTGTCATTCCCCGAATTTCCTCGCAAGTCATCATCGCCAGGACCTCCGTGGATCTGATCCTCATCGCGATCGCCAAATAGAAAATCGGCTTGATCGGTTCCTCCGCTCAGAAGATACCAATTCTCGGGTTGCTTCAAATGAAACCCAAAGATTCGGTCGAATCCGTCTTGGCCGTAAATCGTATCGGAGCCTTCATTGCCAAGAAGAGTATCGTCCCCTTGCTCACCATAAATCAAGTCGTTATCAGGTCCGCCAGCAATGAGATCTGCATCAAGACCACCGTAGAGTAAATCTCGATCGGAAACACCTGGGGGTAATGAATCGGCTAGTTGACTGGAGTTGTAACCGTAGATGGTATCGGCGTCGGGTCCACCATAGATCACATCGTCCCCGGCGTTTCCTGCAAGTTCATCTGATCCCTCTTGACCATGTAGGGTATCGTTACCCGATTGGCCATCGATCGAGTCTGCTTCGGAGCCTCCATAAATGGTGTCGTCATCGAGTCCACCAAAGATCTCATCTTGGCCTTCTCCACCGAAGATCAGATCATCCCCTTGCCCACCGTCGATCGTATCGTCTCCGTCATCACCGTAGATTTCGTCGGCGTCTTCTTGTCCAAAGATCGAGTCGTCGTCTTCGTTACCGCTGAGGAGATCTTGTCCTAGGCCGCCAAAGATCCGATCGATGCCACTGCGACCGTAGATGCGATCCATGCCGTCGTCACCCAATAGAAAGTCCCCCTCGCTCCCACCATCGATTGTGTCATCATCGGACCCGCCGCGGATCGTATCCGATCCGCTCTCACCTAGGATCGTATCGTTTCCAGCCCCACCTTGGATCGTGTCGGCATCGGGCCCCCCGTAAAGCAGATCTGGCAAAATCCCTCCGGTTATCGTGTCGTCACCTTCATTG
>JAGWZB010000449.1 GCA_018969045.1 Planctomycetota bacterium | reverse complement strand
TTAAAGAAAGTCAAAAACTACGAAGCACTATCGGGGCAAATCCAAAATATCCTCAGGCGCGCAACCTCGACCGAAATGGGACCAGTTCCCGCTCCCGTCGCCGAACGCATCGACAAAATGATCGATGCCACGCGGTTGCTCATGCAGCAGTACCTGCAAACCGACATCGTCCGAGAGCTTGAGGTCAAACTCCTTGGTGGAGCGGCTCCAAACGGGCCATCAGAGAACCAATCCGCTGCTAGCTCGCCTCCTAACACACCCAATAATCTACAAGAACAACTCGGCGATAATTATGAATTCCACGGACACAGTCTTCGAATGCCCAAAGGCTACTCAGCGGTACCAGATACGGGTACTCCAAAGGGAAACTCGATTGTCGGTTTTGTAGGTCCACAACGTCCCGATGGAACTACCCCCTCGATGCTTGTTAGTGTCAGCGATAAAGAGAGAGTTGACCCGAGCCTAAACCAAGATCAGCAGTTGGCGAGATTTCTCTCAGCCTACGAAAAAAACTTCAAAGACTGGCAAACTTCGACTCAATCAACTGTCTCCATCAATGGAACAACCTTCATTAAGAAGTCCTGGAAAGGAAAGTCTACCGCGATCAACAAGGAAATACGTGGGATTACACACGTCGCCCTCACCAATGGACAACTGGTACAACTCACGGTTCAGGATGTCGAACCATACTTTGACACCATTGCGGTCGGCGAAGCTTCACTGATGACTTTCAAATAACCAAGAAAACAGCCCTAGAGAATTTAACAGTCAATCATGCCCCTCAAAACGGTCCTCGATGTCGGAAACTGTGGCCCTGACCACTCAGCCATCTCGTCCTTGCTCTCAAAACATTTCGACGTCGATATCCTCCGCTCCGATCAACTTGCAGACACCCTTGCCATCCTAAATAACCAACCCGTCGACCTGATCCTGATCAATCGTAAACTCGATATCGATTACAGCGATGGCATGGATATCTTGCACGCAATCAAAAAATCCGATGCCTTTCGAGATATTCCCGTCATGCTCATCACCAACTATGCTGAATACCAACAGCAAGCCGTCGCGGCGGGTGCGATCCTCGGGTTCGGAAAACTTGAACTCCATGCCCCCGACACCCTCGATAGACTCCGCTCGGTCCTGCAATCAACCGACGCAAATTCAGGTGCATGATGAATACGAAAAAGAAAAGCGCTGCCGATGATGTCAACGAAGCTCGCCGTCTCCTCAAAGAAGCAGGGCTCCGTAGCACCCCAGCTCGCATCTCCGTCCTCAATGCCCTCAAACGCTCAAGCAAACCCCAAACACACGCCCAACTTGCCGACGAACTAGTACCACTGGGCTTCGACAAAGCTACCGTCTTTAGAAATCTAACCGATCTTGCCGAAGCCGAATTGGTGATCCGAACCGAACTAGGTGACCACGTCTGGAGATTCGAATTACGGGACCCCAAGCACGATCGCAGCAGCCACCCACACTTTGTATGCGTCGACTGTGGCAGCGTTTCATGCATCGACGACATGGCGCTCCCGAGCCCCACCGTCCGGCGGAATCTCAATATCGCTAGGATCAGCGAAGTCCTCGTCAAAGGCCATTGTGGCACCTGCGACGCATCCAAAAGCACGGCCCCTTAGCTACCTCGAAGACCCCTTAAGTCCTCCGGGGTGTTGAACGATACCGGCACCCTATGCGGCTCGATCGGTACCCATACCCCGCCTTGACCCAAACTCGATATCAGCTCTCGAAACGATCTGATTCCACGATCCCAAGCGATCTGGATCTGCGGCAAAGCTCTCCGATGAATCACGCACGGCAACGGCAAAAAATCCACAGCCCGAAAGTACCTCAATACTCCCGATACACTTGGCAAGTCGTCAACACCGGGAACCAGCAAACCCGACCACTCCGGATTCCAACTCCATAAATCACAACTGAGGAACAATGCCCAAGGCGATGTAGCTTGGCCCAATGTGCAATGATCAAGCAGGCCCGAAAGAACTCCTGCAACTGGCCCCCTGTCAGCCTCAAAATCAACAACGGTCTGAATCCCCAACGCGTCAAACTCCGACGCCCGTCTTGAAACCGCCACCGGATTCCAAGCGTCCTGGCGAAGCTGATCCGCAAGCCGCTGGATCTGCGGCCTGCCATCGACCTCGGCCATTGCCTTGCTAGATCCAAACCGAGTGCTTCTGCCACCAGCAAGAATGTAAGCGGTCCGCAAGGAGGCCAGGGTACTATCGCAAGTGGGCATCGCTGAGCCCATTTTCACCCATGGCGTCTTGGGCAGAGTTCTCCAGCATGTGATGAGGAAAAATCGCCCCGAGAATCATCAAGCCTAAACTCGATGTATGCAAAAGCCAGCAACTGTCATCCGCAAGAATCGTTCGCAAGGTGATCATCGCAGCCACCACCATCGCGCCAAAATAACAAGCCTCCGCGGCACTTCGAACCCGCGCGTCTTCACAAAGCCTCGCGATCCAAAGCCCCAATAACGCCAGGATCGGGACAATCCACGGTGTCCAAACCGAGAAAACTTCGAACCAATAGGGAACGTAAGGAACATAGCTCGGCATAGGACACTTCCGTGCACGCAAGAGTCAGCCACGTTGAGTTTGCAAAACCATCCATGGTCCTCCCCAACCGGCCCGCAGATCCTCCAAAATATCCCAAACAAAAGCAAGACCCGTTTTTCAATCGACCACCCAACTAGCCAATGCTAGCACAGATCACACAGATCCAGCTTTCATCCAGTCCCAAAGCGACCGAAGCGATTGAGCATCGTGGATGCTGATCGATTTCTTGGCATAAGCCAACCGACTGACCATCAACCCCAACTGAGTCAACGGTTCGGCCACCTCCGAGTACTTGCGACCCAAGCGACGGGAATACTCATCAGGCGTCTCATCTTCGCCCCTTGCAACCCGATGCTCGCGTCCCCATATCGAAACCGCATGAAACAACGCGCGAACAATCGCATCCGGATCGTCGCGATGCCGCTTAAATGGGTCTTCTAGCTCACTAAACCCCACGGCCTTCTGAGTATCGGCGATGGAACTGACATCCCCGTCGGCCCGAGGTGAGTCACTCCCGGCCCCCTGAAACCAAGCCAGAAACTCACGCAAGTACTTCACTCCAAACACCAAAGCAACCAACGCCAAGACTCCTATGAGCAACCAACGCATGGTCGCCCCAAGATTCCAATCAATCGACGGAGGCTTCCAACTTGAATTCGATGCCTGCGGCGGCTGTGGTGCTTGCTGCTGATTCCCTTGCTGCTGATTCCCTTGCTGCTGATTCCCTTGCGGCTGATTCCCTTGCGGCTGGTTCCCTTGCGGCTGGTTCCCTTGCGGCTGGTTCCCTTGCGGCTGGTTCCCTTGCGGCTGGTTC
>JAGWZB010000448.1 GCA_018969045.1 Planctomycetota bacterium | reverse complement strand
CTCCTGGCCTGCGAAGCGATCGACGCGATGAAGAAAAGCCAACTCGGAAAGATCCTCTAAATGAAAGAACCCCCAACGATGATCGATGCACCTAGAGTCGGAGATCGAATCCGACTGATCCACATGCCCGAAGATCCCGATCCGGTTCCTTCCGGATCGCTCGGCACCGTTTGTGCGATCCATCCGCACGATGGATGGACTCAGGTCGAGGTCGATTGGGACAACGGCCGGCGATTGATGCTCACGTTGCCCGACGACTGCATCGAGATCCTTAGTTCCGACGTAACCTAGTCCGAGAGAGCTGCAACCATGTCTACACGAGCAACGATCGCATGTGCTAACGAGGACGGGACGTTCCAGGCGACCTACCTGCACTACGATGGTTATCCAGAATTCGCAGGCGTGATTCTTAATCAACGTTTCAACTCCATCGAAAAAGTTTCGGCGCTCTTGGCCGGTGGTGAACTTCGCAGCTTGACCTCGCAGGCTGGTGGCCCGGAGTACTTGGCCCGCGCTCGGCCCCCAAAGCATGTCTGCGACACCGGTTCTCTGCTGGAGTTCGCTCGCAACTGCGATGCGAACTACCTGTACGTTTTCCAAAACCAAACGTGGCATTGCCAGAAGCTGTAACGCTACTTAGCGTCTGCCGCACGCATCGGGATCGGTGATGTCCCCGTCCGCTCTAGGATCGCCGGCTTGCCAGTGAACCGCTGGTACCGATCGACGATGACATCGCTGTAGAGCGGGTCGAGCTCCATAAGGTATGCATGCCGACCAGTTTGCTCGGCAGCGATTAGAGTCGATCCGCTACCACCAAACAGATCCAGCACGTTCTCTCCTGGTCGCGATGAGTACTGCATCGCGCGGACCGCTAGCTCGACAGGCTTCTCGGTTAGATGGACCATCGACTGCGGGTTAACCTTCTTGATCTGCCATAGATCCGTGGCGTTGTTGGGCCCGAGGTACACGTGCGCAGCCCCTTCAAGCCACCCATAAAAGCAATTATGGGTGACAAGCCCGTCGGCAATGTAGTGCTCGTGCGTATCGACCCCCAAAGAGACAACCTCACCAGAGTAATCCTGGACATCAACGGCACGAATTGGAGTCCACTCCACATTTTGACCACGCATTGGAGTTGGAACCTCCATGCTGCCAGGGAGCAGATTGCACGAACGTACTTGGATCGACTGGCGTGCTCCAAACTTTGCTCTGGTATCGCTTGATTCCACAAACGGATACTTTCGGTTTCGATTGAAATGGGCAAGTGCGTTGCAAGCAGCAGCTTCTTGGGCATCCGCATCGAGTTGACCGTAAAAGTCCCGGATGTGATCACTTTGCCTGTGCGACGAACTACGGTTCGTGACCCAGCAAGTCTGAGGAATCCCGAATTGAATCGACACCAGCTGTTCTTGCATCCGAGCCTCCGCTGCCGAATCATGCAGCGAGAGAATCCAGGCCTCATCCCCAAGCTCATGAAGCAATCGCCCCTTTACGCCAAAGCCCCAGGTGGTTCGCATCTTGGTCATCCCAACGCGCCACCAAGTGCCACGACGCATCAAATACACGCACCATCGCGATGCGTAATCTTGGGTCATGCGTACCGTCCAGATGTGACCATCGGTACCCCAGGATTGCTGCGACGGGGTTGTTACCCCATAGAGCTTTCCTCCGTAAGGCCGCCTGCCGACTTTGACTCGGTAGCCATCTCGCAAGCCCACGATTGCTGAGCTGTGCGAATAATAACTAACCACGCGGTCGTCGTCACGCATTTGGCCAAGCGTGCTTGTTCCCCCTGCGGTTTGCACCATCGTATCTGGTGGTTGGCACCACTCGTGGGCTCCCATGAAGTCTTTTCGGGTGAGCACCGGGTGCATTTTGTCCCAGATGATTGCCTGGCTGAAATACAAACCATGCTTCTTGAGGAACGGGGGATAGTTCCCACAGTTGGCATACCCACCCCAGATGTAGAAACCACGACCTGGGTCGAGCACCCGAGCGATGTTTCCAAACCATGCATCGAGCAATCGGTCGAACTCTTGATCGCTCACAAAGTCGTTGGCCAGTGGACGATCCTTGGCACGCAGCTTTTTGTGCGTTGCAGGATGCTTGGGTTTACCAGTCTCGTGGTCGACCCCGAAGGAGGCTGCGTTGCCTTGGCCCCCTTTGAGTTTTTGCGAAGCGCTATCGTTGGAAAACGATGACAAACCTGCGGCGATCGCGTTGTTCGATCGCGGTTCCACGCAAACATTATACGGGGGATCTGTGTTGACCAACTGGATGGTTTTACCACCCAAGAGTCGATCCAGGTCTTCGGGTTTCGATGAGTCCCCGCAGAGCAACCTATGGTCACCTAATATCCAAAGATCTCCAGGCTGGGTCACCGCAGCATCTGGCGGTGCCGGCACATCATCGGGATCCGTGAGTCCCTCGTTTACGTCCCCACTCATGAGCTTTAGAAGCTCATCGGAATCAAAACCCAGGAGCGACAGATCGAAACCCGCTGTTTGAAGTTCACCTAGTTCGATCGGCAAGAGGTCGAAATTCCAATCGGCCAATTCCGAACTCTTGTTGTCGGCGATTCGGTAGGCCTTGATCTGCTCGGGGGTAAGATCCGTGGCCACGTGGATCGGCACCTTCTCAAGCCCAAGCTTCTGCGCAGCCTTGAATCGAGTATGTCCACAGATGATCACCCCATCGGTATCCACAACGATCGGTTGTCGGAATCCGAACTCCTTGATGCTACTTGCGACCGCATCTACCGCATCATCGTTGATGCGAGGATTGTTCGGGTATGGTTTGATTTCCGCTATCGGTCTAATGTCAATTTTCATTTTTATTTCCTAGACATGCGTTTGATTTGAAATCCCAAGACGCCCCAATTGGCATCTGGCTTCCGTGTGGCCCAACCCAGGTTCCAAAGGGACCGTTCCAACCCCCTGGCAATCTGGATCATGTCGATTCCGAAAAATCGTTTTCGCGTTGCTTTTCGTTGCTAAACGTCCTCCTGATTTCAAATTCGGACTAGGAAATAAAACTCTGTCTAAGTTGCCAACCGTTCCCACGGCCCTTAAAGGCGTTTAAGGGCGGGGTAGGACCCATTAGCGTGTTTTTGACCGAATTCGCAGTGCCAAACTGGCACACTCGCACGTGTGGCCACAGTTGGCCCACGGTCGCGTTGCAAGAAGAAGTTCGCGTAAGACTGCTATTCGCCAAGAAGAACGCGTCATTGGGGCAATGGTGGCGATCTGGTGGGCTGTATCGGACAAGGCCGAATAGACTTCTTTCTTCTTTCTCCCCCCCTCTCTTATACGCGTCCATATACGCGTGCGCGGGGGCATACGCGTGGGTGTAGGTGAAAGAAGAAAGAAGTAGTAAATTATTATTATTCTCTGA
>JAGWZB010000447.1 GCA_018969045.1 Planctomycetota bacterium | reverse complement strand
GAACTGACGTTTGACAATCTCATCAACAACACCCGAGGCATCAATGGATTAGTCTTTGATGTAGCGGGACTTGCTGCAACCTCTCTGACCGCTTCGGATATCGCGTTTCGAATGAGCCCCTTGGGCTCCTTCAACGAGGCTGCAAATCCACCGAGCAGTTGGGCTGCAGCTCCTGCTCCGAGCGACATCGTTGTGACCGCGGGTACAAGCTCGACTCCAGCAAGAGTTCGTATCGAGTGGCCCGATGGAGCGATCGTTAATCGTTGGTTGCAGATCAAGCTTTTGGATAACGCCAACACCGGTTTGCGAAGTCCGCAGGTTTACTATCTTGGTCATTTGCGAGGCGAAACGACTGGAACCCTAAGCAGTGGATCCTACATCGTTCAAGTGGCGGATGTGCTGAAGATACGACCTGAGGTCGGCAGTACTGCGAACGTGTCGAGCATCTTGGACATCAACAAAAATGGTTTGATCCAAGTGAGCGATATTCTGGCTTTTAGAACCGACGTTGGCCTGCTGAGTCTCAGGAACATTACGATCCCTGCGGCGGGCAGTGGCAGCGAAGGGGAAGGGTACGGAAGATTCTCGATGGTTGCGCCGGGTCCAACCCAAAGCGGTCCTAAGGATACCTTTGGCAGTTCATTGTTGATTGCACCGCGTTGGACCGGGCGGATCTACAACGAGCCAGCGATCGCTTGGTTACCCGCCGAGCAAACTGCCGCTCCTCTGATGATCCCAGCACCGATGAACGATATCGAAAAGAAGGATGAGGAGGAAAACGATCCGAATCTAGGAGCGATCGATCGGGCTTTCAGCGAACTCAATGAGTCATTGAGCCCGGTTTGGAAGGCTTAGTGAAGGGTGCGTGTAGGAAGTATGAAGATTGGTCCAGTTTTGAGCCAGGACCAGTCTCAGGGGAATTTGTCAATTACAATCCAGAGCAGACATCTATCGTTTTAGACAACGAACGACAACCAAGGAGATTTTTCGTGAAGAACATATCGCTGGCTTTTTTGATCCTGACATTTTGCAGCATGGTTTATCCGAATGCATGCAAGGCTGATCTTGTTTTTTCAATTGCCCAAAACTCCCCGGCTGGTAACGGCCCACTGCTTCAAGGCGTAGCCAATGCGGGAGTTTTTGATATTTTCATCAGATCTACTGTTGCCAACCAGTCGTTTCTTGGATGCGACTTTACGCTTACCCTAAGCCGTTTGGATGGCAAGGGTGGTTTGTTTGCATCGGGGAGCAATGTGTTGATGCCTGATTCGAGCAATCCTCAAGGTTTCATTCGAGGAACTTTCGACAATGGTCCGGTGGGACAAGTTCTCTATTCTACGATTGCAAACCAACCTCTGACGGTGGGGACAAGCAATACGTTGCTTGCCCAAGTCGTGATGACGACCGTGGGTGCTGACGTTGGCAATTATTCGATGAGTCTCTCGGAGTTGGCTTCGATTGATAACGGGTTCAATTCGATCACGAGTACCGCTTCGGGCCCTGTGTCTTATTCGATCACGGCAGTCCCAGAGCCAGGATCGATATTGTTAGCAGTTTTTGGGGTCGGAAGTGTCGCATGGCGTTCCAGAAGGAAATTGTTCTGCGTACGATCTTGAAAAAGACAACGTTGATTCAATGAATCCGATACGAGATTAGGGGTGGAAAGGTGGTGTCGCAAGACGCCACCTTTTTGTTTTCACCAGATGTACGATCGAGAGGTTTCGATTGTCCAGGGATTTTTTTCTTACTAGTTACTGTCGTGTTCCACCTATCGGTTCTTTAGTGCCCATGCGACCATTGTCGATCGAGATCTTAGAGCAGCGGACACTATTTGCAGTGTTGCCCTTGGGTGCCGGTCCAGAAGACACGGCCGAGTACATGTTGGGTCGTGTCGCCGTCACGGTTGTGTTGCTTGAAAGCAACGGAATTGTGGATCCAAGTACAGAGAATTGGAGTCCAACGCATCGTCAGGAAGTGCTTAAAAATATTGAAGAGGGGCTAGATTGGTGGCAAGAGTCACTTGCCAAGGTTACCGACAAGCACACGCTGGAATTCGTATTGGATCGGAAATTTGTGGATCGTGCCTTCTCAACCCCCTACGAACCTATTCAAAGAACGTCGGATGATTTTAGTCTATGGGTGAATGACTTTCTGGATTCTCAGGGATTTGGGACCAAGCCACTCTTGGATGACAACATGCGGGCATTCAACCAATCCCAGCGATTGAAGCTCAAAACAGACTGGGCTTTCACCATTTTTGTTGTTAATTCCCAAAACGACTTCGATGGCCAATTTGCTTTAGGGGGAACATTTCGCGGTGCATTCTCTTTCGCGGGAGGCTTGTTCCAAGTCGTTCCATCGACGCGGCCAGCTTCGACTTTTGCGCATGAGACCGGCCATATGTTTTGGGCCCTGGACGAATATACCGGCGGGGCCAGTTATTATCGGCAACGGGGTTACTACAACACACAGAACACCAATTCGATCGTCGCAAACCCTGATCCGACTTTTTCCCAGCAAGATAGCATCATGGCAGAGGGCACTGCACTCGAAAGAGCTTTCGTGAATCGAACCAGTCCCGAATCAACCTTGGCACTTGTGGGTTGGCAAGATAGCGATCGCGACGGCATATTTGATGTTCTAGATGTACCGATGAGGCTTGACGTTACCGGCCAATATGATCCGTTTTCAGGGCGTTTTCGTTGGGTCGGATCCGCCAGCGTTGGGACCCTTCCGAACCAAAATTCCTCAGGGAATCAATCGAGCATTTCGATCGATCGGATCCTACGCCTGGAGACGCGTCGGGAAGGAGGAGAGTGGACCACTAGGTCACTCCCAAACTCCTCGGCAGTTTCCGTCGACATCACCATCGATGTAGATCCCAAGGACATAGGTAAGGTGTTGGAGTTCAGGGCCATAAGCAATCATGGAATCACGAGCCAGATTTTTCGAGCATCGATTGGACCGGCGACGAGTCGTTCCGTAAACTCGGGTGTGCACGGATTCGCATGGAACGATTTGGATCGCGATGGTCTTTGGGGAAAGTTGGAAAGTGGCGTCGCAGGGCAGACGATTACCATCCAGGCATTGCCAGGCACTCCACCTGTTGGTCAGACCAGCGTTCAGGCTAGCGATTTGGCTTTAGGTCCTATTGCGTCGATTCAAAACGGCATGAGTTTTACCTCTGTTGGACCCGATGCCGATGGACGTGTTGGAGTGCAGCGGGACTCTCAAAGCGGAACGGTGGTATTTCATCCCTTTCGTATCACTGCTCCAACCACGCCGACCTATTTCAATGGCAAGAACTCGATGCTCAAAATCGGTTTTCCCGGAGGCACTCGACGTGTTGAACTGATTGTCAATGCGGTTACACCTGGCACGAGAGTCCATGTTGATGCCT
>JAGWZB010000044.1 GCA_018969045.1 Planctomycetota bacterium | reverse complement strand
TGGTTCTTGGCAGTATTGATCGTGTTGATCGAAATCGTCCTTGGAAAATTCAGGTTCGATATGCCGTTTGCCGGAATTTCCAGTTTTCTTTTTCGGGCTTGGGTTCTCTTGTTCCTGTTCGAAATCCTCTTCATAAGAGACGTCTTGATTGACGTCCCAGTCGCCCGAATCGCTATCCTGACTTGTATCGTGATCGCCCCATGACAAGTCGCGAGGGTTTGCGCGGGTGTAGTCGATCATGGACATTTCGGCGCGGGGAAGTTCCATCAAAAACTGACTTGGACAACCCATCCTACTATTTCCGAAGCCTCGGCTCGAAGCGTTGCTGATTTGAAGGTGCCTTCGGGCGCGGGTGATACCGACAAAAAACAAGCGTCGTTCTTCTTCGAGTTGAGCCGGATCGTTTTTACTGCGAGCGTGCGGGAGTACATCTTGTTCGACGGCAACGACATAGACATGATCGAACTCCAATCCTTTGGCAGAGTGGAGGGTCATCAGAGTGACTCGATTGTCGTCTTTGATGTTATCGGTGTCGCTTGCCAAACTGATTTCTTCTAGGAATTGCTGCAAGCCCCCACCTTCACCCAAAAGTGTATCTTTGTCCTGGGCATCGGCAAGCAGTTCACCGACGTTTTCCTTAACGCTCTCGTCGGGTGCTTCGGATTTTTTCCCGGCCAAGTATTCGATGTAGTTGGTCGCTTCAAGAAGATGATTGAGCATCGCGACGATGGACTGACCCGAAAGGTCGACGAGTTTTTCGTAGATATTCAAAAACTCACGAGCTCCAGCTTGGGCTTTTTTGCTAAGCATCCCATGATCGATCGCAGCGCGAAGCGCAACGAGCATTGAAATGTCTCGCGAGCGAGCAAGTTCAGTGACCCCTTGCAGCGTCTTGTCACCGAGTCCTCGCGGGGGCAAATTGACAACACGCTTGAACGAGACATCATCCTCTGGGTTATTCACTAAGCGAAGATAAGCGATCAAGTCACGAATTTCTTGGCGCTGGTAAAAGCGAAATCCACCGATGAGTTGGTAAGTGATCCGACGCCGCATGAGAGATTGTTCAAATAGCCTTGAATGGGCGTTGGTCCGATACAGGATCGCAAAGTCTTTGGGTTTTGCTGTCTGTTCGATGATGTGCTTGGCGATCTGATCAGCGATATGCTCGGCTTCATCTTTCGCAGAAGCATACGTGCAAAGCTTCACTTTAGACCCATCGATGCACGTGGGGATGAGCATCTTGGCTTTCCGATGGATGTTGCACGAGATCAATTGATCGGCCACCGAGAGGATCTGCGGCGTACTGCGATAATTTTCTTGCAAACGGACGACAGCAAGCCCCGGATAGTCCCGTTCAAAGTTGAGGATATTGGCGATATCTGCGCCACGCCAACCGTAGATCGATTGGTCAGGATCCCCGGTAACATTGATGTTCGGATGCTGGATTGATAAACCTCGAACGATCAGGTACTGAGCCAAATTGGTGTCTTGGTATTCATCGACAAGCACGTAGGTGTGTTTGGAATCCAGATCGGCCCGCAGGTCTTCATTGCTCCTGAGGATTGTAGCCGTATGCATCAATAGATCATCAAAGTCCACGGCGTTGTTGTTCAATAAAAATTTTTGGTAGGCAGGATAGACTTTGCGTACCGCCATCTCGAGCGCACCTCGAGGAGCCTCGCTGAGCATCTCCGGGGTGATCGCGCGGTTTTTCAGATTGGCAATTCCTCGAGCGATGTCGGCGTACTTCAAGTGACTCAGAGAAACGCCGCTGAGTGTGATCGCTTCTTCCAGAGCTTTCTTGGAATCGTCGACATCGAATATCGTGTAGTTGTCTTTAAGCCCGATCATGTTGCCATAGTAGCGCAGAAATCGTGCGCAGTATCCATGAAAGGTACCCATCCAGATCGGGTTCTCACCGACGATCCGGGCCACCCGCTGCTTCATCTCCTTGGCCGCCTTGTTCGTAAACGTCAGCGCCAGGATCGAATAAGGCGATACACCTTGGTCGAGCATGTAAGCAATCCGATGGGTCACCACACGCGTTTTGCCCGTGCCTGGACCAGCCAGAGTCAATAGCGGACCATCGACGTGCATGACCGCTTTACGCTGCGCTTCGTTCAATCCATCCAGAATCTCATTCATCCAGAAACCAGCCTCCTTGGGGGCATTATCCGCTAGTCGAATGATTCTTCCAAGTGCCAAGCACCCATGGAGCTCCTCGGCTTGACCATCCCCCTAAGATGCGTTGGGGAATTGTGCGGAAATGGTAGCATTCCCACTGAGAAATCTCTAAACTTTTTGGGCAAAATCGATGTCGCGGCAAGAAACACAAGCCACTGATTCAAAGAAACTCCCGACGACCCTTGCCCAACTGCTGGCAAGCGGCTGGAGATCGCGCAGCGTCAAGGACGAAATTCGAGAGAATTTCCTCCGAGCGTTGGAGTCCTCCGAAGAGCTTTTTCCGGGCATTATCGGATATCAAGATACCGTGTTGCCGGAGCTCAATATCGCACTGCTTGCAGGCCATGACCTGCTTTTTCTAGGCGAAAAAGGGCAGGCAAAAAGCAGGCTCATGCGGACTCTGGTCCGTTTCTTGGACGAATATGTCCCGTACTTGGACATCGAAGATGTTCCTGTGCACGAAGATCCATTGCTTCCGATCACCCAGCAGGCAAAGAACTTTCTAAAAAACCATTCTCCAGAAGAAACTCCGATCGCTTGGTGGCATCGCCAGGACCGTTACGTCGAGCGTTTGGCTCCCGGGACCAAATTTGCTGACATCATCGGCGAGATCGATCCATCGAAACTCACCGGCGGAGTGAGCATGAGCTCCGAGTCGGCTTTGCACTTTGGACTTATCCCCAGAATGCATCGCGGGATCTTTGCCATGAACGAACTCCCTGAACTTGATGAATTGGTCCAAGTTGGCCTGTTCAACATCTTAGAGGAGCGAGATGTGCAGATACGTGGCTATCCAGTCCGATTCGATTTGGACATCTTCATCATGTTCTCGGCCAACCCAAGCACCTACAACCGAAGCGGCAAAGTGATCCCTCAGCTCAAGGATCGAATCGGTTCGCTGATCCAAACTCACTATCCCAAAGAAAGAGAGCAGGGGATCGAGATATTACTTCAGGAATCAGGGATCGATCTTGGGGGCAAATATCCTGTTCAGATCCCCTACTTCATGATGGAACTTATCGAGGAGATCACATCCCAGGCTCGATCAAGCAAATACGTGGATCAGGCTTCCGGTGTCTCCGCAAGATTCTCTTTGGCGAACTTTCGCACGATGGTTGCTTCGGCAAGACACCGTGCGGTGGTTCTCGGAGAACCTTTGGCCGTTCCTCGAATCAGCGACCTAGGACACCTTGCGACTTCGTCACTTGGTAAGCTTGAGCTGGATTTGATGGGATCGCATCAAATGTCTGAACGCAAGGTGCTCGATGCGATCATCGCCAGCGCCATCAAAGTCGTCTTCGAGAAGTACGTCCAGGAATACGGGATTTCCCAAATTGCGGAAATCTTTAACAAAGGTGTTCGAATCGAAGTCGGAGATATGCTTGCAAGCGAAGCCTACGCAGAGAGGCTTAAACATGTACCTCCGGTCTGGAACACGGCGTTCGAAGTCAATGCATCCGAGCATCCTGCAATCCGAGCATCATGCGTCGAGTTCGTGCTCTCGGGACTCTATGCCATGGACAAAATCAGCCGCGCCAGCAAGCATGGCAAGGTCCAGTACGAGACCTAAAGGGAGCTTTTTAGGGCTCTTCAGGAATGATTGTGGCTAGGAGTAGATGCTACTGGCAATTTTCGTGCTCGTGCTCCTGCTCGTACTCGAAGCCCTTCCGACAGCGTTTGGGCCACCAGACTATTGAAAATTCCGCAAGGGTCCCAAACCTAATTCGTTAGCCACAGCTGCTTTTCGATTACGAGCACGAGCACGAAATCACTGAGGCCAAAACTTCTTATGTTTTACCCACAATAATTCCTAAAGAACCCTTTTTTTCAAGTTCCGTTAGGATGCTTGGGTCGATCAAATCACCTAGAACTTGAATGTTCCTAGAATTGAACACACAAGCCGATAACAGCAAACGACTTAGCTCACTATGGTTCACCATCCCAATCGCGAAAGCACCGATAAAATACCCGTTCCGAAAGTGGCCCGCTGGCTCGTACCGGTCAAACGGTTCCTGCACATTGAGGCCACCAGTGGCGTGGTACTTATGCTCTGCACCCTGATTGCTTTGGTGATCGCGAATTCTTCCTGGGATCACGCTTTCGAAAAGTTCTGGCATACCCATGTCTCCTTCGAATTTGGAAAACTTAAAATCGATGGGGACCTTGGGCATCTAATCGTCAACGATGTTCTGATGACGATTTTCTTTTTTGTGGTCGGTCTGGAAGTCAAACGCGAAGTGGTTGCCGGAGAGCTAAGAGATCCCCGCAAAGCCCTCCTGCCGATTGTCGGTGCCGTTGGCGGGGTCGTGACCCCAGCCTTGATCTACCTGTCGTTTCAGTACGGACAAGAGGGCCAGCGTGGCTGGGCGATTCCGATGGCCACCGACATTGCCTTCGTCGTCGGAATCCTGGCTCTACTGGGTAATCGCATCCCGTTTGGGTTGAAGATCTTTCTGCTAACGTTGGCCATCGTCGATGACATTCTTGCGGTTTTGGTCATTGCAACAATCTTCACCGAAACGATCGTTTGGGGATACTTGTTCATGGCCTTAGCCGGTTTTGCACTGTGCGCATTGCTGAATCGAATCGGCGTCAGGGAAGTTCCGATTTATGTGATCGTCGGAGTTGCTATCTGGGTGGGATTCTACAAGGCGGGGATTCACCCGACGATTGCCGGTGTTGCTTTGGGGCTGATGACTCCAGCGAGTGCATGGATCGGTCGTAAGACGTTCCTGGAAGTCATGACCGACTTTTGGGACCGGATTCGCCAAGACCAGGACGAGGACTCTCAAGAACACATGGTTGATCATCATTCCAGCAAGGAACACTTGCCGGTCAATCTCGAGCAACTCCAGTTCCTAGCTCGCGAGAGCCA
The DNA here is from genome assembly GCA_018969045.1 of Planctomycetota bacterium. Classification (GTDB taxonomy): domain Bacteria; phylum Planctomycetota; class Planctomycetia; order Pirellulales; family Pirellulaceae; genus JBKCUI01. The sequence continues at coordinate 15,487 of JAGWZB010000044.1, read as the reverse complement.
TTCGCCATTGCACCGGCTCGAGATGGGGCTTCACCCCTGGGTTGCTTATGCCATCATGCCAATCTTTGCATTAGCTAATGCTGGCGTCGAGCTTGATCCGGTGGCTTTGACCAGCGGGGTATCGATCGCGGTAGCAACGGGGCTTGCCCTAGGCAAACCGCTTGGGATTTTTCTGTTTTGTTTGGTGGCGGTTCGGCTAGGTTGGACTCGGCTACCATCGGGCGTAACTTGGCCAATATTTCTGGGTGGTGCATGTTTGGGCGGAATCGGTTTTACGATGGCGCTTTTCCTCAATGCCCTATCTTTTCCAATTGAAGAATTTCCAATTCTCGAGGGGGCCGGGAAGATCGGAACCTTGATCGGCTCGGCGATCAGTGCCATTGCCGGAACTGTGCTCCTGCTGACTTTCACAAAAAGTTCTCCGAGCCACACCGAACATTAGGATTGCTTAGGGGCGTTTCTTGGTGGATGATAAAATAACCGCATCGTTGTTGTATCACTACTAGAAGCCACATCCATGACTGAGCAAGAGTTCTTAGAGCACCACAAGCTTGTCCGTAATCCTTTTGTCGATGAGGACGCTCAGACCGACACGGTCTTTCGCGACTTTTGCATCGCTGGGACTTTTCATCCCTCTTGGAGCAAGGTGGTGGGAGATTCCAAGCAGCCAGCGACAGCGATTGTATTTGGTGCCAAGGGTTCGGGAAAAACAGCGATGCGGTTGCAACTGATCAATCAAATCGCAAAACACAATACGGATCATGCCCAGCAAAAAGTATTTCTGGTTTGCTACGATGATTTCAACGCTTATTTAGGTCCTTTCCAGGAGCATCTGCCACGCCGGTCCCGGGGAAACCCGGATCGAGTCCTGGGTGCTCTGAGGCTATGGGATCACATGGATGCAATTCTTTCCGAAGCGGTCACTCAACTGGTCGATCGAATCCTTCAGCCGCAGCATGCTGCTACTGCAAGCACTGCGATTGGCGGCATCAATACCAGCCCATTGGAAGTGGATCGACTCGATAGAGGCCAGAGGCGAGATCTGATGCTGCTGACATCGATTTATGATCACTCCAAGACCAGCAATGTTCAGGACCGTTTTGCGTCGCTTCAGCGAAAACTGCGATTCAGATCGATCGCAACTTGGTATCCGCTCGTTTTCGGAGTACTCGCAAGCATCCTAGCTGCATCGATTTTGTTCTATTTGGTCCGATCTGAAACTCTGTCGCTCTTAACAACGCTTTACTGGGTCCCTGTCGCGCTGATAGCAAGCTGGGGATGGTACTGGCTTCGATGGTTTGCAAGACATCGTCTTGCTTCTAAAGTTCGCAAGAGTGTTAGGGTGCTTGATCGAGAGACGAGTCAACTAAGGCCTATGCTGCTTGCCTTTAGCCCCAAGGAAATTGAGGAACAGCCCGTTCCGACAGCGCAGCGGTCGGATGACCGATACGCTCTTTTGGAGAAGTTGCAGTTGATCCTGAGGACTCTTGGCTATCCAGGGCTCATCGTGATCATCGATCGGGTCGATGAGCCAGATTTGGTCAATGGCCAAGCCGAGCGGATGAAGCAGTTGGTTTGGCCTCTAATGGACAACAAATTGCTCAAACACGAGAACTTTGGCATCAAGATGCTCTTGCCCAGCGAACTGCAACCTTATGCGGACCGAGAAACGCGAGAGTTTCACGAACGAGCCCGATTGGACAAGCAAAACGTTGTGGCATCCTTTGATTGGACAGGAGAAGCCCTTTACGATCTGCTTGCTGCACGCATGAAGGCATGTGCGATCCCGGGCACAAACCCATCTCCCAAGAGCTTTTTTGGTAGCGACGTCTCCGAGACACGGCTCATCGGTGCACTCCAATCGCTTAAAACACCCCGCAATGCCTTCAGGTACTTGTACCAGCTGATCGCTGAGCATTGCAAACGGTTCCGAAGCGAAGCTCCGAATTTCGAAATATCCAGCGAACTATTCGAAAGCAGTTTAGCCTTGTATCAGTCGGAGGACCGCCGCAAGTCCTAACGAAACGATGAGCAGCTTCGAGCCGATCGAGAAATCACAATCAAGCCAAAACGAGTCCTTTGCGATTTCATCGGTACCCCTTGTCGGAGTTGCTGTCAATGCTTCGTTGGCGTGTGTCAAAATCCTCGCGGGTGTCTTCGGCAATTCGTACGCCTTGATCGCTGATGGTATCGAGTCGACCGCAGATATTGTCTCGAGTTTGGTTGTCTGGGGAGGCTTGCGCGTAGCCGTTACACCCGCTAACGAACGCCATCCTTATGGATACGGCAAAGCAGAAGCTCTCGCAGGTGTCGTCGCTTCGCTTGGGATCTTGGCAGCAGCGGCAATGATCGCTTTCCAAGCCATCCGAGAAATCCTCACGCCCCATCATCTTCCCCACTGGTCGACCCTACTGATCTTAATTTTAGTTGTTTGCGTCAAAGAGCTTTTAGCCCGCTGGACTAGTCAAGTCGGGCAGCAAGCAGATAGCGTGGCCTTGCAAGCCGATGCATGGCACCACCGGGCCGATGCGATTTCAAGCATCGCAGCGTTCATCGGAATCTTGATCGCCCTGGTCGGGGGCACCGGTTACGAACCTGCCGACGACTGGGCAGCCCTGGTCGCCTGTGCGGTGATCGCTTACAGTGGACTCAGACTCCTGTACATCACCTCACGCGATATCCTAGATGCTGCGCCACCCAAGGAAGTAGAGGATCAAGTCCGCTTGATCGCAGGTCAAATTCCTGGCGTCATGGCGGTCGAAAAATGTCGTATTCGTAAAAGTGGGACTTCGCTATTTGTCGAAATCCATATCGAAGTCGATGGTCATGCGTCTGTCGATCAAGGTCACCGCATCGGTGGTGCCGTGCGAGGATCACTACGCAAAGCAGGACTCAAGATCGCTGATGCATTTGTTCATGTAGAACCCTACAGTGAATTACTCAGCAAATAAAGAATAGATCGTGAAGGTCTAAGCGCCCGAAGCAACGTCGCTTTGCATGAGCCGCTTGGCGTCTTTTTCTTGGCCATAGAGCACGACCACATCTCCCGCATCGATGACATCCGACGGACCTGGGATCCCCGGTAAGAGAGCTTCGTCTCGTCGGATCGCCAATACAATGACGCCGATATCCCACGGCCTGGATTCCCTAAGCATCTTGCCAACAAGCGGGTTTCCCGGCTCGATCAAGTATTCCGATACGACATAACCATGCTCGATCCTTAGGAGCAATTCATAATCCAACGCTCGAACCAAACCCGCCTGAGTCAGTGTGTAAGCGATCAAATGATCGAGAGTTTTCCGAACATAATCCAACCGACTCACGGCGCTGATCGCCAAAGCGATCACCACGGCAGCTAGGATCAACATCAGCGATCCAAAGACGTTGCTCCCTTGGACGAACGTCGCAACCATGGTGGCAAGCGCCGAAGTCAACCCGATATTGCCCACCAAAATCAGGTCTCGAATGATACGTCTGCGCACCGGGTGATTAACCACCAACTCGGCTTCCTTGGTCGTGAACCCAACACCAAAGAACGCCGAATAGCTCTGAAAACTCGCCGTGTCGTAACTCAGTCCGGTCATCATCAGTGCGGTCGTAGACACCTTGATCGCAAGCAGCGAAAACATGGCGATAACAATCAGAGTGATGATAGCCGTCATAAGTCGCTTGGGTTCCCTCAGCGTAGGCAAGTTTTGGGCGATAGGATCGAAACGATATGGATTTTGAGCGTGACTTGACAAGTCGAGTTGCGTACAATCGGCGAAAGTTTGTTTTGAACACACAGCGTTTCATTCATTCAACTGCATTCCAAAAGCAAATGTTTCGTTGGTTGATCGTACTCCAAATTTGCACGGCTTTCATTTTGGGGCCTAGCGCCTGTTGCTGCGGGCTTCAGATCGCCAATTTCGCCATGGATTTTCTGAGGAACTCTGCGGAAAAGTTACCAGACCAAGCCACTTCTACCTGCCAAGGACCATGCTGCAGTCCTGATGATCCAGGCCTTGAGACTTGTCCAGACCAGTGGAGCGTTGCCTCAGAGTACAACTTTCGCGATTCCCTTCAAAAACCATCAGACTCCCGTGAAGCCAGCTGCGATTGCTGTAGCAACGGAAATCATTGTCGATGCCTCAACGCCTCTCAAGCAGTAACCTTACCTAACTCGATTACCAGCGATTTCGAATGGACCTTGCAGCTACTAAAGCTCACTAGCTGGACCTCTACGGGCGACTTAATCCCTACGAAAAATATAAATCACGCCCTGACACTCACCGATGGTCTTGGTATTTCTTCCATGACCAGTCTGAGTATGATCCAAAGATGGAATTGCTGATTGCTCCTCAATGTTCGGAATGTTCAGTGAGTTATTAGCTTTGTTGGTAAATTCCATTCTTTCAAAGGAACTATGTTTATGAAGAGTTTATATTTGGTAATCGCCAGTCTGGTTGTCATCGGTGGCTTGGCGTTCAGTTTTGCAAACTCGGTGAGTGATCAAAAGGTTGCAAAGAGCAACTGCGGTTGCCCAGAGTGCTGTCTGCAAAGTGGCTGTTGCTCCCAGGATAGCTGCTGCTGCGATACAGGCGTTTGCCCCTGCGGTGATTGCGATTGTTCAAGCTGCATGCCGACAAACCTCGATGCGTCGAAGTCCAAGTCGTGCGATGGGGCTTGCGATGAGGCTAATGGATGCTGCGACAAGGGAGAAACCCCCAAAACAGCGTCCTGTTGCAGCCAAGGTAGCTAAGTAAGCAGTTCGCAAAAAACTTGAACTGCGCAAGCATTTGGCTAACGTCTAAGCCAGCAGGTCCCTAAAACTTGCTGGCTTTTTTCGTCTCCAAATCGCTTGAAAGACCCAACAAAACGCTGCGATGTTTTTTCAATACCTCAGACCTCTGATGCGTAGACGCACTTTCTCTAAGTTATCTTATTTGCTTTCTTGAACCATCGATCCTTCGAATTGAACTCTCGGGTCGGTTACCTTGACCAATTCGCCCAGCTCATAAACGTTGCGATAACCATAGCCATAGAGATTGATGTAAGTCGGGACGTTCAGAGCCAATTCCAGAGGTTTGCTCTGCACTGCGACTTGAGACTCCAACACCCGGTTGCCAGGTTGTCGCGCTCCTAGTAGCCGCGGTGAAGCGGATTTCGGAGCGAAATCGACTTGGTTGCTATCGAAGTTGTTATTGCAGTAGATCAGGACCGTCGTTTCAGGCGTCGGGATTGCGTTGGCCAAGTTCGACTGGGTAAAGTCGGTAAAACTCAGGTGCTTGGCTCCCTTAAGATGAATTCGCTCGTACCGGAAAGCCGAGCGAGTATCGAGAATCATCACGTTGGGTTGCTTGCTCATCTGAAGAAATTGGTCCAAGCTCAATACACGCGACTGTCGGTGAGGTTCCACTTCGGCAACCAGCTCCTTGAAGTCCTCGTAACTGACACGTGCCTTTGGATAGTCTGCTACCGGTGGAGCCAATGCCGGTGGAGCCAATGCCGGTGGAGTGCCGCTTGCACCAGGCGGTTGGATCGGGGGGATCATCATGCCCGGGGGAATGCTCAAGGATGCTGGATAAGCTGGTAGAGCTGGATAAGCTGGCACCCATTCATTGGGCATACCCACAGCGGGCTCCCATCCGATTCCCTCGGATTTCTCAAGCAGTGAAGTCACTCGGTCGGCAATGATCTTGTCCTTGAGTTTCTCGCGTTTCTCGAACGCCTTCGTTTTTAAAGCCACTTGGTCTTCGAGCGCCTTGATCTCTTGTTGCTGTGCCAAGTGCCTTTGGTTAAACTCCTGTTCAACCAGCTTGCCTATCTGCTCGACGATCTGCTTTTTGCGATCCCCTTGGCTGTTAGGGTACTCTGCCATCAGCGATTCGAGCGCCGGCAATGCTGGACGCGTGTAGCCTGGAAATGGGGCAGGCAAGGTGCCTTGGGCCCACAAACACGAATGCAGAGATAACACAAGTAGCGCAGGCTGGATTAGCCCGATCACGAAACAATGCCAAAGCCGAGTTGGTTTCATCGAAGCATCCTTGTTGTTGAGATCATGGAGAACGCCAAGCTTCCATCTGAAGCTTCCATCTGGGAGATTACCTGATGGGCACATCCAAGTATACCCAATTCAGGATCCCCAATTGAAGCTAGCCTCCATCGTCTGGGCGCGATCGGGGCTGGGCTCCATGATCCTCGAAGTTATCTGCGGATGGTGAAATGATCAAACTCGCCGGTGGCTTGGCTTTCGAACCGGTCCAGTTTTTGGATGTTGCCAGGTGCGACTTGGGCAAGGCGTTCCAGAAAGGCCTCGAGGGCTTCGAAGTTCCCTTCGGCGACGATGCGAACCCGGCGATCCTGCAGGTTCTCGACAAATCCGCTGATGGGATAATCTCGCGCTAGATCGTGCACGGCACAGCGCATCCCTACCCCTTGAACTCGACCGCTTAGGAAGCAAGTAAGGCGTCGCATGAGAATATTGAGCAAAGGGATGCGAGTTAAAAAAGCGTTCTAAAAACGAAACCAGCCGACAAAACAGGTTTGCCGGCTGGAGGTTGATTTCGAAAAACCACGTCAGGAACCAGAAGACTACTTCTTCTTTTTCTTCTTGTCGTCGGCTTCGTCTTCCTTCTTTACCTTCTTCTTTTTCTTGAGCGAAATCTTAGGAACACGAACCTTGGCCATCCCCATGACGACCGATTCATCCGTCCATTTGTCGAGGTCTTGGAGGCGTTTGATGCGCTCTGCACGGGTCATCACGTTCCGGCTCTTGATCGCTCCGGCACGTACTTTTAAGCTTTTATCGAGGGTCATTTTTGTTCACACGGTTGGGAAAAATCAACGATTTAGGCCAAAACCTGAGCGGAAAAGCTTATCTATGGAACGAATTCCTTTCAAGCCAAGTTTGGACTATATTTTGTAATTCGCTCCTGGAGTTTCATTTTCCAGCCCTTTTACGTGTCTTTTCTGTCCCAAGCGTTTCGGGGAAACCCTTATGAACAGCCACTCGAACCGGTCCGGCTTGATCCGGCTAGGCCTACTGAGCCTGCTTGGACTCCCCCTCTTGGCGGCGATTTGGCTCGGGCTGTACGCTTGGGTAGAGCGGTCCGCCCGGGATTTGATCTACAACAAAAATGCTCCAGAGCAAGCGATTTCAAAACTCGAGGCTTGGTCGCCATGGATGCTTAACCCATCAAAATGGAGTTGGCTCAAGGCCGAAGGTTACCGGAAGCTAGGGGATCGCAGCCGCGTCAGTAGGCTTGTCGACGAAATGACCGCCAATGGGATCCCCAGCGTGCAAGCGTCCAGCCCTCTGCTGCTTTTGGAATCTGCCTCCGGATTGCCCATCAAAGTCAAAGACAACCTCGGCCCATTGCTGAAACTCTACGGGGACAACGGTGGAGAGGTACTCGGCGCGCTGGTCCAAGGGTTTCTCAACCAGGGTGATCATCAAAGCACCAGCCAAGCCCTCCGGCTTTGGAATGAATTGTACCAAGACGATCCCAAGGCATCGTTTTGGCAGGGAGTTTACAGTACCGTCAGCTACGATCTGGACTCAGCATTGATCGCATTCAAGAAAACCATCGAATTGGATCCTAAGAATGCTCAAGCACGCCAAGAGTTAGCCGAAGTGTATTTGGAGAAAGCAAACTTCGAAGAAGCACGCGAACTCTTCGAGTGGTTGGTCAAGAACTCAAAAGAGTCCCCCGAAATCATCACCGGATACGCGCGCTGCTTGTTAAACCTGGGGTTTGCTGACCAAGCCTCCGAGCAACTTAAGAAACTTCCCGATGTTTCCAAGCTCCCCAGTCCGGAACTTGCGTTGGTATGCGAAACCAACTTGGAAGCCGACCAAGCCCAAGCCGCAAGCGATCAAGCCTCGATATTGCTCAACCGCTGGCCTGATGCGTTGCCTTACCTGCAACTCAAGGCCAGGAGTTTGGCCAAGTTAGGACAAACAACCCAGAGCGAAGAGCTTTTTGCCAAAGCTGCCGAGAGTCAGAACAAAAGACCCCAAGTCGACCAGATGATCGAGCGGATAGCCACCGAGCCTGCCAATCAAGAATTGCGACGAGACATGGGTGAAATGATGATGAAGTATTTGGATCCTGCCGGTGGGATTGGCTACATCCAAATCGCATCTCGCACCAATCCTTTCGATCTCAAAACCCAAGAACTATTGGCCGGCTATTACGAGAAAGAGGGGAAGCTACAAGTTGCCGAAAACCATCGGCGGACGATTCGGCAGATTCAGAAAGCGATCCTCGATTCGATGGATGCCACAGCACCCCCGATTTCAAACTCGATCCAAGATCCTCAGGCTCTGCCACCCCTGGCACCCCAGAATCCCTAAGGGACCATCGAGCTTATGGTCAAGCCGTCGCATTCAAAGTCATTGGCAGATCGTTCCTGCATGGTCCTGTTGTTGATGAGTTTGGTCTGGACACTTGGGTGCAATGCTAAAAAGCTCGAGCAACCAGCATCCCCAAAGGAAATCGGCAAAGACTCTCCCAGCGCTGTGACCCATAGTCCCACGAGGATGCGTTTCAGCAGCGTTGCCAAAGACAGCGGTATCTCTTTTAACTACCGTAACGGCGAAGAACTTTGGCTTGTCGCGATGATCGAATCCAATGGTGGCGGAGTCGGTTGGATCGACTACGATCGCGATGGACGCTGGGATCTTTTTCTTCCCGGGGGTGGTTTGCTCAGTTCCGACAAAGAGCCGATCATGGTGCCTAATGCGCTTTACCGTCAATCAGCATCGGATTCGGATACGACGCATCGGTTTTCACAGATGGCCGATCGCGCGAGAGTCCAGGACGGCGTTTGCTATTCCTTTGGCGTCGCTGCAGGTGACTACGATGCAGACGGATTTGCCGACTTATTTATTACCGGGTATGGCCGTCAGCAACTGCTTCGCAACCTGGGCGACGGGACTTTTGAAGATGCCACACGCCTAGCAGGGTTCTCCCACACCGGTTGGAGTTCCTCGGCGGCTTGGTTCGACGCAGACAACGATGGCGATTTGGATCTCTACATCGCTCACTATGGAGTTTGGACTCCGCAGACAGATAAGCGGTGTACGAATAGTTCAGGCCAACTCGATCGGTGTGCTCCGGCCGATTACGTCGGTGAGTCCGATGAGCTTTGGATCAATCAAGGAGACGGCATCTTTGAGGATCGATCCAGCGAATTCAATGAATTCCAGTACCGTGGGATCGGGGTTTTGGCGGCGGATTTTGATCACGACGGTGATACGGATCTCTATGTATCGGATGACGAAGACCCCAACATGCTTTTTGATAACCAAGGAGCATCGCGTTTTAAAGAGATCGCAGCACAGTCGGGTACGGCCCTAGGATCCCGCTCGATCGTCGATGGAAGCATGGGCTTGGCCCTCGGCGATTTCGACGGGAATCTCAAGCCCGATATGCTGGTGACCAACTATCAAAATGAGTACTGTGAACTTTATCTCAACCAAGGCAAACAGTATTTCACGTTGGGCACGCGATCCTCTGGCCTGATGGCCTTGGGCCAAGCGGTCGTGGGTTGGGGAACCGCTTTCGGAGACTTGGATCTCGATGGAGATGAAGATCTGCTTGTGATCGCTGGACATACCAGTCGCAAGCCGATCAAGAGCAGTAATTTGCAGAAGCCATATTTGCTTGAAAACAAGGACTTCAAACGATTGGTCTCTGTCGGTGAATCCTCCGGTGAGTTCTTCGGTCAAGTCCATGCGGGACGTGGCATGGCACTGGCCGATTATGATAACGATGGAGATTTGGATTTCGCGGTCAGCATGATCGAGCAACCGACGGAGTTGCTCAGGAATGATGCTCCTAAGGGGAATTACTTATTGGTCGACTTGGTAGGTCGTCAAGTCAATCGCGATGCGATCGGTGCGTGGTTGGAGATCGAGTTATCCGGAGGTGCCAGACCTGGAGCCAAACTCATTCGCCATCGCTTCTCGGGCGGTTCCTATGCGTCGAGTCACGCCGGAACGTTGCATGTGGGCCTTGGGGATGCTACCGGGGTCTCGAAGCTTACGATCCGTTGGCCTGGTGGTAAAACCGATTCCTTAACAGATCTTCTGCCCAACCAACGGTTTTGCGTGATAGAATCACCGAATTGACCTCTAGCACCGGTCGGCTCGGGCCTTGGTAAGTCGCAAAGTAGTGTCCAATCGGTGCTGCCTTCCATCAATCCTATTACGACATTCATTGTTTTGCTAATTTCGTATGACAGACAAGCCATCCAATCAATTGCCCACTCAAGACGTCCCGGCTGCATCGTACCCCTTCTTTACCAACCTTGCTCGGACCATCAACTCGGGCCAAGCTCGTTCGATCGTTATTTCTGGAAGCATCTATGACTTGTACTACGATGGTCGCGAGTATCTGCCGCTGATCCCATTTCTGATCAACAAGACCAAGGTGCCTGGTCTGATCCAAGTGGTCTATGAACTCAACGGTCCGATTAGGATTTCTGACGAGGATCGCTCCAAGCTCCGTGAGGCTTGGACCGCTTGGAAAAACGGAGTTGCCATCGATGCGGTTGCCACCCGTGAAGTGCTCCAAGATGGGAGCAAGTTCGAGCTCAGGCGCAAGGAGTTCGACCAGTACCTGCGCGACGCGATCGGCAATTCCACACAAGCGCTCGAGTTCATGAGGCAGCTTACGATTTGCTCGCGAAACTGCTTGAAAGAGAATCTGCTGATCATCATCGAAGGGGGAGATATTTTGCTCCCATCCGGAGACGGGGATGTCTCCAAGATGAATGATGCACAGCTTAGGCGAATCACGATTGTGACCGATTGGTTTGGTGATCCGAATTTCTTCAACGGCAAGGACAATGTGATCTTGCTTGCTGAGTCACGAAGTTTGATTCATCAGCGCGTTTCGAGGATGCCTCAGGTGCTAACCGTAGAGATTCCATCGCCGGACCTTGCGTCAAGAAAACACTACGCCCAGTGGCATGCGTCCAGTAGTGGGAATCGCCATGTGATCGATTCGGTCGATATGGTTGCAGAAGCCACCGCTGGACTTTCATTGCACGCGATGCGACAACTTCTTTTGGCTTCGGATTACTCCAAGCAACCGATTCAGCGTCAGGATACAACGCTCCAGGTCGAGCAGTTTATCCAGTCCCAGCTTGGGGACGATGTCGTTGAATTCAAGAAGCCGATTCAGACGCTCAAGGATGTCATCGGGTTCTCAAAACTAAAAGATTTTCTCAGAGACTATCTGATCCCCCGGATGAAGCTTCCTGATGATAGGGCTTTGCCTGGTGCTGCCATCGCCGGGCCGATCGGAGGGGGAAAAACGTTTATTTTCGAAGCGGTCGCGGCGGAACTGGACATGCCGGTACTGGTCCTGAAAAACATTCGGAGTCAGTGGTTCGGGCAGACCGACGTGATCTTTGAGAGATTGAGGCGGGTCCTCGAAGCCCTCGAAAAGGTCGTCATCTTTGTCGATGAGGCGGATACTCAGTTCGGTGGTGTTGGCGAAGGAGCCCACGAAACCGAACGGCGGCTGACCGGAAAAATCCAGGGCATGATGAGCGATCCTAAACTTCGCGGCAAAGTGATTTGGTTGCTCATGACCGCACGGATTCATTTGCTTTCCCCGGACATTCGGCGTCCGGGCCGCGTCGGCGATTTGATCATCCCGATCCTTGACCCCACAGGCCAAGACCGATTGGAGTTTATCCGCTGGATGCTCGGTCCGACCAAACTGGCCAACGAAGAGCTTGTCGAATGGCTCGACAAAGAAGGGCTTGAAGAGGATTTTTCTTCTGCCGGTTACGCTGCCTTGCGCAGTCAGTTCAAAGCCATACCGCCGAAGAATGCCGACGAACTCAAAGAGATCGTCAGGGACTTTTTGCAACCTGCCATCAAGCAGACCCGCAGATACCAGACCCTGCAGGCCCTGATCAACTGCACCAGGCGATCCTTGCTGCCAAATCCAGAAATAACCGATCAAGAGCGCGCCCAGATGGAAGAAGAAATCCGCCTACTAGAGTCCATGGGGATTCGATAAACAGAGAGCCTAAGCTCGCTTATAAAAATACGTTTTAGTAATTCCTAAACCTTGGAGCTTGCCATGACGCACGCCGTCCGATTTTTAATGATCCTTGCTTTGCTCGTTGCCGCAGTTCCCAAAAGTCACGGCCAAGAACTCTTTTCGCAGCTTGTCGGGCCAGTGCAGGTCGGTTCGGTCGAAAGCGGGCCGAATGCAGCCAGCAAAACCGTTCAAGTCCCCTACATCTTTTGGGGTGGGGATATCGCTACCTTTTTGGCCAACGGAGACTTGAAGACCAAACCCGGTTCGGGCTACCAGCAGATGGGTTTGGACATGCAGCTAGTCCCCGGGGATGACTTTGTCGGCCAAGTCCGAAACTACGTCTCGGGCAAATCCCCGATGCTTCGCGGAACCATGCACATGATCGGTCTTGCAGGTGAAGTCTTGGGGGCTGATCCCAGGACCAAACCGGTGATCATTCTGCAACTCTCCTGGAGCGCCGGGGATCACATCGTCGCGAAAAAGGGGGTCAAAAACCTAAATGAACTCAAAGGCAAAAAGATCGCCTGCCAGCAAGGTGGCCCCCACGTCGGCTTGCTATACGACTCCCTGGCCGCTGCAGGTTTAAATCGCGAGGATGTTGAAATTGTATGGACCAAGGACATCACGGGACCCGATGGCCCTGCGACTGCTTTCAAAAACGACACAAGCATCGATGCTTGCTGCGTCGTGACACCTGACATGATCGGACTGACCAGCGGTCTGGATGCAACAGGTACAGGAGCCGAAGGAACCGTTGAGGGAGCCCACGTCGTCAATAGCACCGTCCAAATGAGCCGCTCGATCGCCGATGTCTACGCAGTCCGACGCGACTGGTACGATGCCAACAAAGAATGGGTCCAAAAATTTGTCGCCGGGCATCTGAAGGCAACCGAGCAACTGGTCGCGATGCGCAAAGCTTTTGGAGAGAGTGGAAAACTTGGCAAAGAATACGAGCAAATATTATCCATGTCCCAAAGGATCTTTGGCAAAGAGGTTCTGCCGACCCTCGAAGGGGACGTGCACGGCCTGCTGCTTGACTGCGGCTTTGTCGGACTACCAGGACAAATCGCATTCTTCAAGCAAAAATCGAATGCGAGCGGTTTCGAGGAAGTCATGTCCCGTTCGATCAATTTGGCAACGCAATGGAAATACGCCAAGGCGCGGGCAGGATTTGAACCAAACGACTTTGACTACAAGAAATTGGCGGAGCTAGGAGGGGTCCAATACGTCGAACCCACCAACGTCGAGCGATTCAACCCCAGCGCAGAGTCGGCAGAAATGTTCCTGGGTGAAAACCTCGATGCCAACACCATCGTGAGCTTTTCGATCAACTTCGAACCCAATGAGCAGACTTTTTCAAGCGACCGTTACGGAGCAGAATTTTTAAGAGCGCTCAAGCAAGCAAGCCAGTTCGGAAATGCAGCCGTCGTGATCCGAGGCCACGCCGACCCCTCGAAAACTCTGATGGATTTGATCAAGGCAGGAACCGCCAAAGGGATCATCCAACAAAACGGCACCCAAGGCAACTACCGGTACTTCATGAACGGCAAGCCGCTGGATCTTAGCCGCACCAAGGAAGTCGTCGATATGATCAAGAACGGCTCGTTTGGAGGAGGTAGCAACGATCCGGCCGTGACCATGCAAGCTGCCCTAACGCTCTCCTTGGCACGCGCCGAAGCGGTCAAAAAGTCACTGGAAAAGTACGCCAAGGACTCCGGCATTACCGTCGATCTTTCGCAGATCGTTCCAGTGGGTGCGGGAATCATGGAACCAGTGATCCCCAAGCCTAGGAATATCGACGAAGCCAAAGAGAACATGCGGGTTGAATTTCGTATTGTGAAAGTCAATCCCGAGGCCCTTACTCCGACCGATTTCAACTTTTAATGGTAAATCGTCCCATGGCAACCATTCGTCGCGCCCAGTTGTTCTTTCTATCGATAGCCATCTACTGTGCCCTTGGAACCGCTCTTTATGCCGGTTCCAACGACTATGTTGTCATCGTATTGGATGACTCCGGTTCAATGAGAGAGATCATGAAACGGGATCGCCGCAGTAGGATCGAAACCGCTAAACGTTCGCTAACTAAGGTGATTGAGCAGATTCGTCCTGAAACCAATCTGGGGTTGCTGCTATTGAACGGAGCCAGGGCCAGCAATCATTGGTACATTCCCATTGGACCGGTCAATGAACAAGAAGCCATCCAGCGCATCAACACGCTGCGAGCCGACGGAGGAACTCCACTGGGTGAAGCCCTTCGTATCGCCTCAGATGAATTGCTCTTGATCCGATCCAAGAAAATCTATGGCACCTATCGCTTGATCGTTGTGACCGATGGAGAAGCCAGTGACCAGGTTCTCTTGGATCAATACCTCCCTGATATTCTGTCCCGGGGAATTATCATCGACGCCATTGGCGTCGATATGCGAGGCGACCATTCTTTGGCGACCAAGGTCCACAGCTACCGAAGGGCCGATGACCAAGCCTCTTTGGCCAACGCCATCGAGGAAATCATGGCCGAAAGAAACGATACCGATCAAGCAGGAGGACAAGAAGATTTCGCGATGTTAGATGGCCTGGGAGATCTGGATGTGTCCGAAGTTCTCAAAGCACTGGCAAAACCCAACAATGAAAAAGTCACCGGTCTGGGATCCTCCGAAGCAAATCAGACTGGCATCCCAAGCAATGTGCCAAGTGGTTGGGTCCCTAACTCCCCGGTTGGCAGTGTGACTACCCAACCTAATTCTCCAAATCCGAGCTTTATTTCGAGAGTCTTTGGAACGGTTTGTAGCTGCTGTGTTCCTCTATTATTGGTCCTGTTCTTTGTCTCTGCCTTCTTGACCAGTTCAAAAACCAAGCGACGTTGATCCATGCCCCCGAAGTCTGAATGCTAGCTTTTTGACTTAACAGGTGGGGTAAGAAGCCAAAACGCGAGTTTCTTGGAAGCAAGCTCGCAGGAACGAACTTGCGGTTTACCGGTTAGTTTTGCTAAAGAAACGCCTGGGATTTTGTTCAGCTCAGGAGTTTACGGCATTGAAAAGGCAAGCATCGCATTGGATCATCGCGCTGTTGCTTGTCGGTCTTGTGCTGGTGGGTTGCACGTCGCAGCGTTATTTGCAGCCCAGGAAAACCCCAGTCAATCCACTTAGCGATGCTTTGAATCTGATGCATCGCTCTGGTCCTCAGCCCACTGGCCGCACGATATCGCTGCTGCGTCACTACGATGTCTTGGATGTATTTCATCATCATCCAGAACTTGCGCTTGAGAATCTTCAGCGCGTGGCTACCGACGAAAAGGGTGCAGAGAAAACGTATGCGATCGCCGAGCTTGCATACATCCTTGGGGTACGTTACCAACGCAGCGGTAATCCGGGCAAGGCTTTGGATTTGTACTCGGTCGCTGTCAGCAATGCTTACTTGTACTTGTTCTGCCCGGAACTCGA